>JAHJCH010000301.1 GCA_018813065.1 Myxococcota bacterium
CCGCCCGCGCCCGCGCCGCCAGGGCCTCACGCAGCGGCCCCTCACCCGCCGCCACCCAGCGCGCCGAAGGCAGCCCGCGCAGCGCCTCGATCAAGACATCCAGCCCCTTGATCGGCACCAGCCGCCCCACGGTCGCCACGATGGGCCGCCCGCGCGCCGCCGCCTTGATCCGCGCCAAGGCGAACAGATCGGGCTGATGGGGGCTGACGCCCATGGGCAAGACCCGCTGCGGCGCGCGGGGCGGGCGGGCCAAGCACGCGTTAAAGCGGCGGCGCAGATCTTCGCTGACGAAGATCATCGCCCGTGCGCGCTGATCCAGCCGCCGCGCGAGGCGCCGCGAGGCGATCAATCGCTCCAAGAGCGCCACGTCCCCCCCGTGGGCATAATGGATCGCCTCGGGGGCGATGAGGCCGTTGGGCACAAGCCAGTGTGAGACGAGCGCCTCATGGGGGCGGCGATGCAGGCGCAGGGCGGCGGCGATGGCCGCTGAGGTCGCCAGCCCCGACAGGCCCGCCCGCAGCGGCGATCGCTCCAGGGCGTCGGGGGCGCCGCCCGCATCGAGCACGCCGCCGAGGGTGGGGAAGTGGACCACCTCGACGCCCGCCAAGCGCCGCCCGGCGGGGGCCAAGACGCGGCCCTCCAAGCCCTCCGCGCGCAGCGCCAGGACCAGCTCGGCGATAAAGCGACCGCTGAAGTCTTGAGGATCACGGGGGAGGGCGGTGGTCAGGGTCAGGAGGGGGGGGACGCGCATCGATCAGCGCATAGCGCGGCGGCGGCCTCGCTTCAAGCCTTGAATGAAGAGATAGATCAGCAGCCAGGGTGTCCAGTTCAGCGCGCGGACAATCCAAGGGCTGCGCTGATAGACGCCACGGCGCGCGGCCACGGCGTCGCCCTCACAGTCACAGCCGGGATCAGCGCCCTCGCTGCCGGAGTCGAAGTCATCGCCCTCGCAGCCGCCGTCGCTGCTGGTGTCTGCGCCGCCGCCATCGTCCAGATCATCGCCCTCGCAGCCGCCGCCGCTGCTGTGCCCATAGCCCTCATCCTCATAGCCGCTGTTGTCATCATAGCCATCATCACAGCCGCCGCCGCTGTTGGCGACGACGTGGCCCTCTTGCAGCGCATCATCCAGCTCGGGGTTGACGGCGCGGACGTGCATCTCCACCAGCTCAAAGCGGCGCCACGCCGCGCCATCCTCACCGCGCAGATCGAGCTGGAGGATCAGATCGCGCTCACCATAGCCGTCCAAGCGGGCGTAGCCGCGCGCGCTCTCCAGCGCGGCGACGAAGAGGAGATCCCCATAAGGGTCATACTCGCGATAGCGGATCTCCACGCGGGGGTTGGGCAGGGCCACGCGGCCGAGGTTGCGGAGGCGATCATCCATATAAACGGCCAGCACGCCATCGCCGCGATCGGCGCGCAGGGGCAGGGTGGCCTCCAGGTGAAGCACCTCATCTGGGGTAACGCGCCCGAGGACGTCGAGGGGCACGCGCTGGCCTTCAGCGATGATCTGGCCCTCCCCGGCGGACCAGAGCGCGAGGCCCTCTCCGTAGACCGTCCAGCCCAAGAGCGCGGGGGTGAGGAGCAAGGCGAGGGGGGTGAGGTGGCGCATCACAGCCTCAGAAGTGCAGGGTGGTCAACAGGAGCGCGGCGACGCGTCCGGGCTCCGCCTCGGACAAGCGGGCGGCGCGGGCGATAAAGTCCAGCTCATCCGTCTCGGGATAGAGCGCCGCGTTGGCGACGAAGCCGAAGGACAGGTGATTATAGACGCGGGCTTGCAGGCCCACCTCGCCGAACAAGGTCGCCGTATCCGCCACCAGGTTGAGGGCACGAAAGCCCTCGCGGCTGACGCAGGCCTCATGATGGGTCTCACCGAAGCCCGCGCCCAGGTGAAGCCGCAGCCGCTCGCTGAGGGGCAGGTACACCCGCCCGCCCACGCGCCACTCGGTGCGATCCTGCTCAACCAGCGGGCTGCCGGCGCGCGCGGGGCCGTGATAGGAGAAGCGCCCGGTGGAGACGCCGACGGTCAGATAATACGCGGGGTAGCCCAAGCGCCCGCCCACGCCGAAGGTGCCGCCGACGACGCCGCCCGACTCCACGCTCAGGGCCTCATCGAGGCCCAGCGGCGAGGCCAAGCCCGCCTCCATCTCCAAGATAAAGTGATTCCCTGCGTGAGCGGGGGGGGGCGAGGCGCAGAGGGCGAGCAGGCAAAAAGCGGCGCGGGCTGACATCATAGACCTCGTTTGGAGGACCGCCATGCGCGGGCGGCGGGGCGTGATGAGGGCGAGCCCAACGGGGTTCTCCGTGTGGGGCGCGCGGGCCCGAGCCGCCTAGGCAAGCCTTGGACCAAGCACATACGTCGAGGTCAAGGGGCCAATGACCTGGGTGATGCGCCGGGTTGATGCGCTCTAAATTCACGCCTCTGTGAGCGAGGGGAGGGCCGCCAGGGCCGCCGCCATCGCCGCCCAGGTTTGATCGCGCAGGGTCGAAGCGCGGCGGCGGGCGTCCCCCTCGGAGGGGGGATAGAGGGGATCGAGGACGGTCAAGGAGGAGCGGCGTCGGGTGGCGCGCACGCGCAGATCCCCCTTGCGCATGGCCTCATGTGTCCCGACCAGGACCAGCGGCACGATGGGCAAGCCCTCGGCCACCGCGCTCTGAAAGGCGCCCAAGCGGAAGGGCTGCAAGGCGCCATCGACGCTGCGGGTGCCCTCGGGGAAGAACAGCACATCGGCGCCCTCGGCGACGACCTCGGAGACGCGCCGGGCGATAAAGGCGGCGCGGCGCTCACTGGACCAGGCGCGGTGAACGGGGATATGCCCCGCCGCGCGCAGGTGCGCGCCGATGATGGGCGTGTGAAAGAGCGAGCTTTTGGCGAGCCAGCGATAATCACGGCGGAGGAAGGCGCCGAGGAGGATGATGTCGAGGGCGCTGAGGTGATTGGCGACGAAGATACACTGCGGCGCCGACGCCAGCCGCGCGCCGTGGATGAGGGTGCGCTCCATTTGAAGGAGATCACAGCACTGCACGCTCCATTGATGTGTCGCCCAGGCGCTCACCTCGGAGCGGCCCAGCCGCGCCCCGGTATACGAGATCGCCCCAAAGAGGGCCGTATGCCCCAACACTTGGCCCCACTCACTCACCGCGCGTAGACGCTCCACGCAGCCTCCCATCTCAAGCATCAACAGCCCCCTGTGATAGAACATCTGCCTTAAAAAAGCTCGCCCAACCTTGACGGCGACAAGCGCAGGGGGCCAAAAAAGCGGCGAGATGACCCGCCTAGGACTTCAATCACACATGAGCACCATCGGCGCCCTCTTTCGCCCGCCCAGCGAGGCCTACAGCGGGCTCCTCCAGATCACGACGGGTTGCAGCCACAACCGCTGCGCCTTCTGCGCGATGTACCGCGACAAACAGTTCAGGGCCAAGCCGTGGTTGGAGATCGACGCGGAGATTCACGCGTTGAGCCTGCGGCGTCCTCGACGAATTTTCCTCTGCGACGGCGACGCGTTGATCCTCAGCACCCAGCGGCTGCTGAAGATACTTGAGGGCATCCACGCGCGGATGCCTTGGGTGGAGCGTGTCTCCAGCTATGGCGACGCGCGTGGGATCTTGAGCAAGCCCATCACCGAGCTGCGCGCGCTGCGGGCGGCGGGGCTGAGCTTGATCTACCACGGCGCCGAGTCTGGCGATGACGCGGTCTTAGCGCGGATGAACAAGGGCTCGACGGCGGCGGAGGCCATTGAGGCGGCGGCGCGGCTCAAGGCGGCGGGGATAGGGCACTCGGTGATGGTGCTCTTAGGGCTCGGCGGGGTCGAGGGTGGGCCAGCCCACGCGCGGGCCACGGCGCGGCTCCTCACGGAGATGGACCCGGCCTATGTGGGCGCGTTGACATTGATGTTGGTGCCGGGCACGCCGCTGCACGCCGAGGCCCAGGCGGGGCGCTTTGTGCTCCCGGACAAGTGGGCGTGCCTGCGTGAGCTGCGGATCTTGATCGACGAGTCAAGGCTGAGCGGCTGCCGATTCTCCTCCAACCACGCCAGCAACGACCTCCCGCTCAAGCTCACGTTACCCGAGGATCGTCAACGCGCGCTTGAGGCGCTCGACGCGATCCTTAAGGGGCGCGACGCATCCCAGCTTAGGCCCGAGTGGCTCAAGGGGCTCTAGAGGCTCTAGGCTTGCGCTCAAGCGCAGGCAGCCCCTATCCTCGCGCGGCCCCTTGACGGAGAATATGGGAAATGGACAAGCTCGCCGTCCTCCTCGCGCTCACGGCGCTGACGCTCCCCATGGGCTGCGAAGACGAGCCCGCCCCGGAGCCACCGCCGCCGCCCAACAAGCCTCAGATCCTCAGCGCCTCAGCGCATTGCCGCGCGGTTGGGGTAGAGCGCCAATGGGTGCTTGAGGAGATCGACCTCACCGCGCGAGATCTGGACGGCGTGGGTGATCTTCAGCCGCCGGAGGTCATTGTCCTCGCCAACCGGATGCCGTTGACCTCGACCACGGTGGAGTGGGCGCCGGGCTGCGGCGTCTGGTGTACGCAGAGCTACTGCCCTGACAGCTGCGCGGCGGAGTGCAGCGATGACGCGGCCTGCGTGGCGGACTGCGCGGCGGACTGCGACGCGCGCTGCGCGGCGGAGGTCTGCCCCACCGCCTGCGGCGAGGCCAGCTGCGAGGCACATTACAGCTGGGTGAGAGATCCCGACGCGGCGCAGATCCTCTGTGGAGAGTCAGAGGACGCGCTGCAACTTGAGGTGGAGATCACCCTCCGCGATATGGCCGGGTTCCGCGCTGAGGCGTGGGTGATCACCGAGCCGCTCTAGCCCTTTGCTGGCGCGCTCAACCACCATAAGCACGATCTTGTTGTGGAGGTTGGCTCAGTCAACTTCCCGAGCAAAGATCTTGATCCAAGAGTGGGCTGAGCCAACTTCCCGATCCAATATCTTGTTCCAAGAGTGGGCTGATCCCACCTTTTTACTCAGTAAATGGATCGGAGAGGGAGCGCGCTGCGGCTCGACGTGCGTGGATTGCATCCACCCAGACGAACGGAGGACTCATGATCGAGAAGAACGGTAAAGTCGTGCTCATCACCGGCGCCAACAAGGGCCTTGGCAAGGAGATCGCCCGCCAGCTTGGGGGCCTTGGCTACACGGTCGTGCTCACCGCCCGCGACGAGGAGGCGGGTCAGGTCGTCGTTGATGCGCTGTGCGCCGAAGGCCATGACGCGCACGCCGTGCGCCTTGAGGTTACGAACCCCGAGCACATCGCCAACGTGGCGACTTATCTGGAGGAGAAGTTTGGCAAGCTCGATGTGCTGATCAACAACGCGGGCATCTCTTTGGAGTGGGATGGTCAACCCAGCGACGTTGACAAGCTGCGCAGGACCCTTGAGGTCAACACCATCGCGCCCTTCGCCATCACCGAGAGGCTGATCCCGCTGCTGGCCAAAAGCGAGGACGCGCGGGTGATCAACCACTCCTCGGGGCTCGGCTCATTGACGACCGCCGAGAACGCATGGGATCAGGTCAGCGACTTTATGGCGCCGGGGTACTCCAGCTCCAAGGCTGCCCTCAACATGATCACGATTATCCATCACAAGCGCCTCGCCCCTCAGGGGATCATCGTTGGCGCAGCCCATCCCGGCTGGGTCAAGACGGATCTGGGCACGAGCGCGGCGCCCACCGAGGTTGCCGATGGTGCCAAGACTGTCGTGAGCATGGTCACCGTCGCCCGCGATGCGTTCCCCGCCGCGCAGATGACCCATATGGGCAAACGCCTGCCCTGGTAGCCGGGCGCCTCACCGTCTGGGAGATTTGTTGCCCACACAGGAGAGGTGTCGCCACACATGCTCTAAGAGCGCGCAAGGCGCACGTGGGTGACACCTATGCCGGCCCCCTCGCGCCGGGCATCTTCACCTGGTCTGGGGTGTCCAATCAAACGTAGCAAGTCCAGGTGATTTAACCACCCCGCAGGAGGCACCGTCTTCGCGGGTGACCGTCAAGCGAGAGGCCACGACGGTCGCATTGTGCTGAGGCTAAAAGCCCCCGTCTGAGCTTTGGCCGATGAAAATCCATATTTTTTTCGGTGAGTTAGGTGTCGAAAAATCTAAGTCATAGAAATTCCTTCTAAAAATTTCTATATAGTTTTTTTGGAGGTGAGGTGATTGATGGAAGTTAAGATCAACGAATATCCACAATTGCATATGTTGTGTTGGAACCGTCCCGACAATACCGTTCTAGATGGGAGGGATGCACTTGCACTTTATGAGCGCAATTGGCGTTTTGTTGATCAAAGTGCTTTAACAAATGCAGAACACTGTTTGCTCAACACACTTGTGGCTGATTATGGTCATGGTGTGTTCATGCCTGCGTAACTTTTATGACCGGTCCGTTTTTAAGATCACATCACAACGCAATTTTTTCAGCTCTGCGGTGTTTTAACGGGAAATTTTTTGAGACATCAAAATGCTATTTCGGTGGTGGTACCGCTATCGTTCTTGAGTTAGATGAATATAGAGAAAGTGTTGATATTGATTTTCTCTGTGCATCAATAGAAGGCTATAGATCATTGCGTCAAGCTGTTTGGGGCAATGGGATAGATGGATTACTAATGCCAGGAGTAGAACTTCGAGCAATTCGTGAACTTAGAACAGATCAATATGGTATTCGGACTATTATTCAGATCAATAATATGAATATTAAATTTGAAATTATTAGAGAATCACGCATTCTACTCAACGGACATATGCATAAACAATTCAACATTCCTGTGTTAGATAAAGTCGATATGTATACTGAAAAATTGCTTGCTAATGCTGATCGTTGGAATGATAAGTCAGTTTTGAGCCGTGATATTCTTGATTTATCCATGATGATTTCATACTGGGGGGCAATTCCAAACGATTCTTGGGATTCTGCTCGGAATGCTTATGGTTCAACAGTCGATTCCGCTTATCGTAATGCTATTGATCTTATTCGAGATCTAGATTGGCTAGAAAAGTGTTTGGATGGCATGTCGATTGATCACAGTATTATTGAAAAAATTTTAGAGCCACACGGTGGACCCAAAGCTCGAAAAACATCGATTTTTGATTAGATTTACCTGTGAAATTGTAACGAAAACGTGGACACGAGAGTGATGCGGCGAGGCTCGCCATTTTTACATCGGAGAGGCGCTCAAGTTCGGCTGGACAGAGATACGCCAACGTCGAATGCTTACCCCTTTCAATTGTACCTTAATGTGCTCAGTGATAGCGGTTCGTGCCTCGCTGACAGACCGTGAGCGCCACGGGAGAGGTGTCACCCACGGGAGAGGTGTCACCCACGTGGTTTAAGCCCACCGGGAGAGGTGTCACCCCACACGAGAGGTGTCGCACAGGAGAGGTGTCGCCCACATGGTCTAAGAGCGCGCAAGGCGCACTTGGGTGACACCTATGCCGACACCTATGCCCCATGGTCACCGTCGCCCGCGATGCGTTCCCCGCCGCGCAGATGACCCATATGGGCAAACGCCTGCCCTGGTAGCCGGGCGCCTCACCCCCCCCCAAAAAAAAATGCAACCGCCCTCGCTCGTCTTGGATATAGGCGGGTGAGAGGAAGTTGATGACCTACAGCCCACTCCAAGCGCTCAGCGACGCAGACCTCGCCCGGCGATGCCGCCGAGGGGATGAGCAGGCCTGGCGTGAGCTGGTGCGGCGCACCACCCCGACGGTCTGGCGCGTGACCTCGCGGGTGCTGCGCAGCCCCGCCGAGGCGGAGGAGGTCAGCCAAGAGGTCTATGTGCTCGTGGTCCGCAGCTTTAACACCTTTGACGCCACTCGACCGCTGACGCCTTGGATCGCGCGGCTGGCCTATCACGCCAGCCTCAAGCGCTTGGCGCGGCGGAGTCGGGAGGGCGTCACACTGGACGAGCGCGCTTGGGTGATGGATCAGCCTAATCCCGAGGCGCGCGTCGCCGAGGGGGAGGCCCACCGCCTCGTTGAGCTGGCCATCGCGCGGCTCCCCGCGCAGGATCGCGCCCTCTTGACGATGCACTACCGCGAGGATCTGAGCATGGCAGAGGTCGCCGAAGCGACGGGGCTCCCCACGGGGACCATCAAGGCGCGGCTCTCACGCGCCCGCAGTCGGCTGCGTCAATTCTTGGCGCCGAGGCTGGGCCGGGAGCCGCAGGGAGGAGAGGCGCGTGGCTGAGCGACAGATGGATACATGGGCCTGGGTCGAGGCGTATCTCGACGGCGATCTTGATCCACGTCAGGTCGAGGCGTTTGAGCGCGCCCTGAGCGCGCCCGAGGTGGCGCTGGAACTGAGCCGCGCCTTGGCGCTGCGGCGCTTGCTCCATGAGGCGCCCATCGAGGGGCCGTCGCCCGCCCTCGTGGCGCGGCTACAGGGGGTCGTCGTGCGTGAGGCGCGTGTGCTCGCCGAGGAGGTCCAAGCAGAGGATCAGGCCGAGGCCGACGTGGTCTTGACACGCTGGCTGTGGGCCACCAGCGCCCAGGGGCTCTCCGCAGGCCGCGAGGGCGCCGCGCTGGGCTGGCGCGCCTTGGGGTTCGCCTTCGCCCCGCTGCAGGGCGCGCCGCCCCTTGAGGTTGATCCCAAGCCCGCCCCGTCGTCGCTGTGGCGGCGGGCCTTGCGCCGCGCCCCTGCGGCTCGCCCGACGCTGCTGCGCCGCGCGTGGGGTCAGACCTGGCGCCGCCTGACACGGCGGCCCTCATGAGCGCGCTGTGGTGGCTCCTTGGCCTCCTCGGCGGCGCGTCGCTCCTCTTGATCGCGGTGCCCCTCCGCCTCCGCGCCGAGGGGGAGATCTCCGATGAGGTGATCGAGGGCTGGGCGCGGCTGTGTTGGGGGGGCGGCCTGCTCGTGATCGAGGTCCACAGCGCGCGCGGGCTGCGCCTGCGCTTCTTGTGGGTCTGGCTTGGCCTTAAGCGGCGCTCAAAAGATGCGGCGGCTTTGGCCCAGCGCAAGGCCAAGCAGGAGGCCAAGCGCAAGGCCAAGCGCGCGCGACCTGGCGCGCTGTGGTGGTGGGCGCGCCGCGATGTCCTCACCGGGATCCTGCGGCGCGCCGCCCGCGCCCTCGATCTGTACGCGGATCTCGATGTGGTCTTGGGCGCCCAAGACCCCGCAAAGACGGCTTGGCTCGCCCAGGTCTTACCGCCCCTGCTGCGCGCCCTGCCCTTGGAGGCGCGGATCGAGCTGAGCTGGGTGGAGCCTCGGTTGGTGGTGGCGGGGCGAGCGGGGCTGCGGCTCTGGGGCCTGGCGATGCTGGGCTTCGCCCTGGGGCTCCTCGGGGACGCACGGATACGACAGACGCTCTTCGCCGCGCGAGGGGCCAAGAGAAAATAACCAACCGCGCGTCACGGCGCGCAGGAGAGATGAGATGAAGCACGTCACGCAGCTGCTCAACGGCCTGCTCGATCGCCTCAAGGCGCTGGGCGCGCGCAACGCGGTGGTGGCCCCCCCGATCTCCCTCGGCGAACGCCACGTCGTGCCCCTCTGCGAGATCAGCTTGGGGCTGGGCGGCGGTGGAGGCCAAGGCGAGGGCGCCCCTCACGAGCACGCCGAGGGCTACGGCAAGGGGACGCTGATGGGCGGTGGGGGCGGCGTGCGTACGGCGCCCATCGCCGTGCTGATCATCGACGGCGACGAGGTCCGCGTTGAGGCGCTGGGCTGAGCCCAACGCCACACATCACGACGATCATTAAAAAGAGGAGAAGAACATGGAGAGCATCAACACCTTGATGGACCTGGTCTCGGCGCACCTGAGCGAGCTGGCCAAGAGTGACGTGGTGGTGGGGGCGCCGATTGAGCTGGGCGCGCACACCGTGGTGACCCTCTCGGCGGTGAGCGTGGGCTTCGGCGGGGGGGGCGGCCAGGGCGAGGGCGATATGCCAGCGCACACGCGAGGCAAACACAAGCACGGCGGCAAAGGCAAGGGCTTGGGGGGGGGCTCAGGTGGCGGCGGCAAGGTTCGCCCTGTGGCGGTGATCGTCTTCAGCGAGGGCGGCGTCCAGGTCTTGCCTGTGCCGGCCAAGCAGGGCGCCTTGGATAAAATTTTCGAGCGCATCCCAGGCTTGATCGACAAGATCACCGAGGCGACACAGTCGGCCAAGGCATAGCGTCTGCCCGAGCAGCGCAGACGACGCGCTCGTGTGTGTCAGCCGCTTCTTGTTTCCCATCTCAAGACCCCCTCGCGCCGGGCATCTTTACCTGGCCTGGGGTGTCCACTCAAACGTAGCAAGTCCAAGAGGTGTCACCCACGTGGTTTAAGCCCACCCAAGTCCAAGAGGTGTCACCCACGTGGTTTAAGCCCACAGGGAGAGGTGTCACCCCACCGGGAGAGGTGTCACCCCACAGGAGAGGTGTCGCACAGGAGAGGTGTCGCACTCATGGTCTAAGAGCGCACAAGGCGTACTTGGGTGACACCTACGCTGTGTGACACCTACGCTGTGAGTGAAGGCCCGAATGTAACAGCATGCGCGCGGAAACGCTACGGCGCGGAGAGGAGGTGTTTTTGGATTGGAGGGGGAGAGCGTCCCCCCCAGCACTCCACGACTCACGGGCAATGCACCTGCAACACCTCTCCCCTCGGCGAGAGGCGCCAAAGCTGGAGCCCGTTGAGGTAGCAAGAGGGCCGCAGGGGCGCGATGGCCGTCGACCAATGGTCCACCCAGTTAGGGCGCGCGTCGGGCGCCGCGATTACAGGGATCAAGCGAGCTGAGGGGCTGGGCTGATAGGCCCCCTTCGGGATCAAGCCCAGCGCGATCTTTTGGCGGATCATCCGGCTCATCACGCCCACGATGTCCCCTCCACCCTGCCCAAGCTGACGAAGGTTGTAGACGTGGGCAGCGACCTGCCTAGCCGCCTCCGCCAGATCGCCCCCCACGTCCTTCACCTCCACGATCGCGATGCCACCGTCGGGGAGGACGCCGAGGGTGTCGAGCTTGCGCAGGGGCGAGATCCCGGCGGGGAGATCGGGATCACGGCTGGCCTTGACCTTGTAGTCCCTCTTGTGCGCGGTGCCGTTCGGGTAGGAAGCATCCCCTCGGAAACCGAAGGCGATCTCGGAGTCCACCGCCAGAAAGGGGGCCTTGGCTCGAAAGCTCAACCCGTAGCGCCGCATCAGGCCGTTGTGCGCCACGGCCTCCCCGCTCGTGAAGGCGGCGGGCATCCGCGCTCGACACGCCGCGATGTGCGCCTCGATGTCGCCCTGAAGCGGCCCCAGCGCCGCTGCCCCATGGGTCGCGAAGATGTGGGGGTGGGGCGTGCCCGCGCGGTACTCCTCGCCTGCCGTGATCTTGACCCGCCTCCCCGTCCTGCCGAGGAACTCCACCGGGCTGGTCCGGCCCACGTACACCTGGAGCCCCCCGTGCTTGCGCTCGCCGTCCTCCCGACGAAAGTCGAGCCGGGTCTCGGGGTCGCTTCGAACCCAGGGCACGAGCCACCCGAGCGGGCCGCCTGGCATCGCCGCGTCGAGCAGATCATTCGAGACGCTGCGGTCGTAGTACATCATCGTCAGGGGCCTCCTCGAGCCCAGGGGAGGGCGTCTTCAAGTCGCCAATCTCACACTCGCGGTCAAGTCAAATCTTGGAGGTCATGAGGGGCTGCCACGCTCCACAGAGGCTCGAGTTAGCGGCAAACCCCCTCGACGATCTCCGCCCCCACAGGAGAGGTGTCGCCAGGAGAGGTGTCGCCGCCACCTATGCTGGTGACACCTATGCTGACAGACCCTTGTTTTTGGCCTGATCCCTTTGGTAGCGTGGCGCCGCGCGAACCCGATAGGGTGCGCTATCGGATCACGAGGAGGCCACATGCGCCCAGGTTTTGGCTCTCTATGCCTTTACCTATCCATTCTTGGGTGTAGCACACCCATTGATGACTCTCCCATATCCCCAACTCCTCCTGATTCGCCGACTCCACCCCAAATCGAGCCAATCGAGATCCCAGCGCAGTGCGGCAACGGCCGCCGTGAAGCAGGGGAGGCTTGCGATGGAGAGGATCTTGGAGATCTGAGCTGCGCCTCGTTCGAGGCGGGCGCCACGGGCGCGCTCATGTGCCGAGAGGATTGCAGCCTTGACGCCATCGCGTGTGTTTTCGAGGAGATCACGGTGGGGCACCCCGAGGAGTGCGCCACCAGCGGGGAGTGCGCGGGCGTGGGCAACATCATCGACGAGGTGGACTGGATCGACACCCGCGAGTTGGAGGAGGGTCCACGCCGCGAGCGCGCGCGCGCCAGCGGTCGGATCAGCTTCCGCGAGGGCGGCGTCAGCTCACGCTGCAGCGCCACGCTCATCGACGATGATCTCCTCATCACCAACCACCACTGCGCGCCGGACGCCGAGGTCGCCAGCACGGTCCGCTTCTACCCGACCTCCGAGAAGGGGGTCTCCTCCTACCAACAACAGCTCGACAGCTTCACCTGCCCCGAGCTGGTGGCGACGGACTGCGCCCACGACGTCTCCCTGCTGCGCTGTCAGCCACACGCTACATCGGGCGAGCTACCCGGCGAGCTTCACGGCGTCGTCCCGCTCCTGCTCGATGCGCCCCAGCTCCACGACGAGATCTACGTCATCCACACCAACTGCGACTTCCGAGATCGCTGGTGCACGCCCTACAAGCTGCTCTCGCCCGGCGTTATCACGCGCTTCGGGGGGGAGTGCATCAGCTTCTCGGGGGAGCCCAGCTGCGGGAACTGCCGCAGCGACACGCGCCAAGCGCGGCACAACGCCGACACGCTGGGGGGCTCCTCAGGCGGCGGCGTCTTCGACGCGGCGGAGCACGCGCTCATCGGCCTCAACTGGGGGGGGATCAGCCGCGAGGACAACACGGGGGGCTGGAACTACACCGCCTCGTTGGCGGACCTGGTGGAGTACGACGAGGCGTTCGCCCAGATCCTCCTGCCGCTGGTGAACCGCGAGCCCCCCGCGCCGCTGACGCCCTCCGAGCAGATCGCCGCCGCGCGCGGCCTGCAGCGGGGGACGCGCCTCATCGAAGGGGCGTGGGTGACGTACATCGTGCCTGAGGTGGGCAGCAGCTCTGCGGGTTTCATCATCCAGGCGGCGCGCAAGGGACCAGCGCTCTTCGTCGAGGCGGTCAACGCGGGCGTGGAGGAGGGGGATCTCGTCAGCGTGGTGATCACCGAGGTGGAGTCGCAGGACGGCCGCGCGCACGCGGTGGCGTGGCGGGATCTACGCGTCTTGGAGCGGGGGGAGGCCCCCGAGCTCGTGCAGCCGCTCGCGGAGGCGGGGGCGCTGGAGGATCAGATCGAGGAGTACGACCTCGAGATCTTGGGCGGCGCGCTGCGGATCGCGGGTGATTTTCGCCCCGCAGGTGGAGCGTTCGAGGAGGTGCCGATCACCGTCGAGGGGTCAGAGGACGCCGGGGCGCTCACGCTGCGGTTGCCGAGGGATCTGCGCGCGCGGTTGACGTGGCTGCAGGAGGGGGCGCGCTTCACCGCGCCGCGCCTGCCGCTGTGGCGTTATCGGGACAAGGCACAGCTGGGGGCGTGGTACGCCGAGGATCTCACCCCCGAGATCGTCCCCGAGCCCGAGCCCACACCCGAGCCCGCACCCGAGCCCGAGCCCGAGCCCGCACCCGAGCCCGAGCCCGAGCCCGAGCCTGAGCCGACCCCCGAGGGGGCGTGCCTGATCATCTCCGAGTACGTCGAGGGCAGCGCCTACAACAAGGCCATCGAGATCTACAACTGCGGCGCGGAGCTGAGCTTGAGCCGGGTTGGCGTCTGCCTTGAGACCAACGCCTCCAGTGTCTGCTCTCGCCAGATCCTCTTAGAGGGGGTCTTGGCCCCTGGCGGGCTCTTCACGCTGTGCAACTCGGGCATCAGCGCGGGGCTCCTCCCCGCTGGCGGCTGCGATCTCAGCGAGAACAGCGTCAGCAACTTCAACGGCGACGATCGCCTCGCGCTCTTCCTCGACAAGGACGGCTCTGGGCGCTTCGAGCCCGAGCGCGACACGATCCTCGACGTGTTCGGCGCGCTGGGCGGGGTGCCCTCGGGCCGCCCCTGGGCCAACCTGACGCTGCGCCGCTGCGACCTGACCCCCGCCTCGGGCGAGGAGGACGTGGTCTTCGAGCGCTTCTCCAGCCACCCCCAAGACGACCTCTCCCACCTCGGTCGAGCGCCGGAGCCCGGCTGCGCGCCCTGACTCCTGCTCAACATTCCGCCCCACCGTTGCGATTATTTTCGCTGGGTGACACCTCCACGGGCCGCCACGGAGGTGACACCTCCACGGACAGCCAGGGTGACACCTCCACGACTGCGGGCCAAAGGTCCCCCAAAAAGCGCCCAGGTGATCATTTTTTTATGTGGATGCCCTGCGGTGTCAAAAGGTAGACACCTGATCGCGCCGCGCTCACCGCCGGACTTAAAATCTAAGTCGGCGAGCGCCGATCGTCTTTTCCGGACTTAAAATCTAAGTCGGCGGGCGCCGATCGTCTTTTCCGGACTTAAAATCTAAGTCGGCGGGCGCCGATCGTCTTTTCCGGACTTATCATCTAAGTCGGCGGGCGCCGATCGTCTTTTCCGGACTTAAAATCTAAGTCGGCGGGCGCCGATCGTCTTTTCCGGACTTATCATCTAAGTCGGCGGGCGCCCGGAGGAGAGGTGTCGCGGAGGAGAGGTGTCGCCCACATGGTCTAAGAGCGCGCAAGGCGCACGTGGGTGACACCTATGCCGTCTGGTGGGGGCGCGGGCGCAGGTGCTCTTCCAGACCGGCGTCGAGGCCATAGCTCAAGGTCAAAGCCTGCTTGGGGCAGGCGCTCTGGCAGGTGCAGCAGAGGATGCACTCGGTGGATAAGATCCGCCGACCCTCCGCGATGTACTTCGTGAGTTCGATGTCCATGGGACAGACCCTCTCGCAGGCCCCGCAGGTGTCGCAGCGCTCAGGATCGGCCTGGATCTTCATCAGGGAGAAGCGCGCCGGGATCTTCTGGAGCGCCGGGATGGGGCACAGGTACTTGCAGAAGGCCCGGTTGTCGCGCAGAGCAAAGGCCAGGATCACGCCGCCGCCCCAATAGAGGAGGTTGCCCGCGAGGAGCCACCAAAGCTCGGCGTGGCGCCCCGCCTCCACCCGGTAGTCCAGAATGAACCAGGCCAGGGCCACGACCCCCAGGCTCATGAGGAGGTGGGCGTAGCGCAGCCAGCCCCAGCGACCCGCCAGGCGACCCGGCGAGCGGCGGAAAGGCAAGAAGTCGAGCACCATCACCGTCCAGCACATCCAGCCACACCAGCCCCGCCCGAAGAGCAGGGCGCCCCCCAGCTTGGCCGCCAGGTAGTGGATGACCGAGCCCGCGAAGAGGCCCTGGAGGAGATAGAGCCATAAGCCCTCGATCTGCATGTTCTCGCGCTGGACCACCCCAAGGTAGCCGAACATGTAGACGCCAATGAGCACCAAGAGGAGCCTTCGGCCAAGGTGTCGCTTGGGGCGGGGCAGGCGCTCATAGATCACGCCCCCCACGAGGATGGCCGTGGCGATGTAGCCGAAGTTGAAGAGATAGAAGACCGCACCGGTGCTCCACCAGAGGTAGAGCCCAAAGCCCAGGAGGGCGGCGGGGACAGGGAGGGTCTCGGCGAGGGCGTGACGCCAGGGCTGGGCGCGAGGGTGGGTCATGTGGGGGCGGCTTCGTTGAGCCCAGCGTCTCGCGTCGCGCGCTCCTCAATCACGCAGCCGCTGAGCGAGGAGGCGCAACCCAATAACAACAAGATGATCTGCCGCATCACTCGCCTCACTGGACATGGACGCTGTCCTTAGAGCGGCGAGAGTATCACTTTACCAAGCCCACATCACCATCAACGGCCACCTCCAGCAGCCTCGATGAAAGCGCGCTGGGAGATCCCGCGCTGATCGGCGGATATCGCTGGCGCCTGGGGCGCGGTTTCGCTACCTGCATCGGGTGTACACAGGAGGATGTCTGTGTCTCTGGTGAGGATCTCTGCTCAGCTCCAGCTTCTTCGCCGATCTGCGCGCGGGTTCGTTTTGAGGCCGCCCAGCGTCAGCAGGATTTTGCCGGTTTTAAGACAGTTAAAGTTCATGATCTGGGTCGCGGGCGTCATGGCGCTGTGGGCGTGTGATGACGATGACGCGCCGATGATCGACGCGCGCGTCGTGATCTCCGCGCCTGATGCTCTCCTTGTAGACGCCGCCGCCGTGGACGCGACCACCTTGGACGCCGCCGTGGACGCCGCAACTGTGGACGCCGCAGCCGTGGACGCCGCAACTGTGGACGCCGCAGCCGTAGACGCCGCAACTGTGGACGCCGCCGCCTTGGATGCTGCTGCCGTGGACGCTGAGCCCGCCATCCCAGATGCCATGCCCCAACCAGACGCCCTGTTGTCCGACGCCGCGCCCGATGTCATCAATCCGCCGTTCGCGGATACGGATTTTTGCCATGAGGTCGAAGGTTTCGGGCCGGTTTTCGGCAGCACTGTGGCCAGGTGGGTCGCCCAGGACGATCTCTCGGCGCCTGCGCCTGGCGCCCTGCTCCTCGTGGGCAGCTCGTCGGTCCGCCGCTGGGAGCACTTCGCGGTTAACTATGCTGGCTATCAGCCCCTTCAGCGCGGGTTTGGCGGCGCGCAGCTCGGCGAGATCGCCCTGTTCGCCGAGGATCTCGTCATCCGTCACCGCCCCGCCGCCATCGCCGTCTTCGCAGGGACCAATGATGTCGCAGCCGGTGTCAGCGCCGATGTCGTCATCCAGCGCTTTCGCTGTCTGCGCCAGCGCGTCGGTCATGCCCTGGGCTGGCAGGTGCCGATTCTCTGGATCGCCATCACGCCGACGCCTTCGCGCTGGGCCACATGGGACGTCGCTCATGCCGTCAATCAAGGCATCGAGGCGCTGCGCGCCGAGGATCTCGCGTTGTTCTATGTGGACGTCGCCTCGCCCTTCCTGGAGACGGGGCGGCCTCCCGCCAGTCGCCTCTTCGTCGAGGATATGCTTCACCTCAGCCCCGAGGGTTATGCCCTCTGGGACGCGGCCTTGCGTCAACAGGTGCAAGCCGCGATGCGTCCCCTCTCTCACGCGGCGCCAAATCGACCGCCACTGGCCCCAGGCGCTCGCCTCCGCGTCGATCTCGGCCCCGATAACGCCGAGGACGGTGAGCGCACGCCGTCCCCCGATTATCTCGGCGCCCACTGGAACAACTGGCATTCGTTGGCGGGGGATGGCGAGGCGTTGGCGGGTGAGCACCTCGACGATCTGGTGACCACAGATGGCGCGGCGACGCCCATCGATCTCTTTCTCACCGGTGGGTTCAAGAGCAACGGTCGCGCTCATGGTGGCCTGCTCTGGCCCACCGCCCAGCTCGGTGACTTGGCCGTGGGCAGCGCGACCGGCGACTTCTTGTATACAGACGGCCCCGATATGCCCGGCGGCTTCGCCTTCCGTGGCCTCGATCCAGCCGCTCGCTATACCTTGCGGTTCTTTGCCAGTCGCGCCCATCCCGAGCGCCGCGTCACCGAGTACCACGTCACCGGTGCCGGTGTCTGGTCAGGCGCCCTCCAGACCAGCGGGCCCGGCGCCGGGACCGCCATCGCTGACGGCAACGATGATGATGTGCTCGCCCTGACCGATCTCCAGCCCGATCCATGGGGGCAGCTCTTCGTCGATGTGATCATCGCCGAGGGCAGCTACGGCTATCTCTCGATCGTTGAGATTGAAGCGCAGTAGTCGTGCTTGAGCACCTGGGGTCTTCGAGCCGCGCTCCCACCGCAAGGGCTGGATCTGCGCGGTGAATGATGACGTTGGTCGAGCGCGCGCTGATCTCCCACCACTTCGCCCAGCCTCAGTCGCTCAGTTCTCCTCACACGGCCCCTCATCACACCAATCCCGCCAGCCCCATATCTGATCTTCACGCGCGCCCGGAGCGCCAAAGGCGTAGCGGTTGGTGGCCTCCTCGCAGCTGGGCCACTTTTCCACCGTACACCACCCCCCACGCGCGAACTTGTACTCAAACCAGGCCCCCGCAGGCGCGGTGATCACCCCACGCGCGACCCCCTCGGCCTCGTCCCAGGTGAGGGGCTGGTGCGTCCAGCCATTCTCCGAGGTGGCGACGGTGATCGGGGTGTCCATGGGCGTCCCCTCGGGGGGGCGCGCCGTCAACGCGATCTCTGCGGTGTAGATGGGCTCGCGGATCGTCGGATCGTAGTCGGCGCGCAGCGTAAATGGGCCGGTGTCATCGAGGCCAATGAGCAGGGCGCGGGCGCGGGCGTCATAGCGCCACGTCGGCGGCCCCAGCGCGGTGATGTCCTCCACGGCGGCGATGGGCGCGTCATCTAAGCGCACCGCCGTCGGCGGGGCGTCCACCCGCCGCATTCGGATGATCAAGCGCCTCGGCGCAGGCCGCCAGCCCCCCTCGATGTCCCCCAATGATAAGGTGGCCCCCGCCGCGTCGCCCTCTAAGCGCAGCGTCACCCAGCGGTATGTGCTCAGATCACGCGGCCCCGGCGGTCCGTCGCCGTCGTCCTCATAGATCCGCTGCGCGGTGCGCTTGTGGGCAGGGTAAACGTCGAGGTAGAGCGGCCCCTCAAGCGGCCCGTCGAGGTGCTGGGGGGGGTCGATATGCGGGATGATGCCCCCGTCACGGATAAATAAGGGCAGGGCGGCGAGGGTGGCGTTGATCTCGATGACCGCCGGTCCCTCATAGAGCGCCGCTGAGTGGTGCTCAAACCAACGCCCCTCCGGCAAGATCACCCGCCGCCCCGTGGCGCCCTCCTCCAAGATGGGCGCGGCGAGCATCCAGGCGCCCAGCATGGCTTGATCGTCCACGTTGAGCAGGCGCTCGTCCTCTTGGAAGGCGTAGATCATCGGCCGCAGCGCCGGGGCGCCCGTGATCTCGGCCTCGGCCATCAGGGTGTACATCAACGGGGTGAGGCTGTAGCGCAGGCGCATATGCGCGCGGCTGATGTCCGTGACCTCGACGCCGAAGGCCCAAGGCTCTTGTCCAGGGACACCACGGGTGACGTGCCCACGGAAGAAGGGGGAGAGGGCGCCCAGCGCCATCCAGCGGGCGTAAAGCGCTGGCGTGGCGTGCCCAGAGTAGCCCCCCACATCGCTGCCGACGAAGGGCACGCCCGAGAGGCCAAGGTTGAGCAACATCGGCAAGGCGCCGCGCAGGTGTACCCAGGTGCTCGAAGCGTCGCCGGTCCAGGTGGCCGCCTCGCGCTGGATGCCCGCCCAGCCCGCGCGGCTGAGGATAAAGGGGCGCTGGTCGGGGCGCGCGGCGCGCACGCCGTCATAGGTGGCCTGGGCTTGGAGGAGCGCGTAGACGTTGTGTACCTCCGCCAAGGTCGTAGAGGTGCCCCGTCCAGCCACAGGCAGCGCGTCGGGCAGCGTCACGCCGCCCCCGCTCTCGGGGAAAACCGTAGGCTCGTTGACGTCAAGCCAGATCCCATCCACGCCGCGCTCAATGACCCCCCGGATGTGCGCCGCCCAGTATTGGTAGCCCCCGTCCAGGCTGAGATCCGGGAACACGGAGGCGCCCGGCCAGGCTTGGCCCTCCCAGGGCGCGCCGTCGAGGTCAAGGATCGCCAGCCCTTCGCGGATGATTTGATCGTAGATCGGCCAGCCTGGATCGACCTTGATCCCCGGATCTTGGATGGTGATCGTCTTGAAGTGTTGGGCCTTGAGGCCCTCCAGCATGGCCTCAAAGTCCGGGAAGGCCCCCGCGTCCACGGTGAAGGTGCGCAGGCCGTCGAGGTGCTGGATGTCGAGCCAGATGGCGTCGGCGGGGAGATCCAGCGCCCGCAGCGTCTCGGTGACGCCCTCAAGCTCTGCGCGGTTGGCGTAGCCCCAGCGGCACTGGTGGTAGCCCAGCGCCCAGCGCGGCGGCAGGGGTGGCCGCCCCGTCAAGGCCGTGTAGCCCTCGATGACCTGGGCCATATCTGGGCCGAGGATGAGAATCTGGTCTAAGCGCCCGCCTGCGGCGTGGATGGTGTAGCGGCTTGGATCTGCGGCGCCCATGTCCAGCTCGATTTGGTGGGTGTTGTGGATAAAGAGGCCGTAGGCGCGGCCCTCGCGCAGCCCGATAAACCAAGGGATCGAGAGGTAGAGGGGGTCCTGATCGGGGCGAAAGCCGCCCCAGTCAGCGTCATACGCGTCGGTGTTGTAGAGCGTCATGCGCGCCCCACGCTTGTTCAGCCCGCCGGTCTTCTCTCCAAAGCCATAGAGGGCCTCGCCAGCGGGGGCCTCGCGCTCAATCCCCGTGGAGGGGCCGCTGTTGGTGGGGAGGTCGCGCAGGAGGT
Source organism: Myxococcota bacterium (assembly GCA_018813065.1). Lineage (GTDB taxonomy): Bacteria > Myxococcota_A > Bradymonadia > UBA7976 > UBA1532 > JAHJCH01. The sequence goes on from JAHJCH010000301.1 coordinate 20,236, forward strand.
TGACCCCCGCGCGGTCCTCTACGTCCAGCTCGCCCCCCGCTGAGGCGATGAGGGAGAACTCGGGGCCGCATAGCTCGAAGCCCTCTGCCTCATCGCTTGTCGTCCAGTAGCCCTCTGGCGCGGCGAGGGGCGCCGGGGCGTCGCGCCAGAAGCGGCTGAGGGGCGGCGGCGGTTGGCCATAGGTGACGCGCAGGAGGCGGTCGCCGTAGAGGGTGACGGTGGGGCGCAGGGGCTCAAGCGCGATGGCGGGGCTCCAGGTGGCGCCCTCGTGGGGGCGCAGGGCGGCGAGGCGGCAATGGGCGTGAGGGCCAGGCGGGGGCGCGGCGTCGCTGGCGCGGGCGTCTTCAAGCGCGGCGTCCCTGGTTTGGCTGTCCTCAAGCGGTGGCTGGGTGTCTCTCCATTGGGCGTCGGGCGGCTGGGCGTCTCTCTGTTGGGCGTCGGGCTGCTGGGCATCTCGCGACTGGGCGTCGTCAGGCGAAGCCTCGGGGACCTCTTGGCAAGCCCAGGGGAGGGCCAGCAGCGCGCTCAGCAGCGCGGGGGGGGCTCGCATCGGCGCGGCTCCTTTGTCGGGGGGGGCGGCGCGCATTGTAGCTGGGTTGAAGCGCGTTTGGGGCATATGACACGGGCTCTCCCGCGTGAAATGGGCCGCTTCATCTTTAAAAAAATCACCCGCGTGCTTTTTTGAGGGAACTTTTCGCCCCGCGATCGGACTAAGCGCGGACGATGAGGGCGCCGGTCAGATGTGGCCGGGCTTCATCGCACAGCTCAATCAAAAAATTAACGTAGGCATCCTGGTGACGGCGCAGCGCCGCGCGTCGCCTTGGTTTGCCTCTCCATAAGTCACATCCGCCCTAGGAGATGGTGATGAAGCACGCCCTGACCCCCATCAAGCTCGATGTCTACGCTCAAGGGCAGATCGTCCACACCGAGATCTTGCGCGAGCAGAAGATCAAGATCGGTCGCCAGCCCTCCGCTCACCTGCGCTTGGATCATGAGAGCGTCTCGCGGATGCACGCCCTCATCGAGGTCAACGGCCCCGATGAGGTGGTCCTCTTCGACTTCGGCGGCCTCGCGGGGACCTGGGTCAACGGGGCGCGGATCACCCGTCACGCCCTGCGCAGCGGTGATCGCCTCCGCTTCGGCGCCGTCGAGGTGGGCGTACACGTCGCCGGGCAGCGCCCCACGCGCGAGGAGGGCCGCTCCCCGGCCCGTCACGTCGCCCTCTTCGATGAGGAGGAGGCCCCCAACGCGCCTCGCGCCCTGGAGATCCTGGCCCTCTGGGGTGAGACGGTCGTCAACGTGCAGCACCTCACAAAGCCCGGCGTCTTCACCATCGGTGACTCCGATCTGGCTTCCCAGTTCGTCGCCCCTGATCTGCTGCCCGAGGACCCTTACCCTGTGGCGGTCTTCGACGGTGAGCAGATGCGCGTTCATCTCCCCGATGGCGTCGAGGCGGAGGTCTTGATCGATGGCGTGGTCTATCGCCTCGATGATCTCAAGGCGGCGGCGAAGGTGACACCCTCGACCTCGCCGCGCGGCCAAGCCCTCATCCTGCCCCCCAAGGGCCGCTGTCGCCTGCGCTTGGGCGAGATGACCTTGTTGATCAACTCCGTCACCTCCGCCCCCGCGCCCGCCACGCCCTCGCCCTTCGAGGTCTTGGAGGTCCAGCAGGTCTTCTTCCTCGGCCTCGCCGCCCTGCTGCACGGGCTGTACTTCGCCCTGGCGTTGAGCATGCCCGAGGGGATGGGCGCCCTGCGCGTCGATCACCTCGATCTCGCCGATCGCTTCACGGAGAGCTTCTTTAAGCCCGAGGTGGACGCCCCTCAAGAGCCCGAGGTGGAGGATCTCTTTGGTGGGCTGTCGGAGGGCGACCCCTCGGCCAAGGCCAAGGGGCCTGAGGGGGCGATGGGCGCCCTCGACGCCCCCGATCAGGATCGCCGCGCCGCCGTGAAGGGGCCGCTTGATGAGGCGCTGCGTAAGGCGCGCGCGCGGACTCAGGCCGTGGCGACGGCGCAGGCCGTGACTCAGCAGCTTGAGGGGGTGTCGGGCGGGGTCTTGGCCCATGAGGGCGCCTTGAGCGGCGCGCCCATCGATGCTTATGGTCACCTCTCCGGCGCGCAGGTCGGCGACGCGCGCGGCGTCAACGGCCTGGGTCAGATCGGCGTCGGCCCCGGCGGCGGCGGCTGGGACAACGGCTCCATCGGCGTCGGCCCCCCCCAGACCCACGGCCCCGGCGGTGATCCTCGCCGTGGCCCCCGCCGTGGCGTCACCCGCGTCGGGGAGCGTGAGGCCAAGGTGCCTAAGGCCACCATCGGTAAGCCCGAGATCCGCGGCGGCTTGGAGAAGGAGATCATCGGCCGCGTCGTGCGCCAGCACCGCAATGAGTATCGCTATTGTTATGAAAAAGCGCTCAACGCCAAGCGCGATCTGGAGGGGAAGATCGTGGTGAAGTTCACCATCTCCGGCGCCGGTGAGGTCATCGCCGCGCGCGTCGAGGAGTCCACCATGCAGGATGAGGCGGTGGAGCGCTGCTTGACGACGAAGATCCGCCGCTGGTTCTTCCCCGCCCCCGCCGGCGGCGGCATCGTCACCGTCCGCTATCCCTTTATCTTTAAAGCCAACTGATCACTGCGGGAAGCACCACATGGCGTCGCTGTCGCTGAAGGCGATGAACTGACACAGCGCCATCGAGGCCGGGCAGTCATCGACGCTCTGGCAGGTGTCCGAGCAGCGCGTCCCCGCCTCTCCCTCAATGCAAATCGAGGAGGCGCAGGTCTCTTGGCCCGTGGCTGGGTCGCAGGGCTCGCCCACCGCCAAGGTGCCGCGCTCGCCCGGGAAGCAGCAGGGTAAGGTCATCTCGTCCGCGTCGTGATCGACGCAGCGCGTGCCCTCAGGGCAGTCGTGGTTGGAGAAGCACCCGCCTTGGCAGACCAGCTCCACGGCGGCGTCCGGCTGGGGCGCGACGGTCATGTCCTCGGGCGCGATGCCGCTGTCTTGGAGGAGGCCTGTGTCTTGGGTGACGCCGTTGTCGGTCACGGGCGCCGTCGCGTCCTGCGCTGGCGTGGTGTCATCGTCGTCGTCGCTGTCGCAGCCCATAAAGCCGATCATCAACGCCAAGATCAAAAACGCTCGCATCTCGCTCTCCATCACTCCGCGTCGTCGCGGTGCTTCTCTAGGTCTTGGGGGAGGAAGGGCTCAGGGAAGAGCGCCTCTAGCGTGAAGTCCCGCCGCCCCCCTTCAAGGTTGATCAAGGTCAAGGCCATCTCCGGCCCCGCGAACTCGCTCATGGTTTGGCGGCAGAGCCCGCAGGGCGCCGCAGGGGGATCGGTCTGGGTGACGATCACCATCCGCTTAAAGCCCTTGGCGCCCTCGCTGACGGCCTTGAGGAGCGCGACACGCTCGGCGCAGACCGTCAGCCCATAGGTGGCGTTCTCGATGTTGCAGCCGGTGAAGATCCGGCCCTCTTCATCCTCAACCGCGGCGCCGACGCGGAAGCGGCTGTAGGGCGCGTAGGCGCCCAGGCGCGCGGCCTTGGCGGCCTCAAGGAGCACGTCAGTCATGGAGCGCCTCGGTGATCCGCGCCAACGTCTCCTCGACCAAGCTGATAAAGGCGGCGCGGCTCTTGGCCGCCGTCTCTTTGACCTCGGCGTGATCAAGCTTGGCGGCGCTGAGCCCCGCCGCGACGTTGGTGATGCAGGAGATCCCCGCCACCCGCAGCCCCGCGTGGTGCGCGGCGATGACCTCGCCGACCGTGGACATGCCCACCGCGTCGGCCCCCAGCCGGTAGAGCATCTTGATCTCAGCGGGCGTCTCGTAGCTGGGACCCAGCAGCCCGGCGTAGACGCCCTTTTGCAGCGCCACCCCCCGCGCCTCGGCCGCCGCGTTGATGATCTCCGCCAACTCGGGGTCGTAGGCGTAGGTCATGTCCGGGAAGCGCACGCCCAGACGCTCGTCATTGGGGCCGCTGAGCGGGTTGATCCCCGTCAGGTTGAGGTGGTCGGTGATCCGCATCAAATCGCCAGGCATAAACTCCGCGCTGATCCCCCCCGCCGCGTTGGTCAGCAAGATCGCCTTGACCCCCCAGAGCTTGAGGGCGCGGACAGGGTGAACGACGTGCTCAATGGGGTGGCCTTCGTAGAGATGGACCCGCCCCGCTAAGGCGGCGACGCGCGCGCCGTTGGGCAGCCCGCCGATCACGAGCTGACCAGCGTGCCCCGTCACCTTGACCGAGGGGAAGTGCGGGATCTCTTCGTAAGGGATCACCTGCGGATCGGTGAGCTGCTCGGCGAAGTCGCCCAGCCCGCTGCCCAAGACGACGGCGGCGATGGGCGCAGAAGCGCGCTGGCTTAGCGCGGCGGCGGCGGCGGCGGCGTGGTCAAAGGCTGTGCTCATGGGGCCTCCTTACAAAAGGGTCCAGTGAGGATAGTGCAATTGATCAAGGATTGATCAATTTTGGGCGCAGAGCGCGCCCGAGGTTTGCCGCGCCCCGCCCGAGCGGTTAAAGTGCGCGCCTTAAACCCAGGGGGTGTTCATGACTTTAGTTGTGACATTTTCTCGGCCATCACCCCAGCGCGCGATGAATCGCCCGCTGGGGCAGGCGCTCCGCTGCAGAAAAAATCCGCTTCGCAGATTTATTTCTTTACTCCGGCCTGTCCGCCTTGAGCGGATGAAGTCCGAAAAATGTCGGTCCTCGGGCTGCTTATGCAGCCCTGCGGCTCGATTCAAAAGATTCTCTCTGAAAAATGTCAGGACCATTGTTCATGAGTGAGCAAGGGAAAATGCAGAAGATCGTCTCGCTGTGTAAGCGGCGAGGCTTCGTCTTTCAGTCCTCTGAGATCTACGGCGGCCTGCGCAGCGCCTATGACTTTGGCCCCCTCGGCGTGGAGCTGAAGCGTAACCTGATGAACCATTGGTGGCGCTTTATGGTGCTCAGCCGCGAGGACGTGGTCGGCCTCGATGCCTCCATCTTGATGCACCCCCGCGTCTGGGAGGCCTCCGGTCACCTCGCGGGCTTCAGCGATCCCCTCGTCGATTGCTTGGTCTGTAAGGAGCGCTTCCGCGCGGATCAGGCGCCTACGGCGGCGCCCGGCGCGGATCTGGTGATGACCTTCGCCGATAAGAGCCGGGCGAAGGTGGCGCTGGAGATCGTCAATGGCTTGGAGGGGGGCGCGGCGGCCACCCGCGATAAGAAGGACATAAAGGGCGTTCAGGCCGGGGATCGAGGCTATGTCTGCCCCGTCTGCGGCTCGCCCTTCCTCAGCGCCGAGCGTCAGTTCAACCTGATGTTCAAGACCAGCATCGGCGCCGTCGATCCCATGGGCGAGATCGTCGCCGCCGTGGAGCGCGGGGAGCTGGAGGGCCTCAAGGGGGCGGCGCTGCGCGCCAAGCTCGACGCCTTGACCAAGGAGAGCGCCGTCTATCTGCGCCCCGAGACGGCTCAGGCGATGTTCGTTCAGTTCCAGAACATCCAGCAGTCCATGGCCATGAAGATCCCCTTTGGGATCGCGCAGATGGGCAAGTCGTTTCGTAATGAGATCACCGTCGAGCACTTTATCTTCCGCTCCGTCGAGTTCGAGCAGATGGAGATGGAGTTCTTCTGTGAGCCCGAGAAGGATGATGAGTGGCTGGACTATTGGAAGGAGGCGCGCCTGGCGTGGTGGCGGTCCTTGGCCAATGAGCCCGATAAGTTCAAGCTGCGCGCCCATGAGGGCAAGGAGCTGGCTCACTATGCCAAGGCTTGTTATGACATCGAGTATGAGTATCCCTGGGGCTGGGGGGAGCTTGAGGGCGTCGCCAACCGCACCAATTATGATCTCAAGAAGCACGCGCAGCACAGCGGGGCCAAGGCCGAGTACTTCGATCCGATCACCCGCGCCAAGTTCGTCCCCCATGTCATCGAGCCCGCCGCCGGGGCGACGCGCGGCGTCTTGGTCTACCTCATCGACGCCTATAATGAGGAGACCGTCACCGACGCCAAGGGCAATGAGGACACGCGCGTCGTCCTCAAGCTTCACCCACTCCTGGCGCCGATCAAGGTGGCCGTGCTGCCGCTGGTGAAGAAGGATGGGATGCCTGAGAAGGCCCGCGCGGTCGTCAGCGCCTTCTTTAACCGCGGGATCAACGCCAAGTATGATGAGCAGCACGCCATCGGGCGCCGCTATCGCCGCCACGATGAGATCGGCACGCCTTGGTGTTTGACGATCGATGGTCAGACCCTTGAGGATGACACAATCACCATCCGTGAGCGCGATACGATGGCGCAGCGCCGTATCCCCATCGCTGAGGCCGTCGCTGAGATTGAGCGGCTGCTGCGCGGCGAGTGAGCCGCTCAGTCCGCTGAGGGCCTCGGCGGGCGGCCTAAGCGCCGCCGCCACTCGTCGAGGCTGAGCGGCCCCGTCGCCGTCCCCCCCATCCCCGCCGCCTCCAGCCGCGCCGCCGCCTCTAACGCCAGGTAGCGCGACGCCCCCGCCCCCCGCAACACCGCCCCCATCGCCCGCTGCTCCAAGGCCCAAAGCTCCGCCTCGATCAGCGCGCCTTCGGCCTCACGCTCTAAGGCGTAGGCCGCCGCCTCGGCGCGCCGCGTCGCCCGCCATCGCGCCCCCTCCAGCGCCTCTTCGGCGATCGCCGCCTCCGTCTCCGTCTCCAAGGCCAGCGCCCGCGCCGCCCAGGCCGCCCG
>JAHJCH010000032.1 GCA_018813065.1 Myxococcota bacterium
CTTCGTTCTTATCTTAAATCACAACGTTGGTCAGAGCTTATGAGCCGCGTCATGCGCAGAACGCCGTCAGGGTTTTCGCTTTGAGGCCTTGGGGTCTGCCAACTTTTCGGGGTTGCGCCCGTTCTCCGTTCTCCTCATAAGAGAACCCATTGAGGTCTTCAAATGGAGATACAAGAATTTACATGCGATTTCTACGAATTGTTTGTGTGGCCAAGAAGTATCGAGATGATTAATATTGATACTTCTAAAGATAAGTTTAACGTATTAATTGGCGATAGAAGCTTTCTTTTTAGTTATCATGTCTGTTCTGGATTATTTTTCACCCACTTTTACGGATATTTCGATCTTCAAACTGTAAATTTTTAGTTCATAAAACAGCTCATGCTTTAAGAGGTTTAAAAAATGGGAGACTCGATTCCCGATAAAACAAGCCAGGAAACAGCGCTGTGCTCGGCTTCATACGAGTCTGCGTTGATCGACCTGGTTTGCATTGCAGGTTTATTGCACGGAGATCTTCCACCTGGCACGAACTCTGGAACCGGGATCTTGAGCGAGGATCACAAGATTTTTTATCAGTGGCCGTTTGGCGTACCCACCTCTGAGCTCATCGAGAGCAAGGAGGCTCGTGATCTGCTCTCGGCTCACCATGGGCGCGGTGATCTTTGCCGCGCTGCGGGCGCCTTTCTGGACAGATACGATCCCTCCGCGTTCACCCAAAGCGCGCTCGACGCTGCTCGAGGGCTGGGTGCCCTCAAGCGCTCGAGGGCGGAGTTCGGCGAGAGGTTTATTCGTTCGCTCTCGAACATCATCGACTTCGGGATATCGAGGCTGTTTTCGAGGAGTGAGCCCTCCCTCGAAGCATGCTATTCAGCCAACCTTGGGAAAGCGCCGAGCTTATTCTCGAATGAAGCGTTGGAGCATAAGCGTGATTTGATCTTCGACCTCGTCTCGAGACATGGAGTCAAGACATCCGGGAAGAGCATAGAGGGGGTTTATCGAGAATGGAAGGCATCCCATTGCCATCGCATAAAGAATGATGATGTGATGAGGCTGTTCAAAACTGCTTTGGATGATGTCTCACATTTTATAAGAAAAGAGCTATTGTCACTCGTCAATCTTGAGAAGTATGGCCTGGATCTACTCGCTTTTCATGGCCCAAATACCTGCCGTTTGGTCAAAAAAAACATTATGGGTGGGTTTCAACTATATATTGGTGGCAGTGATCATAAGAATAACCCAATTCTCCAAGGTGAAATTCACCTCGGCATTAATCAAAATCAAAAAGATTTATATAATATCGATTTATTAAGACTTGGTTTTCATGAGGGGATGCATTTTGTGGATGCGGCCTCTCGTGATCTTAGAATTAGAAATGGTTTGGCATTTAATGAATCTGGGATTGGTGTTTTGTATAGTAATATCGTATCTGTCTCCGAAGCCATTGCGGAGATACCTGCGTGGATGATATCTCAAAGCGATGATAGAGAATACAAAGACATACGCTCATCTTTTGAAATTTTGATCGCGAAAAGAGAGCTTGTGATGATGGGTGGACATGATCTGTCCATTATGAAGTATCTAGAAAAGCTCGAAAGTTCTGAGATCTGTGAAAGGCTCGTAGAGCGATATGGATTCGAAAAAAGCCTAGCAAAATCTTGGATCAAGACCCCATCGATATTCCAAAAAGCACAGCTTCCGCTATACGCCGCGACAAATCGAGAAATTTTGGAGATGATCAATCATTCAAATGTCGGTTTAAGAAAAATTCTAAGATTGGTCTTCGAAGGCGATGGCTTGATGGATATGGTGCGCTTACGTGAAGAGGCTTTTGGTCCTAAATCTTGAAGGCTTAAACGGCCTTAATCGTTGTTTGAACAAAGAAATAGAGGTCAGGGAACCAACAATAAGGATGTTTGGTAGGTCTTGAGTGAACGTGATTAAGCTATTCTACGCATATTCCAAGAATTATTCCTCGAGATCGGAGACGCTCATGGTCGAGGCTCTGTTGTTTTAACGCAGCGGATAGAGGTGCAGGCCGTAGTCGGTGGCGCCGAGGTGGGGCTCACAGCGGACCCGCAGCGTGTAGGTGCCCGAGGTGGGCGCCGTCCAGCCGTAGATGACGTTGAACGCATCGCCGGGATAGTCGGGATCAACATTGATCGCCACCCCTTGAGGATCGAAGAGCATCAGGTAGGCGTCGAAGTCCGTGCCGCCCGGCGCGAACGCGCGGCTGATGACATAGGAGACGCCCGCCTGGACCTCAAAGCGCAGCCAGTCTTCCCCTTGACAGCCGCCCTCCATAAAGGCAGGCAGCCCGGCGACGGCTTGGGCGGTCCCACGCGTGTCATTGGGCTCCACCTCGGCGACGCAGCGGGCTGTCTCCCCCGGCCAAGCCCAGAAGCCCGCGTGGTTGCACTCAAGGACGCGCCCATCGCGGCAGGCCTGCTCGCCGATCTGGCAGCGGCAGCCCCCCTCAGGGGCGGCCACCAGCGGGGTCCAGCCGCCGAGGCGGACCTCGGGCAGCTGGGCCGGGCAGCCCGAGGGGCAGACGCTGACCGTGGGGCTGCGGCTGCAATCCCAGTCATCGCAGTCGATAAAGCCGTTGAGATCGTTGTCGAGGCCATCGGCGCAGGCGATGTCGTCGCGCTCGTCATTGCCACAGGCGTTGATCCAGAGGTTGCGCGCGCAGTGATAGTCCTGGCAGTCGGCGTAGCCGTTGCCGTCATTGTCGATCCCATCGGTACACAGCGCCTCGGTGATCTCCAAGCCCGCGCGTGCCTCGGCGCAGGCGGACACGGCGGGGTTGTGCAAGCAGGACCACTCGGCGCAGTCGGCGTAGCCGTTGCCGTCGTTGTCGATGCCATCGCCGCAGCGCGCCTCATCGCTCTCCAGCATCCAGGCGCAGCCCTCGGGGATGTTGGCGTCCTCGCCGCAGCGGCCAATCTCGCCGTCCACGCAGAGCTGCACGCCGGGCTGACCGCCCTCGAAGGTCCACCCCGCCTCGCCGCAGCGGATCAGCCCTTGATCGACGCAGCGCAGCTGCTGAGCGAGGGGATCGCAAGCGCAGGTGCCCTCGGGCGCGGTGAAGTACGGCTCGCGCTGCCCATCGAGCCCACGGCAGAGCAAGAACTCCCCTTGGTAGCAGGCGGCCTCCCCCGACTGGGAGGGCGCGCAGTCGCAGCCGTCGAGGCCCTCGTAGATGTCGAGGAGGGCCGACCAGAGCTGGGCGCCGTCGTTGACCCTGCGCGCGCTGCCCGCGCCGCCCGCCTCGGCCACGGCGTCGAGGAGCGCGCCGTTGGCCAGCTGGGAGACGCCGATGGTGAAGACCTGGGCGCCCCGCGCCCGCAGCAGCCGCGTAGGCGCCAGCGGCGCGCTCTCATCGGCGCAGGTCTCATCGCCGTCCGTGATCAAGATGACCACCTCGCCCTCATTGGGATCGCCAAACGCGGCGCCGGCGTCCGTCAGCGCGGCGGCGATGGGCGTCTCCCCCGCCGCGCTGGGCGGCGAGAGGGCCACCTCATCGCAGGGCAAGATCGGCCCCGCGCCGCAGGCGTCGGCGCTGGGGAAGAGGCGCAGCTGCACGCGCGCCACCTCGCCGTAGCGATCGCAGAAGTCGGCGATGACGTCGGAGACCATCGCCCAGCGCGCGCCCTCCATGGAGCTGGAGCGATCGACCACCAGCAGGATCTCTGGGCGGCTGCACGCGCCGCCGCAGCCCTCTGCGCCGCAGGCGCGGCCCTCATCGCAGGGCACGCGGCGGGTCAAGACGCCGCACTGGGGTGACTCGGGCGCGGGCACGCAGGCGCGGTAGGAGACGCCGTCGGGCTCGCAGCTGACCTCGCCGACGACGCAGCCGCCTTCGCAGCCGCCCACGCAGCGCCCCCCCTCGCAGCGGTCATTGCCCGCGCATAATCCACAGTCCCCGCCGCAGCCATCGGGGCCACAGGCCAAGCCCTCGCAGGCGGGCACGCAGGCGGGCACGCAGGTGTCACCGCCCGCGTCGCAGCGCAGGCCCTCGGCGCAGGCGCAGTCAGCGGCGCAGGTGGCGCAGCCCTCGGACGCCTGACAAACGCCGTCGCCGCAGCGGATCGGCGGCGGCGCGCACTGGCCCAAGTTGTCGCAGGTGAAGCCATCGGGGCAGGCGCCGCACTCGCCCTCGCAGCCGTCATCCCCGCAGGCGCGGCCCTCGCACTGAGGGATGCAGTCGGAGACGCAGGTGTTGGCTTGGGCGTCACAGCGCAGGCCCTCGGCGCAGGGGCAGTCAGCGGGACAAGCGGCGCAGGTCTCATCGCCGCCGCAGCGCCCGTCGCCGCAGCAGCGCCCGCAGTCCACCTCGCAGGTGGCGCAGTCCTCATCGGGATCGCAGATGGCGTCGCCGCAGGCGGCGGGCGTGGCCTGACAGCGGCCCTCCGCGCCGCAGACGGCCCCCCAAGGACACTGCCCACACTCGCCGCCGCAGCCATCGCCGCCGCAGTCGCGGCC
>JAHJCH010000302.1 GCA_018813065.1 Myxococcota bacterium
CTGGACCTCGGCGCCCTGCGCGCCTCGGGGCGCAGCCACGCGCTGCTGACGGCGCTGCGAGATCGCCCCGCGCTGCGGGGCCTCGATGACACGCTGGCCCTGGTACACATCGAGGCGCTGCGCGGCGAGGTGGATTCGGCCTTGGCGGGGCTGGATCGCGTCTACGCCGCCCGCCCGGATCTCTGGGGCGTGGGCTTGGAGGCGGCGGAGCTGGAGATCGCCACGGGGCGCGTGGCGGCGGCGACGGCGCGGCTGAGGCGGCTCTTGGCGCGCACCCCCGGCGAGCCTCGGCTGATCGCCCCCCTCGCCCGCCTCCACATCGAGGCGGGGGCGCTCGATGAGGCGCGGCGGCGCTTGCGCGAGGCGGCGACCCAGGATGAGGCGCTGACGGCCCTCCAAGCGCGGCTCGACGAGGCGCCGCGCCGCGCCCTCGGCCCGCCGCTGGAGGCGCTGCTGGCTGCGCCGAGCCTGGAGGCCCCCGAGGGCGTCGAGATCCTCTACAAGCACGTCGAGCTGGAGCTGGATGAGGACAAGCGCGCGGATCGCCGCGCGCGGGAGGTGGTGCGCGTCCTCTCGGAGGTGGGCGCGGCGCGCTTTAATGAGTGGCGGCTGAGCTATGTCCCCGGCGCGCAGGCGCTGGAGATCGAGGAGGCGCGCCTCATCCGCGACGGCGCCCCCCCCGCCAGCCCCACGCGGACCGACGTGGGCCTCTCTGAGCCTGAGTTTCGCCTCTATTATGATCTGCGCGCCGAGATCCTGACCTTTAAGCCCCGCCCAGGCGACGTCATCGAGGTGGCCTGGCGCCTGCGCGACGTCGCGCCTGATCCCGCCTTCCCCGATCTCTTCGGCGAGCTGCTCTATCTGCAAGGCGAGGCGCCGCAGCGTGAGGTCGTCGTCGGCTTCGGGCCAGGGGCGCGCGCCCAGCTGCGGATCGACGCGACCCTGCGCGGCTTGACCGATCTCGATCCGGGGCCTGGGGTGCGCCTCAAGGGCGTCCCCGCCGCGCCTTATGAGCCCAAGGCCCCTGGCCCCACCAGCGCGCGCGCCTACCTCAGCGTCAGCACGCGCGGCCTGACCTGGGCGGCGCTGGATCGACGCTATCAGGCGCTCTTGGAGGGGCGGCTCTCACCCAACGCGGCCCTGCAAGCCAAGGCGCTGGCCTGGGTCGGCGACGCCCAAGGCGACGCGGCGCGGCTGGCGCGGCTCTATGAGGAGGTGGCCCACCGCACGCGCTATGTGGGCCTGGAGTTTGGCGTGCGCAGCTTCCAGCCCGCCTACCCCGCCGAGACGCTCTCGCGCGGCTACGGCGACTGCAAGGACAAGGCGACCCTGCTCATCGCCCTGGCCCGCAGCCTCAACATCCCCGCCCAGATCGTGCTCCTGCGCACGCGCGGCCTCGGCCAGCTCGATGATCCCGCCCCCAGCTTCGCCCTCTTCGATCACGCCATCGTCTACGCGCCCAGCCTGGGCCGCTACCTCGATCCCACCGTGGATCGCAATGACCCTTGGGTGCTGCCCAAGGCCGATCAGGGGGGCTTGGCCTTGATCATCGGCGCCGCTTCGCCGCCGCAGATCGTGCCGATCCAAGCCCCAGAGGCCAATCAACTGCGCTGGGCCTTGGATCTAGACGTGGGCGTCGATGGCGTGGCCCGTGGCGCGCTGCGCTTGGCGGCGCGCGGCCTGCCCGCCACCCAGCTGCGGCGGCGCTTGGAGGGGGAGGCCCGCCCTGAGCGCGCCTTGGAGGCGCTGATCGGCGAGCGCTGGGCCAGCGCGGCGCTCCAAGCCGTCCAGCTCAGCGGGATCACCCCCGCCCGCGATCCCCTCACCGTGTCGGCGCGGCTGACGCTGCCGCTGCCCAGACACCTTGGGCGCCTCAGCCTGCGCGATGAGCGCCGCTTGGCGCCCCGCTTGGCGCCCACGGCCACGCGCCGAACCCCCCTCGTCCTCGACTACCCCTGGATCGAGGCGCTGGACATCACGCTGCGCCCGCCCCCAGGTGGGCGGATCATCGCCGCGCCCGCCTCGCCCCCAGGTGCCCCGTTCGGGGCGCTCCAGATCAGCCATGAAGAGCGCCGCGTGACGCAGACCCTGCGCCTCGACGCGGCGACGATCTCGGTCGCGGACTACCCCGCGTTTCGCCGCTGGCTGGCCGCCGTGGACGCCGCCGCCCTCGTCGTGGAGGTTCAACCATGAGCGCCCCCCCCACCGCGCGGGCTGCGCTGGCCTTGATCCTGGCCCTCGGCGCCTGCGGCGCGCCGCAGCCCCCCCCTTTTGAGGCCCAGCTGGCCGCCGTCAACGCCGCGCCGCCCTCCTTGGCCGAGCGCGGCTGGTGGCGCCTGCTCGCGGGCGACGATCAGGGGGCCTTGATGGACTTTGAGGCCGCCGGTGAGGCCGCCGGTGAGGCCCCATTGGCGGCCCTGGGGCGGGCCACCCTGGCGCGCGCCCAGCTCGATCCCCGCCGCGCGGCGCGTGAGGCGGCCTTGGCGGCCTCGGGTGAGGGCGTCGTCGCCCGCCTCGGCGCCGAGATCTACGCTCAAGTCGAGCCCAAGGCGCCGCGCGCGGGCTGGACCCCGCTCAAGGCCCAACATTACACCCCCACGATCAGCTTTACGCCCCTCATCGACCTCCAAAGGCTGCATCTCAAGCCCCCAAAAATACAGGCAGATCGGGTGATCGCCTTGGGGCGTCACTTCGCCCTCCGCCCCGACCTCACCGCCACGGATCTGGGCGGGTTATTTATCTCGATTTGGCCGCTGCCGCCCGGCTCCGCGCGCCTGCGCGCTGAGATCGACGGTCACCTCACCGCCTGGCGCGGCGATCGCGCGGTGATCGCCTCCTCCTTGACCCACCTCAGCCCCCCCATTCAGGTCTTCGACGCGCCCGGAGAGGGCGCGCTGGTCTTGGCCTCGGCCTCCAAGCGAGCGCCGCGGCTGTGGCGGATCGTCGAGCCGCCCTCGGCGCCGCCGCTGGCCCCCCCGAGGGTGCCTGGATACGCCCCCGGCGCCAGCTGGGTGGCGGCCTGGATGCGCGCCCAGGCCCGGCTGGCCGTCAAGGACATCGAGGGGGCGCGCTTGGCCCTCCAGGGCGCCCCGCCGCTGCCCGCCTTTGAGCGCCTGCGCGCCGAGATCCTCAGCCAAGATCCCAGCGCGCCGCCCCGGATCGCCCGAGACGCGGCCTGGGCGGCCCTGGAGGGGGCCACGGCGCCCGCGGATCGGCTGGCGCGGGGGCGGCTGGCCCTCCGTCGAGGGCGCCTTGAGGCGGCGGAGGCGGATCTAAAGGCCGCCGCCGCCGCGCCAGAGCCCAGCCCCGCCTTGGAGAGCCTCGCGCGCTTGGCCTTGCAGCGCGGTGATCTCAAGCTCGCCCGTCAGTGGGTCGATCAAGCCGCCCGCCGCGCCGCCGATCCATGCGCCCTCCTCGATCTGCGCGCCGCCTTGACCGAGGAGGGCGCCGCCCGCGCCGCCCTGGCCCAGCTGCACCGCCGCTGCGGCCAGCCCCTCGCGGCGGCGACGCTCCTCTTGGATCTGCACCGCCCCCAGGCCGCCCTTGAGGCCCTGGCGGATCTCACGCCCCAGGCGGCGGGCCGCCCCAAGGCCCTGCGGCTCAAGGCCCGCGCCCTCATCGGCTTAGATCGGCTGGCGGAGGCCGCCGCCTTGTTGGGCGGCGTCGAGGAGGCCGAGGCCAGCTTGATGGGCGCGGATCTGCGCGGCGCGCGCGTCGATGAGGCCCTCACCGCCTGGGCTCAGGCCCACCCCGACAGCGAGGCGGCCCTGGATCTCGTCGCCGCGCGGCTGTCCGCCTCGCCCTTCGAGGGGCTGGCGCTGGACTCGGAGGCGGCCATCCTCGCCTTTGAGCGCTGCGTGGCTGCCAAGGAGGCGGCCTGCGCCGGGAGCGCCGCCGCCCCAGTGACGCGCGTGCTCGATCACGCCGCCCAAATTCACCTCCACCACGGGCGGCGGCTGCGCTGGGTCCATGAGATCCTCTACATCAGCTCGCGGGAGGCCGCTGAGACCTACGGGGAGATCGGGCTGCCCGAGGGCGCGCGGCGGATCGCCCTCTATACCCGCAAGGCCGATGGGCGGCGCCTCGACGCCGAGGAGAGCCCAGAGAAGGAGAGCCTGTCCCTGCCCGATCTCAAGGTGGATGACTATGTCGTGGCCGTCTATATCGAGCGCGGCGACAGCGGCGGCCCGTATGACAGCGCCCTCCTCACCCCCCGCGTGCTCTTTGGCGATCTGGAGGCGCCGATCTTCCATAAGCGCGTCGAGGTCTATAGCCCCGACGCGCACGCCCCCCAGGTCCACGGCCCGCTGGCGGGGGAGGCCCGCCTCGTCGCCCACCTCAAGGCGGCGGGGCTGCGCCTGGAGCGGCGCGCGATTGAGGCCTCGCTTGGTGAGCCCCACGCGCCGCCGCCCGCCTTCTGGATCCCCTGGGCGCGGTTCGGGCGCGGCATCAGCCTCAAGGCCGATCTGCGCCTCAGCCGCGAGGCGGTCCTCGCTCAGCGCCGCCGCAGCCCCCACTTCGACGCCTGGGCCAAGGCCACGGCGGGCGAGGGGTCCACGGCGGCCCGCGTCGCCCGGCTCTCGCGGGCCGCCCGCGCGCAGATCGAGGACACCGGCGGGCTCATCGACGCCCCTGTGTCCTTGGCCTTGGCCGAGGGCGAGGGCAGCCGCGCCTTGATCCTCAGCGCCGCCCTGGAGGCCATCGATGTCCCCCACCAACTCTTGCTCGCCCGCGCCCGCCTCCACCTCGATGAGGGGCCCTTCGCCCAGGTCGTTGACTACAGCTATCCCCTGCTGGAGACGCCCGTCGGGCTCCTCGATCCAGGGCCACGCCGCGCGCCGCTGGGCTTTATCCCCGAGGTCTTCAAGGGCGGCGCGGCCCTGATCCTGTGGCCCCATGAGGCCCCTTCGGCGGCGATCACTTTGCCGGAGGTGACGCCCATCGGCGAGCGGCGCGAGGTGGAGGTCAATTTGACGTGGGCGGCCAGCGGCGCCCTCATCGGCGAGGTGACGGATCGCCTAGAGGGTCAGGAGGCCATCCTCGTCGGCGGCTACCTCGCCGACGCGGAGGTGGAGGCGCGGCCCAGGCTGCTGGAGCGGCTCTTGACGCGGGCCTTCGGCGCGGCGCGGATCACGGCGTGGTCGATCCCCAGCGAGGCCCAACCCGATGGGCCGCTGATCCTCAAGTATCGCTTCGAGGTGCAGGCCGCCCCCACGCTCGATCTCGGCCTCTTCCCCGTGGCCCCCGGGCGCACCTACGCGGCGTTGACGCGCCGCGCGCTGCCGCTGTGGATCAGCCGCTCCACCCATCAAGATGTGCGGCTCAAGCTCAAGAGCGACGCCCCCTTTCAGATCGACTGGCGCCCCGGCGCGTGGCGCCAGGGGCCACATCGCTTTGAGCTGACGGGGGCGGTCGAGGAGGACAGCTTGGAGGCGCGCGCCCAAGTGGACATCGACGCGGGGCTGATCCCGCCCTCCGGCTACGCGGCCTTCGCCGAGTGGGCGCGGCGGGTGGATCGCGCCGAGCGGATCAAGCTCAAGCGATGAGCGTCGAGGTCGAGGCGCTGCGCGTCACTTTTCGTCCGCTGGCTTCGCCGTGGGCTTGGAGGCGAAGCGGCCTCTTTGCCCCGCCCATCGAGGCGCTGCGTGGGATCAGCTTTACGGTGAGGCCGGGGGAGATCGTCGCCCTCCTCGGCCCCAACGGCGCGGGGAAGTCCACGCTGCTGCGCGCCCTGGCGGGGCTCAACACCCCCAGCGGCGGCGCGGCGCGCGTCCAAGGCCGCGTCGCCTTGGGGATCGCCGACGGGCGCAGCTTCTATCTGCGCCTCAGCGCCCTGGAGAACCTGCGGCTCTTTGGCGCGCTTTGCGGCGCGGGGCGGGGCGAGGCGGCGCGCGCCCTGGCCCGCGTGGGGCTGGCCGCCGAGGCGCTCACGCCCGCCCGCGCCCTCTCCACGGGGCAGCTGGCCCTGCTGGGCTTGGCCCGCGCGCTCCTGGGCGCCCCGGATGTGCTCCTCCTCGATGAGATCAGCCGCGGGGTGGATCACGCGGGGCGGGCGCGGCTGCGCGCGCTGCTCCAGGACGAGGCCGCACAAGCGCGGATCATCTTGGCGGCGACGCATCAGCCCGATGAGGCGCTCTTTCAACGCGGGATCGTGCTCCAAGGCGGGCTGATCACGCTCGATGGGCCGCTGCGCGCGGCCCTGGAGGGCTACCAGCCATGATCCACGCGCTGTGGGCGCTGATCCGCCGGGATTGGGGTGAGGCGCTCAGCTATAAGAGCGGGCTGATCAGCCGCCTGGGCGCGCTGATCAGCTTCCTGATCAGCGCCTACTTCATCGCCAAGACCTTTGAGGGGCAGGGGCCATCGGCGGTGCGCGGCGCCGGCGGCTACTTCGGCTTCCTCGTCAGCGGGATCGCCGTCGCCGATCTCAGCGCCGCCGCCCTGTCAGGGGCCAGCGGGCGGCTGCGTCAAGCGCAGCTCTTAGGCACCCTCGCCCCGCTCTACCACAGCCTCGGCGCGCGGCTCTTGCCGCTGGAGGCGCTGGCCGTCTCCATTGGCGCCGTCGCCCGGCTGACGATCTACCTCGCCCTGGCCGCGTTGCTGGGCGCCCCTCCTCAGATCCACCACCCCGGCGCGGCGCTGCTGACCCTGGCGCTGGGCCTCGCCGCCCTGCTGCCCTTGGGGCTCATCGGCGCCAGCCTGACCCTCTTGCTCAAGCGCGGTGATCCGCTCGGCCAAGCCGTCCAAGCCATGAGCCTCATCGCCAGCGGCGTGGCCTATCCCACGGAGGTGCTGCCGCGCTGGCTGGCGGCGCTGGGTGAGGCGCTGCCGTTGACCCACCTCCTGCGCGCGGCGCGGGCGGTGGCGCTGCGCGGCGCCGATCTCGGCGAGGTGGCCGCGCACCTCTGGGCCCTGGCCGCCTTCGCCCTCGTCGGCGCGGCGCTGGCGTGGTGGGCCTGCCGCGCGGCGGATCGCCTGGCCCGGCGCCTCGGTAGCCTGCATCACTACTAAAGCATCTTGCACCCCCCAATCCCCCCTTCCAGGGGGGCTGGATCTGCGAGATGTCGAGGGCTTAGCCCTCGCCCTCTGCGCAGATCTCATCGCAGAGGGCTATAAATCTGGAGGCGTTCCTCGTGGCGCCGATGACCTGAGCGCGGATCAACGCCCCTTGAGCGCGGCCTCAACCCGCGCGCGCAGCAGATCCAGCGTAAAGGGTTTTTGGAGGAAGCCCACGGCCCCCTGAGACAACGCCGCGCGCACCCGCGGATCGTCTGGCTGGAGCCCCGAGATGAGCAGGACCGGGCAGCCCCGCGCGACGAGCGCGGCGAGGGCCGAGGCCTTGAGCGGCGCCCCTTGATCGAGGAGATCGACCAAGGCCAAGTCGGGGGTGGGGGCCTCAGCGGGCAGCGGGAGGCGGGCGCAGGCGCTGACCTCATAGCCCGCCGCGCTTAAGGCGATGGAGAGGAAGACGCGGATGTCTTGATCGTCGTCGATAATCAGGAGGCGAGCGCTCATAGGGGCCGCAGGATAGGCTGGCGGGGGCGACGATTCCACTTGAAAGGAAAAAAGCGGGGGTGAATAGTGCGGTCCTCTACAGCCGCGAGGAGCGCAGATGACCCCGGATCAGATCTTTGAGAGTGTCCAAGAGGCCTTCGTCGAGGCGCTGGGCTTGGAGGAGGATGAGGTCACCCCAGAGGCCAAGGTCTTTGAGGATCTTGGCGCTGAGTCGCTGGATCTCTTGGAGATCGTCTTCCTCCTGGAGCGCGCCTTCGACATCAAGATCCCCCGCGATGGGGTCAAGGAGGCCAGCCAAGAGGGGATCGATCCGTCCGACTATGAGCGCGACGGCGTCTTGACCCCCCTGGCGCTGGAGAAGCTGCGTGAGCTGATGCCCGAGGTCCCCGCCGAGGAGCTGGTCGAGGGCATGACGCCCAATGACATCCCCAAGCTGTTTCGCGTCGCGACCTTCGTCAACATCGTCACGCGCCTGTTGGAGATCAAAGACGCCGAGGCCGAGGCGTAGGCTCAGGCTTCCCCAGCTTGGCCGTCAGCGCCGCGCACATCGCTTTATCTAAGGCATTGATCCCAAAGGGCTTCTTCAGGAAAGAGACGCCCAACTCCGCGCCCAGCTTCACCTCGGCGTAGAGCCGCTCCTCCTCGTCATAGCCGCTGGAGAGGATCACCCGCGCCCTGGGATCGGAGGCGCGCAGCGCCTGGAGCGTCTCGACGCCGCTCATGTCGGGCATGGAGATGTCGAGGAGGACACAGTCAAAGGGCTCAACCGCATAGAGGCGCAGCGCCTCCTTGCCCCCGCTGGCCGTGGAGGGCACATAGCCCAGGCGAGAGAGCATCTGCGCCACCAGCGCGCGCACACCCGGCTCATCATCCACCACCAACACCGCGCCCGCGCCGCGCCAGGCGTCGGCGGTGATCGGGGGCCTCATCGGCGCGCTGTAGAGCTTGCGCTGGGGGAACATCACCTGCCAGCGCGTGCCTTGATCCGGCGCGCTCTCCAGCGTCATCAGCCCGTCATGCCCACGCACGATCCCCAAGACCGCCGACATCCCTAAGCCGCGCCCCGTGAACTTGGTGGTGAAGAAGGGCTCAAAGATCCGGGCGCGCACCGCCTCGCTCATCCCGCAGCCCTGATCTTCGATCTCGATGACCACATACTCGCCCGGCGCGGGGAAGGGCGTCAGCCCAGGCAAGGTCATCATGTCCGACAGCGCCGCCTGGCTGAGACGCCGCAGGGCCGTGCGCACGCGCACAGATCCCGAGGGGCGCCCCTCATAGCTCTCCGCCGCGTTGATGATCAGGTTCATCACCACCTGCTGCATCTGCGCGACGTCCGCCTCGATCAGCGGCAGCGGGCGCGTCAGCTCAAGCTCGATGGGCACCTGCTTGGGGACCGCCGCGCGCAGCAGGCCGCTGAGCGCCTCGACCAACGCCGAGAGATCCACCGGCCCGATGATAAAGCGCCCTCGCCCGGAGTAGGCCAGCATCTGCTGGGTCAGCGACAAGGCGCGCTCCAGCGCCGCCTCCGCCTCGCTCAAGAGCGGGGCGATCACCGAGCCAGGCGCCAGATCCAGGCGCGCCATCTCCAGGTTCCCAGAGACCACCATCAGGATGTTGTTAAAGTCATGGGCCACGCCCCCCGCCAAGACCCCCAGGCTCTCCAGCCGCTGACTCTCCTGGACATGGCGCTCCCACTCGCGGCGCTCCAGCTCCTCGGCGCGCTGCTGCGTCAGATCGCGCACGAGCACGAGCGCCTCGCCCGAGGGCAGCGCGGCGGTGGAGAGGCCGACCGTGCGCGTCTGCCCGTCCTTGCGCGTGATCAGCCAGGGTTCATTGAGCAGCGGCTGGCCCTCGCGCTCCAGCGCCGCGCGCGCCAAGGCGTCGGCGCGGCGCGCGGGATCGGGATAGAGCGCCTCAAACCAGCCCAGGGCGTTGATCTCCTCATGAGAGTAGCCCGTGATCTCGACCATCCGTCGGTTCCAGATCGAGAAGCGCGCGTCTGGCTCATCTCGGCGGGCGCCCAAGCACAGCCCCTCGGCCATATGCTCGATCACGCTGTGGTTGAGCGCCGCCTCACGCCGCGTCGCCGCCTCCGCCGCCTTCAGCGAGGTCAGATCGACGTGCGTGCCGATCAGCGCGGTGGGCCGCTTTTGCGTGTCGAGGCGATTGAAGGCGCGCGAGAAGATCGGCACCCAGTGGCCCGCCTTATGGCGCATCCGAAACTCACACTGAAAGCGCGCGGCGCGCCCCTCGATGTACGCATGAAACTGTTGCCAGGCCGCCTCGCTGTCCTCGGGGTGGATCAGCCTTGACCATGTATCGAGGTGATCCTCCAGCTCATCCGGGGCGTAGCCGAGCATGGCCTTCCAGCGCGCGGAGTAAAACACGTGATTGTTGGTGAGATCCCAATCCCATAGCCCGTCCTCGGTGCCTTCGAGGATCAGCTCAAAGCGCTCTTGGCTTTGGCGCAGCGTCTCAAAGGCGTGGCGCTCCTGGGTGACATCGATGATCTGCACGAGGGCGTAGTCGAAGCGCCCTTGGGCGTCGGCGAGGGGGCAGAGGATCACGCGGAGATGGGCGGTGATGGGCGGCTCCAGGGGCAGCCCCAACGCGACGCTGTCATAGCGATACAAGAATTCAAGGCCGCGCCCCGCCGAGAGCGCCGCGCTGACCGCCTCGGCGTGGCCTTGCTCCACCAGCGTGCGATCTCGGCTCAGGCTATAGCGCCCCACCAGCGCCTCGGCGGGCAAGCCCGTCAAGGCGCAGAAGCGCGCGTTGACCTCCACCACGGCGCCCGTTGGGTCCGCGATCCAAGCAGGCAACGCGCTGGCGTGAATCAGCGCCCTCAAGCACATCAACGCGCCCCCATGCGTCGTCATCTCACCCTCCTCTTTGCACCTCAGCGCGAGGATATACGCCCTCGCCCCAGCGCGCGAGGGCGTCATTGAGAGACAAGGCCGCCTCGATCGGCTACAAGGGCCACCTCAAGCCCACGCGAGCCGAGATGATCCTCTACGTCCGAAACCGCAGGCGCCCCGGCCTGCGCTGGTGGCCGCTGCGCCTCAGCCTCCTCGCCCTGCCGCCGCTGCTGATGGCCTCGCTGATCGGCGGCGCGTGGCTCTATGATCACTTCGCCCAGGGCCTACCCGAGATCCTCACCGTCGCCCGCTACCGCCCGCCGCTGGGCGGGCGCTTCTACGCCCACGATGGGGCGCGCCTCGCCGACTTCGCCTTGGAGCGCCGCGCGCTGATCCCCCTCTCGCGGATGCCGCGCCACCTCATCGAGGCCTTTATCGCCAGCGAGGATCAGCGCTTCTTCTCCCATGACGGCGTGGATCTGCGCGGCACCCTGCGCGCGCTCCTGGCCAACGTGATGGCGGGGCGCACGGTGCAGGGGGCCTCGACGCTGACGCAGCAGCTGGCCAAGACCCTGGTCGGCGATGAGCGCTCCTATCGGCGCAAGGCGCGGGAGGCCATCTTGGCGCGGCGGATGGAGTCGCGGATGAGCAAGGCGGCGCTGCTCTACCTCTACCTCAACCATGTCTACCTGGGCCACGGCGCCTATGGCGTCGAGGCGGCGGCCCAGAACTACTTTCGCCGACACGCCGCCACCCTGAGCTTGGCCGAGGCGGCCATGATCGCCGGGCTGCCGCCCCAGCCGGGGCGCCTCAACCCGGTGTTGACCCCCGATGAGGCCCGCCAACGGCAGCGCCATGTGCTCGCGCGCATGGTCGAGCTGGGCTTTATCAGCCCCTCGGCGGCGGCGACGGCGGCGGCGACCCCCCTCAAGGTCTTCGACACCCCCCGCGATGACTTTCGCCAGCGCGCGCCGCACTTCGTCGAGCAGGCCCGCCAGCGCGTCCAAGCGCGCTACGGCTATGAGGCCATGTATCGCGGGGGCTTGGAGGTCCACCTCAGCGTCGATCTGACCCATCAACGCCTCGCCGATGAGGCGCTGCGGGCGGGGCTGGGGCGCTTGGGGCGTCGTCAAGGCTATGTGGGGCCGCTGGCGCGCCTGGAGGGGGCGGCGTTGGCGGCGATCAGGGCCAAGCTCCAGGCCGCGCCGCCGCCCAAGGTGGGTCAACGGACCTTGGCCTTGGTCACCTCGGTGTCTCGGGACACGGCCCAGCTCGAGATCGGCGCCGAGATCGGCGCCTTGCCCCTTGAAGAGGCCCGCTGGGCCACGCCCTATGACCCCAAATCCAGCCATAATCGAGGGGGGAGGCTGGCGGATCTGCGCCGCGCCCTCCAGCCCGGCGATCTGATCGACGTCGAGATCCTCAGCGACGCGCCGATCACCGCCGCGCTGCGCCAAACACCCCCCGTGGAGGGGGCGCTGATCAGCCTCGATCCGCGCTCAGGCTATGTCTCGGCGCTGATCGGCGGCGATGACTTCGATGTCAGCGAGTACAGCCGCGCCTTGCAAGCCTGTCGGCAGCCCGGATCTGTTTTTAAACCCATCATTTACGCGCTGGGGCTGACGGCGGGGATGACCCTGGGCACCCTCCTCGATAACAGCCCCGTCGTGCTCTACGACGTCAAGCATCAGTACCTCTGGAAGCCGCATGACGCCGGTGAATCTGATCGCAGCGACTTCACGCTCTATGAGGCGCTGATCCACTCGCGTAACCGCCCCGCGATCCGCGCTTTGGAGGGCCTGACCCCCGAGGCGGGGGTGCGCTTCGCTCAAAATATGGGGATCACCACGCCGCTCTACGCCGATCTCTCCCTCGTGCTGGGCAGCTCCTGCGTCACGCTCTGGGATATGACCCGCGCCTTCGCCGTTTTCGCCCTGCGCGGCGGTGAGCCCAGCCCGATTTTGATCAAGCGCGTCCTCGATCGCGATGGGCTGATCTTGGAGGATCACACCGACTTCGCCGATCCCACCGCCCCCGTCGGCCCCAAGCTCGATGGGATGCTGCGCGCGCTCTTCGAGCCCCGCCGCCAGCTGCTTGAGGAGGACGTCGGCTACCTCATGCAGTACGCCCTGCGCGGGGTCATCACCCAAGGCACGGCGCGTAAGGCCGCCAAGGCCAAGGGGCTGACGCTCAGCGCGGCGGGCAAGACCGGCACGACCGATAAATATGATGTCTGGTTCATCGGCTTTACGGCGGATCAGGTGGCGGGGGTCTGGGTGGGCGCCGATCATAACCAGCGCCCGCTGGGGCACGGTGAGCATGGCTCGGAGGTGTCTTTCCCCATCTGGATCGACTATATGAGCGAGGCGCTGCGGGGCGCCCCGCCTCAAGATCTCCTGGCGAACCCCCCTGAGGGCGTGCGGCCCTTTGTCATCGATAAGGCGACGGGCCTCCTCCACTCGCGGGGAAACCAAGGGATCGAGCTGCCCTTCCGCGTCAGCCACGCGCCGCGCGATAAAGCGCGGCCCCGAGATCGCGTGATGAATCAACGGATGCAGATGAACGAGGAGCGTTTTTGAATGTTGCCGTTTGGTGTTGGCTTCGGTGAGGTCTTTTTAATCCTCATCGTTCTTCTCCTGGTCGTAGGCCCCAATAAGCTCCCTGAGGTGGCGCGTACGCTCGGTAAGGGCCTGCGGATGGTGCGTAAGGCCAGCGATGAGTTCCAAGAGGCCGTGCGCATGGATGATCTCCGCCGGGAGATCCTCGACCCAGCCCGCGAGACCTGGCAAGAGGCCAAGCGCGCGGGGGCGGATCTGCTTAAGCCCGAGGCGCCGCCCACCAAGCCCACGCCCAGCACGGAGGATGAGGAGGCTGGGCCTGTGCCGCGCGCCCCGGCCCACCTCACCACGCTGGCGACGTTGACCCAGGGCGAAGAGGCCCCTCAAGCCCCTAAGGCGCCCGCCGCTGAGGCCCCAAGCGCGCCCGCCGCTGAGGAGATCGCGGAGGTCGAGGAGATCGTCTCCCGCGCGCGCCGCCTGGATCTCTCCAAGGCCGCACCGCAGGCCACGCCGCAGGCCACACCGCAGGCCACGCCCGCTGAGAGCCCCGCTGAGAGCCCCGCTGAGGGGCGTAAAGATGGAGGTGGCGATGAGCGCGCCTGAGGATAAGAAGGCGGAGCTTGAGGGCAGCCGCGCGCCGCTCTTAGATCACCTTGAAGAGCTGCGCTGGCGTACATGGCGCGCCCTGTTAGGGGTGCTCGCTGCGGCGATCTTATGCGGTATATTTCACGAAGAGCTTTTTTTCTTCCTCACGAACCCGCTTTTTCGGGCGTTAGAGCATCATGAGCTTGAAACGGCGGTGAAATTTCGCACACTCACCGGCGCTTTCCTCTTTCACTTTAAGACAGCGGTCTTTGGTGGCCTCTTCGTGTCAATCCCTTGGGTGCTTTATCAAATCTGGCGCTTTGTCGCGCCGGGGCTCTATAAACAAGAGCGGATGCTGGCCTTTCCTTTTGTTTTCTTCTCTACGATCTGCTTTGTTGGCGGCGCGCTTTTCTCATATTACCTCGTATTACCTGAAGCCTTTGATTATCTGATCGGGCTTAGTCTTAAAAACACCACATACAAGATGATTCCAGACATTACTATCGAAGATTATCTCAGTTTTACGACAAAGCTGCTACTCGCATTTGGGATCAGCTTTGAGATGCCCGTCGCCACCGCCTTCTTCAGCGCCATTGGGCTGATCACCCACCATATGCTGATCCGCTTCTGGCGCTTCGCCGTGGTGCTGGCCTTCGTGCTGGCCGCCCTGCTGACGCCGCCGGACTACATCACCCAGATCATGTTGGCCATCCCGCTCTTGATGCTCTATGTCATCAGCGTCGGGATCGCCTACTTCTTCACCACCCGGCGAGAGAGGGCGGGCGATGAAGCCGCTTGAGCTGAGCATCCACCCCGACCAGGACAATGATGAGGGGCTGCGCGCCGCCGCCAGCCTGGCGCTGGGGGTTGAGGCGGCGCGGCTGCGGCTGCGCCCCACGCGGCGCGTCATCGACGCCCGGCGCGGCGTGGTCAAGATCCGCTACAACCTGGAGGCCTACATCGACGCTGAGCCCCCCGCCGCGCCGCCCTCGGCGCGCCTGCCGACGCTCAGCGGCGCGCCGAGGGTGATCATCATCGGCGCCGGGCCAGCGGGGCTCTACGCCGCCTATAAGCTGATCGAGGCGGGCGTCAAGCCGCTGATCTTGGAGCGCGGCGCGCCCATCCGTGAGCGGCGCGCCGCCGTCGCCGCGCTCAACCGTGAGGGGCGGCTCGATCCCAACAGCAACTACTGCTTCGGCGCGGGCGGCGCGGGCACCTTCAGCGACGGCAAGCTCTACACCCGCGCCGTCAAGCGGGGCCGCGTCGAGGATCTGCTGGCGCTGCTGATCCGCTGCGGCGCGCCGCCTGAGATCGCCTTCGAGGCGCGGCCACACATCGGCACGAATCGGCTGCCGGGGGTGATCCTCAACTGGCTGGCGCTCTTGGAGGCGGGCGGCGCCGAGATCCGCTTTCACAGCCGCGCCGCCGCGCTGCTGCGCGACGCGCGTGATCCCCGCCGTGTGCGCGGCGTCGAGCTGGCCGATGGGCAGCGGATCGAGGCCGAGGCGGTGCTCCTGGCGCCGGGGCACTCCGCCCGCGATCTCTACACCCAGCTTGAGGCCGAGGGCGTCGCCTTGGAGGGCCGCGCCTTCGCCTTGGGGGTGCGCGTCGAGCACCCACAGCCGCTGATCGATCGCATCCAGTACGGCGCGCTGGCGGGCCACCCGAGGCTGGGCGCGGCGCCTTATCGCCTCACACGCACAGAGGGCGGCGTGGGCGTCTTTAGCTTCTGCATGTGCCCTGGCGGGTTTATCGTCGCGGCGGCCACGGAGCCCGACGGCGTGGTGGTCAACGGCATGAGCCCCGCGTCACGGGGCTCGCGCTTCGCCAACTCGGGCATGGTCGTCACCGTCGGCCCCGAGGTCTTCGGCCCCGGTGCCCTCGACGGGGTTCGCTGGCAGCGTCAGATCGAGCGCGCCGCCTTTGAGGCGGGCCGCGCCCAGAGTGATCCCCTCATGGGCGGCCTGCGCGCGCCCGCCCAGCGCCTCACCGACTTCCTCAAGGATCGCGCCTCGGCCACCCTCCCTGAGACGAGCTATCGGCGGGGGATCAGCAGCGTGGATCTGCGCGCGGTGCTGCCGCCGGGGCTCTCGGCGTCGCTCAAGGACGCCCTGCGCTTCTTCGGCGCGCAACGGATGCGCGGCTATATCACCGAGGAGGCCGTCTTGGTGGGGGTGGAGTCGCGCACGAGCGCGCCGGTGCGCATCACCCGCGATCCACAAACACTGCAAAGCGTCTCCGATCCGGGGCTCTACCCCGTCGGTGAGGGGGCGGGCTACGCGGGGGGCATCGTCAGCGCGGCGCTGGAC
>JAHJCH010000303.1 GCA_018813065.1 Myxococcota bacterium
ATGATCCCTTCGCTGGCCTGGGTGCGGATCTGGGCGAATCAGAGCCCGAGGACGACTTCGGCGGCCTCTTGGACAGCCAGGAAGCGGCGGAGGCGCATGATCCCTTCGCTGGCCTGGGTGCGGATCTGGGCGAATCAGAGCCCGAGGACGACTTCGGCGGCCTCTTAGACAGCCACGAGGTGGCGGGCGAGGCGGTGGAAGCGGCGGAGGCGCATGATCCCTTCGCTGGCCTGGGTGCGGATCTGGGCGAATCAGAGCCCGAGGACGACTTCGGCGGCCTCTTGGACAGCCAGGAAGCGGCGGAGGCGCATGATCCCTTCGCTGGCCTGGGTTTACCCGAGCCCGAGGACGACTTCAGCGGCCTCTTAGACAGCCAGGAAGAGGCGGTTAAGCTGGCTGCGCACGATCCCTTCGCCGATCTGGGCGCGGATCTGAGCGTCTCCGAGCCGGATGACGACTTCAGCGGCCTCTTGGGCAGCCAAGACGAGGCGGTCAAGGCGAGTGAAGCGGCTGAAGCGCACGATCCCTTCGCCGATCTGGGCGCGGATCTGAGCGTCTCCGAGCCGGATGACGAGGCGCTCCCCTTGATGCCCAGCTCGATCCCCGCCGATGACCTCATCATCGGCGAGGCCACGCCCGATGGGCTGGCTGAGGAGGCCACGCGCGAGTGGCGTGGGCCCGGGATCAAAGAGGAGCTGACCAAGGAGTGGCAACGCGAGGCCCCCAAGGCCGCCTCCCTCACGCCGCTGCCCTCCGCGCTTGAGGGCCTGATCATCCCCGATGAGTTCGATATGCCCAACATCGCGGAGATGGTGGCCGCCTCAGCGCCCGTGCCCCCACCTGCCCCCATGCGGGGGGGCTTGGATTTATTGTCGCGCCCCGCCTCCATCGAGGACGAGAAGGAGGATCTCTCCTTCGTCTCCGCCCTCCTTGAGGGCCGCGATGAGAGCATCTCCGAGGGCTCCACGGTGATGACGGGCTTCGGCGGCTTCGATGATGACGTCGATGAGCAAGAGGAGATCGCTGAGATCGACTTCGATGATGACATCATCGAGATCGAGGAGGTGGACTTCGAGGAGTTTGAGGAGGATGAGGGCGATGGGCTGCTGCTGCCCAGCCGACCTCAGCCCCCCATCCCCGTGGATCAAGACGATGAGTTTCGCTTGGTCGATGAGTCGCTGGGCGGCTCGATGGAGGAGCCCCTCGCCGCGCCGATGAGCCCCGAGGAGCTGCTCAATAAAGGGCTGGAGGATCTCCAATTCTTTATCGAAAACGGCTTCTTGGATGACGCCCGTGAGCGCCTGGAGGAGCTGCGAGGCGTGGCCCCCGACCACCCCGCGCTTGAGGAGAAGGCCGCGCAGCTGGCGCTCTTGGAGGAGGGCTTGGAGGACGCCCACTCGCTGCTTGAGGGCTTCGAGATGCAGCTCGACGGCCTCAGAGCGCCCGAGGACGTGCGCGGCTCGCTCATCTCTGAGCTGGATGAGGGCGACAGCATGCACTTCGACCTGGGCGTCGCCTTTAAGGAGATGGGGCAGCTCAAGAAGGCCATCGGGGCCTTTGAGGCGGCCAGCAAGAGCGCCTCGCGCCGCCCCGAGGCCCTGCGCCTGATGGCCCTCTGCTATATGGATCGCGGGGAGCCCGCCCAGGCCGTCGCTGCCCTCAAGCGCGCCTTGGCGTCACCCAACCTCCGCCATGAGGACGCCATGGGGCTGCGCGCTGAGCAGGTCCGTTGCCTTGAGGCTCAAGGGGAGAGCGAGGCCGCCGCCGCAGAGCGGGCGTTTATCATCGCCCACGGCGGCGAGGCGCTCCTGCGCGGCCCTCGCTCCTTTTAACCACCCTTGACCCTTGGAGGCGTTTTGAGGCACCCCGCCTTGTGGCTGCTCTTGGCCCTGTTGACCCACCACGCGCTGGCCGCGTCATCGCCGATCCCCGTCGATCACCTCTCCGCCTACATCGGGCCGCAGCTGCGTGATGATCGCGCCTCGGAGATCGCCGGGCCGCTGGGGCCGCCGCTCTCTGACGCGCTGCTGATCACCTCAGCGGCGATGGCGGCGCCAGCGGCGGACTGCGCGCGGCTGACCTTGAAGGCGCAGATGAAGGACAGCGGCCCTCGCCTGCTGCTCATCGACGCGGGGGTGATCTTCTTCGCGGGTGCGCGCGCTTATCTGCCGGTGCCCAACCAGCGCTTCCTCTTGCGCGAAGCGGAGACGACGCTGACCCTCGACGCGCTGCCGCTGGAGCCACATGGGGAGGTGCCCGCACCTGAGGCGCCTTTGACCGCCGCGCGCTTGACCCATCAAGCGGTGCTCTCCCTCGCCCGCGCGGTGCAGCACGTCGAAGGAGATGAGCTTCATCGGCTCAAGCGCTACGTCGTTGAGCGGGACGGCGCGTGGGTGGTGGACACCTTCCTCCAAAACCGAGACGTGATGCTCGCGCGTCAAATGACATGGCATCGCGATAAAGAGGGTGTCTTACAAGGCAGGCTCTCACGAGATGTGATTCGCTTCGCTCTTTACGCGATTACCTCTGGCTACACCATGCAAGAAGCAACGGATTGGCTGAGGCGGGAGCGTATCTCTGATATGAATGAAGCCATCGCTACAGCGCGTAAGATGGGTTGGCGTGTTGAGTATTTATTGGAGCGTGCTCGCCTTAATTACAAAATTTTCATGCCTGAACACGCTGATTTTTATTTTAATCGAGGCGTAAAAGCTTTTGAACAAGGCCGGCTAGAGGACTCGCTTAAAGCATTTGAAGAAGCATCGAAACGAGATGCTTCAATGGTCGAGGCCCGCTATAACATCGGTCTAATTCACTATCGTATGGGGAAATATAATGAGTCAAATAGTTCATTTTTAGTCGCAGCAGGTCATCCTCGCGTGTTTCCTGATGTGCTCTTCAATCGTGCTGTGGTTTCTTTGCAAAAAGGCGATAAAAAAAACGCGCTGCGTTTACTTCAATCATATATGGAAGGCGTAAAAAAAGACCCAGAAGCGAGCGCTTGGATTAAGCGTTTAGAAGCCACGGGGGAAAAAGGATGAGCCGCTGGCTATCTTTGCTCTTGCTCTTGGGCTGCGGCGCCTCTTTTGAGGTCACGCCCAAGGTGATCCCGCCGCCGCCGATCGAAGACAAGACCCCGCCACCGAGCGCCGAGGAGGTTGAGGGCAAGCTGCCGACCCTGCGCCCCTTGGTGGGCGCGCGCCCTCTCTTTGCCGAGGGCTTTAAGCCGATCCCGCCGCCGCGAGATCCTCAGCTCAAGGCGCGACGCGGCGTCAAGCCCAAGGCGGCTCCCGCGCCTGAGCCCCCCGCGCCCGAGGCCCCCGCCTCCGCTGAGGTGGCGCCTGAGCCCCCCGCGCCCGAGGCCCCCGCCTCCGCTGAGGCAGCCTCCGCGCCCGCCGCCCCCGCGCCATGAGCGAGGCCCCATCGCCGCTTGAGCTTTGGCGTGAAGCGGGCGTCCTCAGCCCCCTCGACGTGTCCTTCGCCCACACGCTCTGTCGCCTCGCGGGCGTCGATCACCCTGAGATCCTCTTAGGCGTGGCCATCGCCAGCCGCGCCCCCTCTCAAGGGCATGTGCGCGCGGAGCTGGGCACCCTCAAGGAGACGGTGCGCGTCGAGCCCAAGCCCGGCGAGGAGCTGCCCCCAGAGCTGCCTTGGCCCGAGGACCTCGCCGCCTGGGTGGGCCGCCTCCAAGAGAGCGGCCTCTGCGCGGCGGGCGACGGGGGGCCGCCCCGCCCCCTGATCCTGCGCGGCGATCACCTCTACTTAGATCGCTTCTGGGGCTATGAGCGGCGGCTCGCGGCGCAGATCCAGCGGCGGCTGCGCGTGGCCCTCAAGGGGATCGACGTCGCGCGGCTGCGCGAGGGCCTCGATCGCCTCTTCCCGCCCGGTGAGGATGACCCCCACCAACGCCTCGCCGCCACCATGAGCGTGATGCGCCCCTTCGCGGTCATCTCTGGCGGGCCGGGCACGGGCAAGACCACCACCATCGTCAAGATCCTGGCCTTGCTCATCGAGCAAGCCTTCGCCAAGGGGGTGCGCGAGCCGCGCGTGGTCCTCACGGCGCACACCGGCAAGGCCGCCGCGCGGATGGCCGAGGCCGTGCGCGAGGCGCGCGGCGCCATGGCCGTGCTCTCTGAGGAGGCGCGCCGCGCCCTGCCCACGCAGGCGATGACCATCCACCGGCTCCTCGGCTTCCAGCCCCGCACCCCCAGCCGCTTCTTCCACGACGCCGAGAACCCCTTGCCCGTTGACGCGGTGGTCGTCGATGAGGCCTCGATGATCGATCTGCCCTTGATGGCCAAGCTCTTTGACGCGATCCCACACAACGCGCGGCTGATCTTGCTCGGCGATCGTGATCAGCTCGCCAGCGTCGAGGCGGGCGCCGTCTTCGGCGATCTCTACGCTGAGGAGGGCGTCGATGATGGCTTCAGCCAGCCCTTCAGCGCCACGCTGCGGGCGGCCTTGGGGGATGAGGTCAGCTTGCCCGAGGGCGTCTGCGGGGCGCGCGTGGAGGGGGGGATCTGGGACGCGACGATCCACCTCCAGCGCTCCTATCGCTTTGGCCCCAACAGCGGCATCCGCGCGCTCTCAGAGGCGATCAAGGCCCAGGCGGCGGATGAGGCGCTGAGCATCCTCCACAGCCCCGCGTGGCCGGACGTGATCTTGGAGCCCGTCCAAGACGCCAACGCCCTGGAGGCGCTGCTGCGGGCGCGGCTCAAGCGCCGCTTCTTGAGCTTGGTCGATGCCGCCTCGCCCGCCCAGGCCTTGGCGCAGATGAGCGAGCTGGGGCTCTTGTGTGTGCATCGGCGCGGGGTGCTCGGCGCCCTGTGGCTCAACCGGGAGATCGAGCGCTGGCTCGTCCAAGACGCCAGCCTCTCCATCGGCGCGCGTTGGTATCCGGGGCGGCCGATCTTGATCACGCGCAATGACCAAGCGATGCGGCTCTATAACGGCGACGTGGGGGTGATCAAGAAGAGCGAGGCGGGGCGGCTGGAGATCTTCTTCGCGGGGGAGGCCGAGCCGCGTGGCGTCCCCCCCGCGCGGCTGCCGCCGCATGAGACGGTCTTCGCCCTGACGGTCCACAAGAGCCAAGGCTCTGAGTATGACGAGGTGCTCTTGATCCTGCCCCCGCGCGTCTCCCCGATCCTCACCCGCGAGCTGCTCTATACGGCGGTGACGCGGGCGCGCAAGGCCGTACGGATACTGGGCAGCGAGGAGGTCTTGCGGGCGGGGATCGCCCAGCGTGTGCGGCGCGCCTCAGGCGTCAACGCGGAGCTTTGGGGGGCGGCGTCAGACCGCTGAGCTTGCGCGCCAGGATCTGATCTGCGGCGCGGACCGACTGAAAGGCCCAGCGGGCCAAGAGCAGCCGGCGGCGCGCGGGGCTCAGATCGCCCTCGGCGCCCGCCGCCGCCAGCGCCGCGCGCCGCCGCGCCACCACCGCGCTGAGGCCCATGCCCACGCTGACGCTGACGTTATAGCTCTCGGTGAAGCCATACATCGGGATGCGAAAGGTGTCATCACAGCTGGTGAGCGTGCTGGGCAAGAGGCCGTTCTTCTCGTTGCCAAAGAGCAAGAGCGCGGGCTGATCTACGGGCAGCGCCTCTAGGGTCATCGTCGCCCGTGGCCCCGCCCCGAAGATCCGCATCCCCCGCGCCTCGGCCCAAGCGCGCAGGGCCGAGGCGTCCTTGAGGCGGTGCAGATCAACCCAGCGCTGGGCGGCCTTGGTGACCGCCTCGGGCGTCTCGGCGGGCAGCGGATAGGGGCGCTGAGGCTCAACAGCGACGACGTCTTGGAGGCCCAGGCCCTCCGCCGTGCGGATACACGCCGCGCCGTTATGGGTCAGGGCCAGATCCTCAACGCCCAAGGCGACCGAGGCGAGGCGGCGGTCCAAGACCTCGCTCATCCGCGCGATCCGCTCGGGGAGGAGGTGTGGCGACAGGGCCTCGATGATCGCCTCGACCTCATAGTCAGCCCCGCCGACGTTGATCATGGCGCGTGTGCGTGTTTCCATACTGGTCCTCTCATCTTTTCGTAGTTTTTTTCTCGACCCCCTGCGCTCTTTACCCGTCTTCTTGTATCTTCGATGCGCCGCTTCACCGAGGAAGGTCTACGCCTATGCCTGCCACGAACGCCCCGATGTTCACCGACGCTCGGGCGCTGATCGCGCCCTTCGACATCAACCCTGCCGGGCTTGTCTACCGAAACCCCAACATCGAGACGCTCTACCAAGCCGCCGTTCAGCGTGGGCAGGCGGAGGTCTTGGCCAACGGCGCGCTGCACGTCTCGACGCTCCCTTTCGTGGGTCGAGCGGCCAAGTCGGCCTTCCTCGTCAACGATCCTGATGCGCTGATCGACGGCCAACCCCTCGACGCGCTGATCGACTGGGGCAATCCCAGCAAGGGCGAGTGGGACAACCTCCCCATGGCGCCGAAGGTCTACCACAAGCTGCGCGCGCGCGTCATCGAGGCGCTCTCCCAGATCGGCGATCTTTACGTCATCGACGGCTTCAGCGGGCGCACCGAGCGGACCCGGCTCAACGTCCGCGTCATCACGGGCCACGCCCAAGCCGCGTTGTTCTCGCGCCAGATCTTCAACCGCCTCGACGCCGATGAGCTGAGCGGCTTTGAGCCGGGCTGGACGGTCTTACAAGCCCCAGAGGCCAAGCCTGATCCAGAGGATGGCACCAACGGCGGCGCCTTTATCATCACCGACCTCGCCAACCGGCTCACCATCATCGGCGGCACCAAGTACAACGGTCAGATCAAGAAGTCCATCTTTGCGGCGCAGAACTTCCTCCTCCCGCTCAAGGGCATCCTGACCATGCACGCGGGGGCCTCTGAGGGCACCACCGGCCTCTCTGCCATTCACGCGGGCCTCTCAGGCACCGGCAAGACCACGCTCTCCAACACGGGCTACCCCGTCGCGGACGATCAAATCGTCATTGATCTCGACGCCGTTGAGGATGAGGTCGTCTCCAACATGGAGGGCGGCCAATACGCCAAGACGGAGCACTTGAGGCGTGAAAAGGAGCCTGAGACCTACGACGCCATCCGCTATGGGGCGACGCTGGAGAACATCTATCACGTCGATGGCGTGGTGGACTATGACAACACCAGCCTCTCAGCCAACGGGCGCACGGGCTACCCGCTCGACTTCGTCTCCACGGCCAAGCCCTCGGGGATGACCCGCGCGCCGGCCAACATCACCTTCCTCACCGCCGACGGCTTCGGCGTGCTCCCGCCGGTGGCGCGGCTCTCCGTCGAGGCGGGCAAGTTCCACTTCGCCTGCGGCTTCACCAGCAAGATGCCGGGCACGGAGGAGGGCGTCACCGAGGCCATCCCCACCTTCTCCGCCTTCTTTGGCAAGCCCTTTATGCCCCTCAAGCCGGTCATCTACATGGACCTGCTGGCGGCGCTGATGGAGAAGCACAACACCCAGGTCTGGCTGGTCAACACGGGCTGGCTGGGCGCGGCGCGGCCGGGGCGTGAGCGCGTGGACATCCTCACCAGCAAGGCGATCATCAACGCCATCCGCGACGGGCAGATCGACGACGCGCCGGAGAACTTCGTCCACGATCCCATCTTCAACCTCGACGTGCCCAAGGCCGTGCCGGGCGTGGATGGCGACCTCCTTGACCCCAAGAACGCTTGGGCGGACCAAGCCGCCTACCGCGCGACGGCCAATAAGCTGGCGGGCATCTTCCAAAACGCCATCGCCAAGCTCAACGACATCCCCGCCTCGGTGATCGCCGCCGGTCCCAAACCCCAAGGCTGAGGCAACCCATGAAGGCCCCATGAGCCCC
Source organism: Myxococcota bacterium (assembly GCA_018813065.1). GTDB lineage: Bacteria > Myxococcota_A > Bradymonadia > UBA7976 > UBA1532 > JAHJCH01. The sequence continues at coordinate 7,802 of JAHJCH010000303.1, forward strand.
CTCCTCCTCGCCCTCCTCGCCCTGCCCTTGCCCGGCGTTGATCTCACCGCGCTTGAGCCTGCCCAAGCCGAGGCGCTGACGGCGCTGCTGGCGACGGGGCCTTGCCCGTGCGATCCGGCCTTAGATCTGATCAGCTGCCTGCGCCGTGAGACCTGCCCGCCTGCGGTGGCCTTCGCCGCCGAGGCGGTGGCGTTGACGCGGGGGGGGCTCAAGGGCGAGGCCCTGGCTGACGCGGTGGTGGACATCTACGCGGATCGCTTCCTCCGCTTCCGCTTCAGCGTCGAGGGGCGCCCCAGCCTTGGCCCCAGCGACGCCCCGATTCAGCTCGTCGTCTTCCTCGATCACCAGTGCCCGCACTGCGCGCTGCTTGCGCCCATCCTTGAGGATCTGCGGCTGCGCTATGGGCCGCGGCTGCGGATCATCTTCAAGCACTACCCGCTGCGCTTTCACCTCCAGGCGGCCAGCGCGGCGCGGGCGGCCCTGGCCGCGCACCGCCAAGGCCGCTACGCCGAAGTCTCAGCGCGCCTCTTCGCCCAACAAGCCGATCTCAGCGAGGGCGCGATCCTGGGCGTGATGGCTGAGCTTGGGCTTGACGTGCCGCGCTTCCAGCAGGACTGGGCCAGCGAGGAGATCAAGGCGATGGTGCGCCAGGACGCCCAAGAGGGCCTCGACGCCTTGCTCGACGGCACGCCCATGTTCTACGCCAACGGTGTCCGCTATCGGGGGCCGCGCACCCCCCAGGACATCGCCCAGTTCATCGACAAGCGCATCGACGGGCGCTGAGGCGGAGGCCAGCTTGCGCTGAGATGCGCTATCCTCACGCGCGAACATCGAGGAGCCGCCGCGTGAGACAGCGTTTCACCCTCCCTATCGCCCTCTCCCTCACCCTCCTCAGCGCGCCCGCCCAGGCCGTGCGCCTCCGCGATCCGGTCATCGGCGCCAAGATCATCACCGCCTACTTTGATCAAGGCGGCACCTCCGACTGGCACTGCGGAGACAACACCTACGCGGGGCATCGAGGCACCGACTTTGGGATCATTGGCCGCTTTGACGCCATGGACGAGGGCCGCGACGTCGTGGCCTCGGCGCCGGGGGAGGTCATCGCCGCCCATGACGGTGAGTTTGATCGCTGCACGACGGGCAGCTGCGCGGGCGGCGGCGGCTACGGCAACTACGTCGCCATCGACCATGGCGACGGCGTGGTGACCTACTCCGCCCATCTCCGAGAGGGCTCCGTGAGCGTCTCTGTGGGCCAGCGCGTCGCCTGTGGACAGCGCATCGGCCAGGTCGGCAGCAGCGGCAACAGCACGGGGCCGCACCTCCACTTCGAGGTGCGCCAAGGCGTCGATCGCGTCGATCCCTTCTCAGGCCCCTGCAACGGCGGCCCCAGCTACTGGGTCGATCAAGGCGCCTACAACGATCTGCCCTCCGCCGAGTGTGAGGACGACACCCCGCCGCCGCCGCCGCCCAAGCCTGATATTTACCTCGCCGCTGGGCTGAGCGTGCCCGCGCGGGCCTGCCTCTACGCCAGCTGCGAGGACTTCGCGCGGGGGGGGCGCAGCGCGGGGGTCTGGGACGCTTGGGTTGAAGAGGAGATCACCTGGGAGATCATCGTGGAGAACCGGGGTGAGGGCTACACAGCAGCGGAGGCCGACGCCGACGCCGCCATCTCCCTGCGCTACGAGATCCCCCCCGCCTTCACCGTCAGCCGCTACCTCATCGAGAGCGATCACCCGGCGATGGATCAGCGCAGCTGGCGGCGCAACGACGCGATGGACAACGCCCACAACCCCCAGGAGGACAGCCCAGGCGGGGCGGCGACCTTGCGGCTCAACGGCTTCAGCCCGGGCGAGAGCAAGCGGGTGAGGCTGTGGCTGATCGCCCAGGGGCGAACCCCCCAAGCCCCCGCCGCGCTGCGGGCGTGGATCAACCACATCCGCGACTACTACGGCGAGCGTGACGGCTGGGAGGACGCGGTGGAGGTCAACAACGGCCAGAGCTTCAACGGCGGCGATCTGCGCGTCGAGGCGCGGATGGACGTCCTTGATCCGCGCGCGTTCCTCTTTGACAGCTCAGATCCGGCCTTTATCGAGGGCTGGCGGGCCTGCGATCTCAACGCCACGGGCGCCTTGATGGCCCAAAACGACGCGCTCATGATCAACGTCTTGGGGGGCGCGCCTTGCGTGGAGAGCCCCCTCTTCAGCGCGGCGGCGCCGGGGCGGATACGGGTGGTCCTTAGCGGGCTGAGCGCGGCGTCGGGGGCCTACGGCGAGCTATTTTGGGCGACTGAGGACGAGCCGCGGTTCAACGCCGATCGCTACGCGCGCTTCGCGCTGAGCGGCGAGGCGGCCACGCTTGAGTTTGATCCGGGTTGGTCTGGCGTGCTGACGCAGCTGCGGCTGCGGCCAGAGATCAACACCGACAGCGCGCGGCTGGAGATCCACGAGGTGCGCTTAGAGGATGGGCCTGCGCCGCCGCCGCCGGACATGGGGATCGTGGAGATCGACGCCGGTGAGGTCTGGGATATGGGGCTGCGGCCAGACGCCTTGGAGGCGCGAGACGCCTGGGCGACGGCGGACATGATCGCGCCGGACGTTCAGGAGGCGACCTGGGACGAGGGGGCCGCGCCTGATCATGAGCGCGAGGACGGCGGCGAGGCGCCCTGGGCGGATGGCAGCGAGGCGCCCAGGCTTGATGGCGGCGAGGCGCCTTGGACGGATGACGGCCTTGAGGGCGGCGGGCTGGACACGCGCGCGGTGGGTGGCTGCCAGCAGTCGGGGCGGGGTCCGAGCGGCGCCGCTTGGCTGGCGTGGGCGCTCTTGCTGGGCGCGCTGTGGCGGCGTCGCCGTCGAGCGTGACTCAGAGCGCGCCGTCGGGTGAGGCGGGCGAGGCGGGCAAGGCGCCATGTCGTCGGCAACAATCCTCTGCGATCTTGCGGATATCCACCGCCGCGTCCACGCGCGTCATCATGCCCTTGAGCCCCACCAAGACGCGAAAATACAGCATCATCTCCGCTGGCGGCGCCAGCTTTAAGAAGCCAACGTGAGCGCGGAGGAAGGCGCGCGAGCGCTTATGCATCTGCCACTGGGCGAAGTTAAACGGCCCCCGCGCGCCGACGGGCTCAAGGATAATGGTCAGGTAATCACGCAAGGCCGCCTCGCTGGGCAGCTCAACGCCCTCATAGCCAAAGCCCATGCGCATCATCTCATCCAGGAAGCCCGCCATATCATCCGCCCAATAGGCCACCAAGAGCCGCAGCACGCCTTGGGTATAGCGGGGCGCGAAGGCGCGCACGCAGCCGAAGTCGAGCAGCACGATCTCCCCCTCGGGCGAGAGGAGGAAGTTGCCGGGGTGTGGATCGGTGTGCAGCCGTTTAAGATCGTGAAACATATAGATAAACAGCTCCACGAACCGCGCGGCGATGATCTCCCGCTCGGCGCGGGGGCGTGACAAGAGGGCCTCATCGAGCTTGCCGCCGGGCTCAAAGCGCATCACCAGCAGGGTGGGGCGGCTCAAAGCCATGATGGGGGTTGGCACGCGCACGCCCTCGAAGCCCTCAAGGGCCTGGGCGAACTCGGCCATGGCGCGGGCCTCGGCCAGATAATCCGCCTCGCGCAAGATCACCGCGCGGGCCTCGGCCAAGATCGCCTGCGCGCGGGCCTTGGTGACGAAGGCGCGGCTGAGGTTGAGCAGGCTGCCGAGGTTCTTGATGTCGCTCTCCAGGGAGCGCAGCACCCCTGGATACTGAACCTTGACGGCGACCTCGCGGCCATCAAAGAGGGTGGCGCGGTGTACCTGACCGATGCTCGCCGCGCCCAACGGCTCTGGATCAAAGAAGCGAAAGACGCTGGTCATGGGCTGATCCAGCGCGCCTTCGATCTGGGCTTGGAGCGTCAAGAAGTCCATGGGGGGGGCGGTGCGCTGGAGGGCGGCGAGGTGATCGGCGAAGCCCGCGTCTACGAGATCGGGATCGGCGCTGAGCATCTGCCCCAGCTTCATCGCCGCGCCCTTCATCTCGCCCATCACGTCCACGATCTGCTTGGCGTTGAGCCGCGCCGCGCCGGAGAGCCCGCCGTCATCGGCGCCGCCGCCCACGCGCTTCTTGATCTGCGCGCTGACGGCGGAGGCGGTCACCCCCGTGGCCAAGCGGCCCAGCTTCAGGGCGCGGCGCAGCCGGCCTGACTCCACCGGCAGCCCTCGCTCACCGGCGAGGCGATCCCATCTCTTGGCCATCCAAGCACCTCCGAGGCTTCAACGTCACTGAGGGTCATCGTGGATGAGGGCGCGTCGCCTCAACGAAGCGGCACGAGGTGGCAGATCTTCTCCTTAAGCGTCTCAAGATCATAGGGCTTTGGGATAAAGCCCAGCACGCCATCCGCCAGCAGCGCGTTGACGGTCTCCTCATGAAAATAGCCTGACAAGATAAAGACCTTGACGTCTGGATCAATGGCCTTGAGGCGGCGAAACGTCGCCGCGCCGTCGAGGTTGGGCATATTGAGATCGGAGAGGACCAGGGCGATCTCCTCGCGATGGGCTTCATAGAGGGCGCTCGCCTCAAAGCCATCCGAGGCCAAGCGGACGCGATAGCCGATCCGCTCCAACATACGCCGCCCCGCCGCGCGCACGAGATCCTCATCATCGACGAACAAGATCGTCGTCTTCATGGGCACCTCGCGTGGCGCTGGCGTGGGCGCTCGTCGGCGTGGGTGGGTGGACGGGAAGTAGAGGCGCATACGCGTACCTCGTGTCACCTCGCTGTCCACCTCGACCCAGCCGCCGTGGCTCTCCATGGTGCCATAGACCATCGACAGCCCCAGGCCGGTGCCCTCCCCCTTACGCTTGGTGGTAAAGAAGGGCTCGAAGATATGCGCCTGCGTCTCGGGGCTCATCCCGCAGCCATCATCGCGGACCTCCAAGCAGATAAACTCTTGCGCGCGCTGACCCTGATCACGCGCGCGGTGCTCGCCGCGCGTGATGATCTCCAGCGTCCCTCGCCCGGACATCGCGTCAGAGGCGTTGAGGGCCAGGTTCAACAGCGCGTGGACGATCTGCGTGGCGTCAGCGTGGATCAGCCGAAGATCAGGGGAGAGATCAGGGCGCAGGGAGACACCCTTGGGCAGCGTATGCTTAAGGAGCGCGAGGGCCTCAGTGACCACCTCATTCAGCGCCACATACTTGGGATCGAACTTCCCCTTACGGGCGAAGCCGAGCAGATTCTTTGTGAGGCTACGACCTCGCTCACACGCCGACAAGATATGATTGATATCCTCATTCATTGGATGATTAGAATCTAAATCAAGCTGCATTACAGATGAGATGCCATTGATTGAAGTTAAAACATTATTCATATCATGAGCGACACCACCCGCGAGCTTACCAATCGCCTCCATCTTCTGAGCTTGATGGAGCTGATCTAAAAGCTGAGCCCGCTCAAAATCACTTCTCACTTGAGCGGAGATATCGCGGCTTACGCCGATAAACGCCTCCTTACCGCCCCACGTCCCTTTTGTAACAAAAGTCTGAACCGGGATAAGATTATCATTTTTACAAACCAATGGAATGACGCACTGATCAATCTCACCTGAAATCATCGCGCCAACAATTTGTATGACTTGCGGATGATGCTCTGGAGGATGAACAATCAAAACGCTTTGACCGAGAAGCTCATGCTTCTCATAGCCCAAACGTTCATAAACGACCTTATTGATCTCAAGCATTTTTCCATGAGAATCCAAGATAAATAAAAAATCCTTGATCGTCTCAAATAATGAAAATAGATCAGACATACTGTCTTTAAGTTGAGACTCAACGAGATATTTTTGAACATAGAGCCCCATTTGAGCCGCCGTCGCCGCGAGCGTATGCTTGCTAAAATCCGAAAACTCATTCAATTCATGAGAAGCGACATTAAGACAAGCAACAGGCACACCTTTATGAGATATGGGGATGACACCAACGGCTTTTAAACCTTCATCTAATAAAACTTGTTGAACGCGATCATGAATCTCGCCGTGATTCTGATAAATCGATTGGTTATTCATCACGATACGCATATTCGGAGAGTCTTTGCTGTAATATCGAGCGGCGGAGATAAACGCTTCGCCCAAACCCACATGACAATGCAAATACATATCTTTATTGCTGGCGTTGATTAAATACACACCGCCACAATCAGCCCCGGAGATCTCGATCCCGGCGAACATACAAAGCTTTAAAATCTCATCCAGATCCTGCGCCTGGCTCATATCGAGGCTCAGCTTGAGCTGAATTTTGAGGATCTCCAGCTCGGTGAGCCTCGGTATAGGCTGAAGCCTCTCCATCGTCGCCCCTCACCTTGGCAAGTGAAAACAATTCAAAAATATAGAAGGAGCGCGCGCTGGAAGCGATGAAAATTTAACTTATCTCAGCGGGGGCCACGCCATATCGACTCAAAGGGGGGCAAAGCCCCCCGTTCGGACGAACCCTTCAGGTTCGCCCTCACCGCGCCCTGCAATCGCTGCGCGCTTGCATTCCACGCGGGTTTCCCCAGCGGGGTCAAGCGCAGGAGTTGGAGGGTGAAGTGGGCGCTGAGCCCCCACAGCAGCTCCCCGAAGTAGGGGAAGAAATAAACGGGCACGCGCTGCTGACGCCAATCCCGCAGCTCCATGCGCCAGCCCTCGCGCCGCGCCAGCGCCGCGAGGGGGATTGTAAACACGTGGGCCACCTCATCGGGGTTGAGCCGCAGGGGGGGCAGATCGCGCACGAGCCCCACGACGGGCGTCACCTGGGTGCGGCCATCGATGGCGGGCAGATCATCAAGGCGGCCCAGCACCTCCACGGCCTCGATGGGCAAGCCGATCTCCTCGGCGCTCTCGCGCAGGGCGGTGGCGGTGGCGTCGGCGTCCTCGGCCTCCATATAGCCGCCGGGGAAGGCCACCTGCCCCTTATGGGTCGGCAGCGTCTCCGCGCGCCGTGTCAGCAGGAGCCGGGGCGGGCCATCATCCCAGATCAGCGGCATGAGGACGGCGGCGCGCGGCGCGCCGGGCATCGACGAGGGGGCGTATGTACTCAGGGCGTGGCGGATCGCGTCGAGCATCCGCTACTGGACCCGCGCGCCGGGCGCGACGCCCTCATCCACGCCCACCAGCTTAAGATCCGCGCCTTCACCCAGGGCCAAGATCATCCCCTCGCTCTCGACGCCGCGGATCACGCGGGGGGCGAGGTTCGCCACCAGGGCGACCATACGCCCCTTAACCTTGTCGGGCGTAAAGGCGGCGGCGATGCCCGCGCAGACGGTGCGTGTGCGCCCCTCCCCGGCGTCCACGGTCAGCTTAAGCAGCCGATCCGCGTTGGGGTGTGGCTCCGCCTCGACGACGCGGGCGGCCACAATCTGGACCGCCATAAACTGGGCATAGTCGATGGTCTGAGGCGGCGTGGCCTGTTGAGGCGGCTGCTTAGGCTGCTTAGGCTGCTTAGGCTGCTTAGGCTGCTTAGCCTGCTTAAGCTGCTTAGGCTGCTGGGGTGCCACCTCCTCGGGGGCCTCGACGCGGGGGAACAGCGGTGTGGCGGCCTTGAGCGTTATCCCGCTGAGCGGCGCGCCCCAAACCTCAGTCGAGGCGAAGTCGCGCAGATCTTGAGGGATCACCAGCTGATCGAGGAGGGCCGCCGCCTTATTGGGCAAGAAAGGCAGGGTCCAAACACCCAAGATCCGCAGACACTCCGCCAGGTGATAGAGCACCTCATCCAAGCGCGCGTCGCGCCCCGCCTTATGCAGCGCCCAGGGCGCGGCGCTATCGACGTACTTATTCCCCGCCGAGACGAGCCCGAAGATGGCGGCGAGGGCCTTATGAAAGCTCAGGGCCTCCATCTCCTCCAGGAGCGCGGCGCGGGCGGCCTTGAACTCCGCCAGGAGCGGCTCATCCTCGACGCCGGCCTCACCGCGTGGCGGCACGACCCCGCCGCGATAGCGCGCGATCATCCCCGCCGTGCGGTTGAGCAGGTTGCCATAGCCATTGCCCAGCTCCCCGTTGATGCGCCCTCGCAGCGCCGCCTCGCTGAAGTCGCCGTCGCTGCCGAAGGGCACCTCACGCAGCAGGAAATAGCGAAACGCGTCGGCGCCATAAGCGGCCACGATCGCCCAGGGATCAACCACATTGCCCAGGGTCTTGCTCATCTTCTCGCCGTCGTGGGTCCACCAGCCGTGGGCGAAGACCCGCGTCGGCAACGGCAGCCCTGCGCTCATCAAGAAGGCGGGCCAATAAACGGCGTGGAAGCGCAAGATATCCTTACCGATGAGGTGGGTCACCTCCGCGCCCTCGCCCCAGAACTCGGAGAACAGCGCGCCCTCGGGGCCGCCCAAGGCGCTGATATAATTGGTCAGCGCGTCCACCCAGACATAGATAACGTGCCCCGCCTCATCAGGCACGGGGATACCCCAAGAGAAGGTGGTGCGGCTGATGGAGATATCGCGCAGCCCTTGCTCAACGAACCTCAAGATCTCATTACGCCGAGACGCGGGCTGAATAAACTCGGGATGATCTTCAAAATAGGCCAAGAGCCTGGGCGCATACTTTGAGAGCCTAAAGAAATAACTGGGCTCCTCAACCCAGCTCACCGCATGACCGCTGTGCTTATTCTTACCATCGACGATATCCTCCTCGTCGATATAAGCCTCATCACCGACGCTATACCACCCTTCATACTTATCCACATAGACATCACCCGACTCGACCATACGCCGCCAAATATCTTGAACGACGCGCTTATGACGAGGCTCTGTGGTGCGGATAAAGTCATCGTAGCGCACATCAAGGTGATCCCAGAGCTTACGAAAGGGCGCGGAGAAGCGATCCGCGTGAGCTTGAGGGGTGATACCGGTCTTCGCAGCGGCCTGCTCGATCTTCAGGCCGTGCTCATCGGTCCCGGTCAGGAAGCGACAAGGGCGACCGCAGAGGCGATGAAAGCGGGCGAGGGTGTCGGCGGCGAGGCTGGTATAAGCGTGCCCGATATGGGGCACGTCATTAACGTAATAGATCGGCGTGGTGATATAGCGACGCGAGGACATGATGACGCTCTATTCCTTGGTTGAGCTTGGTTTTGATCTCAGCGTTGGCCGCGCCCGCCCCGGCGGGCGTTGGGGCGCTTAGGGCGACGCGCGGGGCGCTCGGGGCGGCGCTCGGGGCGCTCAACGGACTGTGTCGAGGCGCTGAGGTTGATCGCCGCCTCATCCCCCGACTCCGCGCGGGGTGGCGGGGGCCTTGGCGCCTCGATCTGCTCCTCTCGCGGCGCGGTCAGGGCCGCGAAGAGATCGCGAAAGACGAGCGGACTGGGGGCGGCCAACGTGGGCGGCTCAGTGGACGGGGGGGGGCACACCTCATCATCAGAGGGCGCGGCCTCGGCGGGGGGCTCGACGTGGGGATCTTCTGGGCGCATCACCTATCCTTGGCCGACCAGCTTGAGGAGCAAGCGCTCCAAGCTCAGCCGGGCGTTGGCGGTGTGCTCCAGCACCGCCTGCTCAGCGTCATTGATCAGGGTAAGCCGCGTGAGGATGCCCTTGAGGCTGAGGGTGGTCAAGCGGCGCCGAGCCGCCGCCTCACGGTCCCCATGAACCATGCTCTCAGCGGGGCGCCCTTGGCTGAGGGCCGCCAGATCGCGATACCAGGTCCGCAGGAGGTGAAAGAGGAGGGCCAAGCCATCGCGCTGCTTGGAGAGGGCCTCGGCCAGCTCCAGCAGCTGGGGGACGCGGCGCATCCCATCGGGATCATCGATCTGCTCTAGGAGGGCGACGCGCCGCCCCAGCAGCTCGCTGTCGGCCAGGGCCAGCCCGCGCCCGATGGAGCCCTCGGCCAAGCCCGCCAGCAGCGCGGCGTCGGTGGCGTCGATCTCCAAGCGCGCCGCCAGCTGCGCGGCGACGAAGGCGCGGGGCAGGGGCTTGAAGCGCAGCGACTGCGCGCGGGAGCGGATCGTGGGCAGCAGGCGATGTGGCGCGTGGGTGATCAAGACAAAGTGTGTCGCCTCACCGGGCTCCTCCAAGGTCTTAAGCAGGGCATTGGAGGTGTTGACGTTCATCCGCTCTGCTTCGAGGATGAGGATCAGCCGCCGCCCGCCCTCAAACGCCTTAAAGCTCAGGGCGCGTTGAAGCTCGCGGACCTGATCGATCTTGATCATCGACTCCAGCTCACCCTTGCTGTTGGTATCGCGCTCGATGATGTGCAGATCGGGGTGCTGTTGATGTGTGGCGCGCTTACAAGCGCCGCAGCGGCCGCAGCCGCCCGCCTCCGTGGGGGCTTGACAGAGCAAGGCCATCGCCAGCGCGCGGGCCACCATCCCCTTGCCCACCCCATCGGGGCCGGAGAAGACATAGGCGTGATGAAGGCGGCCGCGCTGCATGGCCCGTGAGAGCACCTCAACGGCGGTGGCTTGATGCTGGATCTCGTCGAAGCGCACGCACCCTCCTCAAAGAGGGGCGCAGTCTAGCGCGTCAGCGCTCAGGCTTCACCCGGTTTATGGTCGCGGACGGCCACCAAGCAGCGGCGGGCGCGCTTGAGGTGATCACCGCGACAATAGACCCGCAGGCGGGTGGTGGGATCAGCGTAGCGCTCATAGACGCGGGCATAGACATCGATGGGCTCGACGCGAGACAGGGGGCGGTTGATGATATAGATGGGCTCGGCGCCGCGCCGCTGCCCATAATACTTGCTCAGCACGCCTCGACTCTCGCCCAAGAAGTAATCCACATGCGCGCCCTTCAGCTCCGCCGTGAGGTGACCCAGGTTGATGGCGCCCGCCGCGTCCACGTCCCACTCCACGAGCAAGCGATACGCGGCCCGCTGCACCAGGCGGCGCGCCCAAGGATTGTCAGAGCGCCGTAAAGCCCAGGCCAAGCTGACATCATCACAGCGCAGATACGCCTCGGGATCGGGCGGCAGCGGGTGCTCATCGGGGGCCTCGATGTAGAAGCGATGCAGCATCACGTCGAAGCTCTCGGAGAGGTGGTTGTGATAGATGGCGGCGAACATGTGATAGCGGCTGAGCAGGAAGTCCTCGAAGGCGAAGAGGGCCTTATGATGCAGGGCCAAGAAGGCCTGATCCTCGACGATGTGACGGGTGAGGTTCTCCAAGAGCCACTGTTGATCGAAGTTCCCGTAGCTGACCCCGGCGAAGAAGGCATCGCGCCGGAGATAATCCATGCGATCAGCGTCCATCTCCCCGGAGACGATCTGGCGCAGGAGCGGGGTATAGTTGATGCCGCCGACGCAGAGCCTCGGCTCCGCGCCCAGGCCCCGCTTGCTGAGGAGGCGCGCGATCATCAGCCCGTCGATGCCGTGAGCGCCAAAGCGCGCCTCGATCAGCGCCGCCAGATCGGTAAAGAGCAACAGCGCCAAGGTGTAATCCTCATGATCCGCTTGGCGATCGGGCTCACCGCCCGCCAGGGCGCCGAGGGGCAGCGCCGCGACGGGGGGCATGGCCACCTCGCTGGCGTGAGAGGCGGGGGGGTGGCCGAGATCATGGAGGAGGAGGGCCAAGCGCAGGGCTTGCCGCAGGCGGGCGCGCTGGGGGCCGGGGAGCGGGCCATCGAGGGGGAAGATGGCGTCGAACATCCGCGAGGCCACCTCCATGGCCCCGAGGCTATGGGCATAACGGGAGTGGGTCGCGCCGGGGAAGGACAGATCCGTAAAACCCAGCTGCTTGATATGACGCAGGCGCTGAAAGGCGCGGTGGTCGATGATCTTCAGCTCATCGGGGGTGACGTGTACGTGACCGTGGATGGGATCGCGGATCTGCAAGGTGGGCCTCTATCTTTTAGCTCTCCTCGACCCACTTATCAGGATCAGGCTCCCCATCACCATCCTCATCGCTGCCGCTGCGGCTCAGCGCGCCGTTTTTATAGTACTCCCAATAATCGATCTTGCCGTCATCGTCCGTATCGGCCTCAAGGCGCAAGAGCACGCCATCTTTATAGTGGCGGAAGAGATCGGGCGTGCCATCATGCCCTTTATCCTTCTCTTTACGGACAAGCTTGCCATCCTCATAGAAGCTGGTGACGTCGATCTTACCGTCAAAATCCATATCAATGGCGTCGCGGGTCAGCTGACCTTGATCATCATAGAAGCGTTGGATATCGACCTTACCGTCGAAGTTCTGATCGATCTCTTTCTTAACGACGACGACCTTCCCATCCACGGTCTTCTCGTAATACCAGGTGTCGAGCTTGCCATCCTTGTTGGTATCGACGGGCACAGCGCCGAGCTTCTCCGTCCCTGGCTCGCCGCTCCCCTCGGGCCGCTCCTGGCCGGGACCGCAGGCGATGAGCAGGATAAGGAGGGGCAGATAACGCATTAAAGTCTCCATTACGGCTCCACGCGGCCGCTCGCTGAGGGCCTAAATTACGCGCTTCGGGGAGAAATACAAACCTCATCGTCGAGCAGGGGCCACCGACGACCCCGCCCTATTGGGCTCAGTAGGCTTGATCTGTGCGCTCACATAAACGCCAAGCCCACGCCGATGTCGAGGAAGTGCCCCTCCAAGAAGGGCGAAGCGAACCACCCGCGCGTGCCATGAAAGAAGCGAACGGGGAGGCGATAATCCAGGATGATCTCCAGCGGCGCGCGGGTCCAGCCCTCGGGCAAGAAGTTCAAGCCCACGGCGGGGCCGCTGCCGAGCTTAAAATCGCCCGCCTCATCACCGCCGCCGTAGACCTCGAAGCCGCCGGAGACGAGGAAGCGCGCCGCCCAGCGCCAGTGAAAGCGAAAGGCGCCGCTGACCTCCACATCCCCCGCCGTGGAGGTCAACAAGGTCACCTGATAGCTGCGCATCCACCCTGCCCACAGGCCCACGGCGTCGAGCAAAGCCAGGCGCGGGCCGACGCGCGCGCCGCCGCCGCTGAGATCCAGGGCGGTGACGCCCAAGAGCGACTCATAGCCAAAGGGCGGCGGCGGCGTGGGCAGATCGCCGGAGGCCGTGGAGGGGCCGATGGGCAGCGCGGCGCGCACCAAGGGCGAGGGCGGCGCCTGGGGATCGGCGTCGAGCACCCAAGCGGCGAGGCTGGCGGCGGTGGTGGTCAACATGGCCACGCGTTGAAAGCGGACCAGGCAAGCGGTGACCTCCTCGGGGCGCATGGGCTGGGCGTGACAGGCGCTGGGGTTGGCTGTGGGTGGGCCGAGGAGGGCGCCATCACCGAAGCCGACGAAGCGACGCGGCCCATCGAGGGTGGGCTGATCCATGCGCACGCCCAGGGCGTTATCGAGATCGTGGTCATAGCGGCTCTCGCCCAGACCATGCGCGGTGCGGTCTGTGCGCAGGTGGCCGCCGGCGAGGTTATCTTGGAGAAAGTGAACCCCGATGCCCTCCAGCGTCAGGCCCGCCAGGGCGCCGATCAGGGCATCGAGGAGGGCGTGGGTGCGCGGATCATCTGGGGCGGCGCGCAGCCGCTGAAGTTGGGGCCAGATCGGCGCCACCCACGCCTCGGGCGCCTCGCTGGCCCAGCGCAAAACGCGATCACGCAGGCGGGCGCGCAGGACGCGGCAGCGGGCCTCGACCTCATCCTCAGCCTCAGCCCCTCTCCGCGAGAGCTGCGCGCATGAAGCGCGGGGCACATCGAGGGCGATCTCATGAAAGCCGCGCCAGACCTCATAAGCGCGCGCGCCGAAGTGCGTGTGATTGCGCAGGACCAGATCCAGATAATGCGGATTATCAAACGAGAAGAGGGTGTCGGGATCACCTGGCCCTTGAAGGGGGCGGACCCGCGCGATGGGGTTATAGAGGTGACGCGGCCAACGCTCGATGGGCGCGCCCAGATCGGCCTCGACGCGCGCCCAATCCACAGAAGGCCCCTCACACGCCTCCTCGGCCACATCGGCCAGCACGCCGCCGGGCGTCTCCTCGGGATCGGCCAGCCACTCAAAGATCCGCGCCAAGAGGCCATCCTGCCCGGCGCGGGGCAGGCCGTGGATGGGGCCAAAGCGCGAGACGTGATCCCCCAGGGCGCTGACATCGCCGAGGGTCATGGGCAAGCCGCGCGGGTTGAGGATGGCGCGGGGCTGCTTCTTTGCGCCGCGACAATAGACGACGAAGGGGCGTGTGGGGCAGAGCAGGGCCAAGGCGAGGTGACGCGCCGCCAGCGCTGGGCTGGGCGTAGACGACAGCCGCGCGGCGAGGTGATCTTGAGCCAGGGCGCAGGCGCGATCTGTAAAGTACGCGTGCTCGACGTACATAAAGGCGGACGCGGGGGCGGGCCAGAGGAGGGGCAGCGAGAGCGCGAGGGCCGCGCCGAGGCGCAGCAGCAGGCGCGGGCTGAGCAGGCGCGGGCGAAGGCGCGCCGTTACTCGGCGGGCTCGGCCTTGGTCAGGTGCTCGGCGAGCCAGGCCATCGCGGAGGGATCGAAGAAGAGCGGCCCGGGCTGCTCCGACTCCCAGCGCCAGCTGTCCTCGGACTCCATCATCTCCTCGACGCTGAAGATCTTGAGGCCGTGGCGAGAGCGCTCGCGGCGAATGGCCTCGGCGACATCGCCCACCACCAGGTACCCGTTCTGCGCGATGGCCATCTCGATAAGATGCTCCGTGGTGCCTTGGCCCTTGTGGTGTTGAATGAAGTTGAGCAGCGGCTTGATCATGTTGACTCCTTCCTCTCTGGGCGATGTTGAACCAAAAAAACCGCCAAGAGAATAAAAATCGCTGATAATTGCGCGGATATACGCTCATCGACGCCTACGCCCCCCTCTGATCAAGCCCGCCGCAGCACCACCGAGGCGATCTCAGCGGGGGCACCCAGGCGCAGCGGCGGGCCCCAATAGCCCGTCCCCTTGTGGACATAAACCCACGTCTTATCGTGGAGATGCAGGCCCTTGAGGTAGGGCTCGACCAGCAGCGCGATCAGGCTCCAGGGCCAGATCTGCCCGCCGTGGGTGTGACCACACAACATCACGTTGATCTGCGCCGCCGCCGCGCCATAGATCGCCCGAGGCTGATGAGCCAAGAGGACCGAAGCGCGGCGCGGATCGCGGCCCTCGACGGCCCGCTTCAGATCGGGGCCGTGGCCGTCGCCGAAGCCCGCCGCGCGCCAATCATCCACGCCCAAGAGATCAAAGACAGCCTCGCCGTGCTGGATGGCGACGCGCTCATTGCGCAGGGCGCGCACGCCCAAGCTCTTGAGCTTCTCTAACCAGGCCTCCACGCCGGAGTAATACTCATGATTACCGGTGACGAAGAAGGCGCCGTGGCGGCTGCGCAGATCGGCCAAGGCGTCGATCTCATGACCGATGCGCGCCACCGACCCATCCACCAAATCCCCGGTGATCGCCACCAGATCGGGGGCCTGCGCGTTGACCTCATTGACCACCCGCCGCATAAAGTCGCCGTCGAGGGTGGGGCCGATGTGAACATCGGAGATCTGCACGATCTTAAAGCCATCAAGGCGGGGATCGAGGCCCTCGACGGGGATCTCCACATAGGTGTGTTGGGGGGTCGTCTCAGCCACGCCGCGCCGCGCCGCGACCATGACGCCGCCCAGGGTCAGCAGGCCCACGCCCCGGCTCATGGCGGCGCGGCGCAGCGGATCAAAGGGCGCGCGGCGCAGGCTGCGCGCCAGGAGGCCCGCCAGATCCAGGCTCCACAAGAGGGGCAAGAGGACGGCGAGGAGGGCGAACCACCCGAAGACGAAGTAGCCGACGGGGGTCAACAGGGGGCGGGGCAGCTGACGGGTGAGGGGCATCCCCAAGAAGACCAAGATGGGCAGGGCGATCAACAGCCAGCGAGCCCAGCGGCGTGGCCCCCAGGCGCGGCGAACGAGGCGCGCGTAGAGGTAATAATGAACCAGCGCGAAGAGGACGCTGACGACGATAAAGAAGAGGCCCATCCTCAAGATCATGCTCGCTCCGGGGCGCTGAAGGTTTGGGAGTGGATGCCTGACGACGGTGAGGCGTTCCCTGAAAGAGTGACGCTCTAATCCAACGAGAGCAGGCTGGGGGCGTAGTCCTCGGGGGCCTCAAAGCCCAGGAGATTGAGCGTGGTGGCGGCCACGTTGGCCAAGCCCAGATAACCGCCCTCGGGGATGAAGGGCGCCTGAAGCCGACCGGGCACGCGGCGCTTGGGATCAAAGAGGATAAAGGGAACGGGGTTGAGGGTATGGCTGGTGAGGGGCACGAAGCCGCCGTGACCGTCCTCGACGAAGGCGCCGCCCTTACCGCGGCTGAACATCTCATCGGCGTTGCCATGATCCGCCGTGATCAGGGCCACGCCGCCCAGGGCCTCGACGCGGGCCAGCAGCCGCCCCAGGCTGAGATCCAGCGTCTCCATGGCCACGCGGGCCGCGCGCATATCGCCGGTGTGCCCGACCATATCGCCATTGGGATAGTTAATGCGCAGGTGATCATAACCCTCACCCAGCGCCTTAAGGGTGGCGTCGGTGATCTCGGCGCACTTCATCCAGGGGCGCTGCTCAAAGGGCACCACATCGCTGAGGATCTCCTGATACACCTCACGGGCGGGGTCGAAATAGCCGCTGCGGTTCCCGTTCCAGAAATAGGTGACGTGACCGAACTTCTGAGTCTCGCTGCACGCGAACTGCCGCAGCCCTTGACGGGCCAGCAGCGCCCCGGCGGTGCGTGAGATGGCGGGGGGGGTGACGAGGAAGCGCGCGGGCAGCTTAAGATCGCCGTCGTACTGCATCATCCCGGCGTAGCGCACCTTAAGGCGGGGCCCGCGCTCGAAGGTGTCGAGGGACTCATCCTCGAAGGCGCGGCTGATCTCGATGGCGCGATCCCCTCGGAAGTTAAAGAAGCAGACGCTGGCGCCATCGCGGATGGGGCCTACGGGGCCGTGGGCATCACCGATGACGAAGCCGGGGAGGAACTGATCGACGGCCCCGGTCTCTTCGCGCAGGGTCTCGATGGCGACGCGGGCGGAGGGGAAGCGGCGGCCCTCACCGCGCGCGTGCAGATCCCAGCCACGGGCGACCATGCGCCAATCGGCCTCATAGCGATCCATGGTCACGACCATGCGCCCGCCGCCGCTGGCGATCTGATAATCGAAGCCGCTGGCGTTGATCTCGGCCAGGACGACCTCTAAGCGATCGAAATAGGTCAAGGCGGAGCGCTCGCCCACATCGCGGCCATCGAGGAGGGCGTGGACGCGGGCGGCGGCGACGCCCTCCTGAGCGGCGGCGCGCAGCATGGCGTGGAGGTGGCGCTCATGACTGTGGACGTTGCCATCGCTGAGCAAGCCGATGAAGTGCAGGGGCTCACCTGAGGCCTTAACGCCCTCGACGAGCCAGCGCCAGGCCTCACCCTCAAAGAGCGCGCCGCTGTCGATGGCCACGTTCACGAGCTGGGCGCCCTGCTCAAAGATCCGCCCGGCGCCCAGGGCGTTATGCCCCACCTCGCTGTTACCCATATCCGCGTCGCTGGGCAGGCCCACGGCGCGCCCATGAGCGGCGAGGCTGAGGTTGGGGTGTTGGGCGAGGAGGCGGTCCAAGACGGGGGTATAAGCGCGGCGCACGGCGTTACCGGCGTCATCGGGGCCGAGGCCCACGCCGTCCATGACCACGGTGAGGAGCGGCGCGTTGAGGCGCAGCCCATTCTTCTTGAGGGTCCATTCGCTCATGTCGATCCTCCTGATTCGAAGACGCGCACAGTCTCATAGGAGAGCGCGGCTGTGAAAAGAAGGGGCTGGGTGAATTTTCACTTTGGGGCCTCGTTCGGCGGCCGCCGCGCGGGCTGAGGGGACGAAGAACCTTGGCAGCGGTGAGACACTAAGCTAAAGAAATCCCTGATTTACTTGCACTGGAGACGCACATGACGACGCTGATGGCCCTCGTCATCACCCTCAGCGGCTTGGGCGGCCAGACCACCCCCTTGACCGTGGACGTCAGCCCCAAGGACGCCACCCTTCACCTCGACGGCAAGCCCATCCAGGCGGGGCGGGCCGTGCCCGTCTCTGCGGGCCGCCACACCCTCAAGGCCACGCGCAAGGGCTACAAGAGCCAGAGCAAGACGATCATCGCCAAGGGCAAGGCCGTGCGGGTGAGCATCATCCTCGGCGCGCAGCCCCAGGCGAGCGAGCCCACGGCGCCGCGTGGCAAGAAGCCCATCGCCCGCGAGCGCAAGCCCCCGGTGAGGCGGGGCGGCGCGCGGACCATCGCCCCTGTTCGAGACGAGCGCCAGCCCAGCGGGGGCACCTTGACCCGCGACGCGCAGCCCAAGCCCCCCGCCGATCCGATCCGCGATGTCCGCGTCCCTGATCGCCGCGTCCCTGATCGGGGTGTCCCTGATAAGAAGCCCGCGCCCCGAGAGGCCGACGCCGCGCCGAGACGCGCCGACAACGGCGCCAAGGGCTACACGCCTGGCCCGCGTCGCCGCCGCGTGCCGCCGCGCGAGGTCGTCGAGGACCGCACACGAAAGAACGACGCGCCTCCCCCCGACGGGGGCCAAGCCAGCGGGCGGACGACCCGCCAACGTGGCAGCCTCAAGCCCCTGGCCGTCGTCTCCTTCTTGATCGGCGGCGCGGCCATCGTCGGCGGCGTCGTCACGGGCAAGATGGCCGATGACGCCGCCGATGACTTCAACGCCTCGCGCTTCTACGACAAGAAGATCAACTACAAGCAAGAGGCCGAGGATCTCTCCTTGGGCTCCAACGTGCTCTATGGCGTCGGCGCCGTGGGCATTGGCCTGGGCGCGCTCCTGTGGGGCATGGACAGCGCCTACCAAGCCTCGGTGGCGCCCATGCCGGGCGGCGGCGCCTATGTGGGCGTTGGGGGGTCTTTCTGATGCGCCTCAGCCTGACCCTCATCAGCGTGATGGCCCTGGCTGTGGGCTGCTCCGTGGAGCTGAACGAGGACGAGTGCCAGCCGGGGAGCGGGGCGACGCAGTGCAGCCGCGTCTACCCTGGCACGACGTGCAGCCTCGAGGGCTGGTGTGTCTTCCCTGAGCTGGACATGGGCCTTCAGCCTGCTCCCGATGCTGCCATCGAGCAAGACGCCGCCATCGAGCAAGACGCCGCCACTGTTGAGCAAGACGCCGCCACTGTTGAGCAGGACGCCGCCACTGTTGAGCAGGACGCCGCCCTCATTGAGCAGGACGCCGCCACGGTTGAGCAAGACGCCCTGGTTGAGCCAGACGTCCTGATTGAGCAAGACGCCGCCCCCGATGCCCTGATTGAGCAAGACGCCCTCATTGAGCAAGACGCCGCCCCCGATGCCCTCATTGAGCAAGACGCCCTGATCGAGCAAGACGCCCTGATTGAGCAAGACGCCGCCCCCGACGCCCTCATTGAGCCAGACGCGCTCTAAGCCCTCGACAGATCCGCCCACAACATCGCCAAGTCGGACGGCCAAGGCGCCTCAAAGCAGCGCGCTTGCCCGCCCCACTCAAAGCGCAGCTGCCAAGCGTGCAGGGCCTGACGCGGGTGACCCAAGCGCCGCAGATCCTCAGGGGTCAACGCCCCGTGGAGGCTGCGCAGGAAGGCCCCCTCATCCTCGCCATAGAGCTTATCGCCCACGATGGGATAGCCCGCCAAGGCCAGGTGGGCGCGGATTTGGTGCTGACGACCGGAGACGGGGCGCGCCTCCACCAGCGCGGCTTGGGGGGCCTGGGCGACGCGACGCAGTTGAGTTGAGGCGGGCAGCGCGCCATGACCCATCTTAAGGCGCACCGCGCTTTGGGGATCGAAGCCCAAGGGCGTGTGCGCATCAAAGACCTCGGGGGGCTGACCGCGCACCACCGCGCGATAGACCTTGCGCACCTCATGAGCGCGGAAGCGCTGCTCCAGGGCGCTGACGTCCTGGGGGGTCTGCCCGCAGACCAGCACGCCCGAGGTCTCCACGTCGAGGCGATGAGCGGGGTGAGCGCTGAGGCCCCAGCCCTTGAGGAGCTGGCTGATGGTGCCCTCATAACGGCTGGCCGTGGGGTGGGCCGCCCAGCCGGGCGGCTTATCCAAGACCAAGAGCCCCTCGCCCTCATAGAGCACGCGCGGCGTCGGCAAGCGCACGCCCGCGTCGGGGATGGGGCGGCGCACCCAAAGCCGTTGGCCTGTGCGCACTGGCTGGCTCTTCTTGAGGGGCAGATCGGGGCGGGTGACGTCGATGATCTCCAGGCGGGCGGCGAGGCTACGAGAGAGGCGGGGGACGCGGTGGCGCACGAAGCGATCGACGCGCCAGCGATCACAAAAACCGTCCACCTCTAAGAGCCAGCCCGCCTCGCCGGGGGGGGGCTCAAACGTGGAGCGTGGCAATCAATCGCCTTGAACTTGAACGGTGAGGCGGCCGGTGAAGCGCCCCTCGGGGAGATTGACCTTGGCGTCTACGTTGCGCCCGCGCGCGTTGGAGACGCGGAAGGCGCCGCCGGGCAGGGGCTTACCGTTGCGCATCACCTGACCCGAGGCGCCCTTACGCACCTTGCCCTTGAGCCGAGCCGAGATCGTCACCGAGGTGTTGTCATCGGAGGGGGTCACGCGCACGATCAGGCCATCGACCACGGTGGGGCCTGCGGTGGGCGTGGGCTCGGGCGGCGGCGGTGGCGGCGGCGGCGGCTTGACCGTGCGCTTGGTGTACCGCTTGCGCGGCTGGGGCGTGGGCTCGGGCTCTGGGGGGGGCGGCGGGGCGACGGCGACGACGGGCGGCGGCGGCGGCGGGGCGGCCAAGGCCAGGGTGGCGCCGGTGCTATAGACGGCCTTGACCCCCTCCTGACCAAAGACGCGGATAAAGAACTTGCTGGGCGCCTTCTTAACCTCCCAGGCAAAAACATAGCTCGTCTGATTCTTGGAGATCAGCCGCCGCTCCAGGGTCTCGCCAAACTCATCATGAAAGGAGATCTCGCCGCCTTGGAGGCGCTCGGGCTGATTGATGGCGATCTTCCAGCGCAGCTGCCCCTTATCGAGCACGTCGAGGTACTTCCAATCGGTGTGATCGCCCTCTTCGGGGGAGATCTGATCGGTGACTGTGCGATCGATGAACACACCCAGCGCCTCTGGGCGGTTGGCGTCCCCCCCGCTGTGCTCATCCAGGCTGGGGGCCACGGCCCCGCAAGCGCAGAGGAGGAGGTTGAGGAGGGGCAGCAGGCGTCGCGTCATAGGAACCTCCAGCAGATATATATAGGATAACGCGGGGCGCCCAGCGCCCTTACACGCCCTTTTAACAGTCAGCGTGAGCCTGTAAAGATGCGCACGCGGCGGCGATGGGCGATGTCATTGGGGCTAAGATTGGTGCGCGCCGTCGCCGAAGTGCCACGGATGTTGATGATCTCAAAATCACCGCCCTTCATCCGCCCGTCGCGATCCAAGATCTCACCGCGATCTCCACGCTTAACGCCGTGATCTCGCGCGCTGAGGCGGATGGTCAAGACGGTGGACTTCTTACGCGCGCCGGGGACCATGCGCATGATCGTGCCCGAGATGGCCCCGCTCGGCTCAGCGGCGGGGCGACCACCGCCGCCGCCCTTATGCACCCGCGTGCGCCCCACGCCTACGCGCGGCGAGCCGCTGGGGAGATCGCCGGGCAGCGGCTCATCGAGGGGGATCTCCTCATCGGCGACGGGGGGCAGATCGGTGCGCAGCTCCCAGTCGAAGGGCTCAAACTTGGCCTCGATGGTGTAGACGCTGGAGCCCTCCTCGGTGTGGAGCTGGATAAAGTGGGTGCCGGGCTTGACGCGGATCTCCAGCTTGTCTTTTTCGAGCTTCTTGGTGTGCTTACGCGAGTCTACGGGGGTGGCGAAGCGATCAAAGACGTCGATGAGCGACTTGATCTCTTTATTATCCCAGTACACCGTGACGGTGAGGATGCCGGGGGTCTTGATCTTGACGAACTTCCAGTCCGCCACATCCCCCTCCTCGAAGCTGATGTAATCATCGGTGAGCTTATCAAAGGGCAGCAGTTGGGCGCCGGCCTTCTCAAAGTCCTCCCCGGAGGTCTCCTCGGGCTTGACCTCAACATCACCGCAGGCGGCCAACAGCAGCGTCAGCGCCAGCGAGGCCGTGCTCAAAACCCCTGGGCAGATCTCATCGCGCATGGGTGTCCTCAAGGCGTGATCACAGCTTGAGTCCTAACACCTCGACTTTTCGAGTGTCAAGGTCAGGCGCGCGGCGCGGCTTTGGCGCCTTGAGGGCGCCGCCTGATCGCCGGTCGCCAAAGTGTTGGCGATTTCGAGGGCTGAGCCGTCGCCGAGAGCCAAAACTTGGCGATTTTGAGGGCTGAGCCGTCGCCGAGAGCCAAAACTTGGCGATTTTGAGGGCTGAGCCGTCGCCGAGAGCCAAAACTTGGCGATGGGCGAGGGCTGAGCTGTTGCCGAGAGCCAAAACTTGGCGATTTTGAGGGCTGAGCTGTCGCCGAGAGCCAAAACTTGGCGATTTTGAGGGCTGAGCCGTCGCCGAGAGCCAAAACTTGGCGATGGGCGAGGGCTGAGCTGTCGCCGAGAGCCAAAACTTGGCGATGGGCCAGCATCGCGGCGCCGCCCAAAGCCACAGCTTGACCTGATCTCGTAAAAAATCAGCGCGCGTGTTTTTTTTCGGAACCTTGGCAGGCGCTCGCTGTCTGTATGTCCTTATGCGCTCTATAAATTATAGATGCAGTAAAATTATCATCGAAAAAACTCGATATTTTTTCTGAATAGACCTCATTACCCCCCGTTTGAACGGCCAGACCCATGAAGAGGAGGTCTTATGGAGGTTGACTCCACCATGTTGGTCAAGCTCTACAAGTTCGCTGAGCAGCACGCCATCCAGCTGGTTCGCAAGCTCCGCGATCAAATCATCAAGAGCGAGATCGAAGACAGTGAGCTGAACAGGCTGGTCAACGAGATCGAGGACAAGGCGCAAGAGATCAAGGCCGAGACGTCTCAGAATAAGGCGCTGGTCGAGGGCCGGATCGACCAACGCCTCCCCATGAAGGCGGTGATCAGCGCCCTCCTGGCGCTGCGCAACGCGCTGCGGGCGGGCGTGAACGGCGAGCCTGACTCATCGCCGCGTCATCGCGCCGCAAAAGATCTGCTGCTGCGGCACTTCGAGGGTGGGGGGCTGCGCTCCAGCAGCGCCGAGGTCCTGCGCTTGTGGGCTACGGCGATCCTGCGAGAGATGGAGACTGAGGCGGACACCTGGGCGGCGGCGGCGGTCTTGTGGGTGCGGCCTTCCTTGGAGGCGGCCACGGCGGCGCTGACGCAGGCCATCAACCAAGAGCAGGCTGGCCCCTCGCCCACCGAGGGGCGCCGCGCGCTGAACCAGCGGATCTTGCGCATGGTGGCCTATGTGGTCTGGCGTTATGAGCGCCCCGAGGGCGCCGCGACCTGGGCGAGCTTGGCGGAGGCCATCTTGAGCGTCAACGCCGAGGTCGGCCGCGCGCATCGCTGATCGCCTCCCCCCCCCCTCATTTTCGGCCCCTCACTCAACACACTTTCCCTCAAAGAAATGATTGCCCTTTGCGCGGGAAGGCTGGCATTGTGCGGGCACCAGCGAGTTGAGGAGCCAGGTGTCGCATCATCGGATTTTTCGACAGACCTCAGAGGCCCTCGCCACCCTCCTAGAGGATGGGATGCGCGACCTCTTGTCACGAAGCATCCAGGTGATCACAGGGCCGCCCCTTCGGGAGAAGTTCACCCGAACCCCGGCCCTGGGGGTCTATCTTTACCGCGTGATGGTACACCCCAAGCGCCGCGAGGATGTCCCCACCTTTGTCTCTCATATCAACGCTGAGGGAGAGATCATCGAGTTCTATGAAGATCCCGCCCTGCGGGTGAACCTGGACTATCTGGTGACCGCGTGGGCCGATGAGGACGCCGAGCAGCAAGAGCTCTTGGGCGCGGCGATGCGGGTGTTCCTCGCGCAGCCCTCTTTGGAGGGGGAGCTGCTCGAAGGCGACGCCTTTGATCCCGATGAGCGCATCCCCATTCGCCCCGTTGAGGATCTCTCCGTTGAGTTTTTAATGTCGCTGTGGCGGGGCTTCGGCGAGCACCTTCGCCCCGCAGTAGGCTATACCTGTCGCCTACGCTTACACTCCCCGCGTCGTTCTGAGAACCTGCGCAGGGTCATGAAGAGAGAAATCGGCGTCACCATCAATGAAGAGGTAACGCCGTAAAACCATGCCAAGAGGAGGATGAGAATGGCTGAGTACTTATCGCCTGGCGTATATGTGGAAGAGGTCCCCAGCGCCAGTAAACCCATCGAGACGGTGAGTACCAGCACGGTCGGGTTCGTGGGTGAGTCCAAGCGCGGTCCGGTCAACCAGGTGGTGTTCTGCCCCAACTGGACGACCTTCGTCAAAAACTTCGGCGACTTCGCGGACTCCGAGTACTTGGCGCACGCCGTCTACGGCTTCTTTAATAATGGCGGCGCCCGCTGCTTCGTCATCAACGTCGGCCTGGGCGCTGAGGATAAGCGCCCCGCGCGCTTCATCGGCAAAGACCTCGGCCCCGGCGAGCGCACGGGCCTCTTCGCCTTCGATGACGTGGACGAGATCAACATCGTCTGCGCGCCCGGTCAGACTGATCCCGCCATCACCGACGCCGTGCTGACCCACTGCGAGAAGAACCGCTATCGCTTCGCCATCCTCGACGCCCCCGAGATCATCGAGTCCGGCGGCGTTGATAAGCTGGGTAAGCCCCGTGACTCCAAGTACGGCGCTTACTACTTCCCCTGGATCGAGGTCTATGATCCCGAGAAGGGCAACATCTTCGTGCCCCCCTCCGGGCATATGGCCGGCATCTATGCCCGCAGCGACGCCGAGCGCGGCGTTCATAAGGCCCCCGCCAACGAGATCGTGCGCGGCGCGCTGGGCCTGAAGTATGACGTGACCAAGGGTGAGCAGGATATCCTCAACCCCAAGGGCATCAACTGTATCCGCGAGTTTAAGAACCGCGGGATCAGGGTGTGGGGCGCGCGGACCATCTCCAGCGATCCAGAGTGGCGTTATGTCAACGTTCGCCGCCTCTTTAATATGGTCGAGGAGTCCATCGAGAACGGCACCCAGTGGGTCGTCTTCGAGCCCAACGATCACAAGCTGTGGAAGCAAGTGACGCGTAATATCAGCGCGTTTTTATTGAGGGTTTGGCGCGACGGCGCCCTCTTCGGGCAGACCCCCGAGGAGGCCTTCTATGTCAAGTGTGATGCGGAGACGAATCCCCCGGAGGTCATCGACGCCGGGCAAATGATCTGCGAGATCGGGTTGTGCCCGACAAAGCCCGCAGAATTTGTTATCTTCCGTATCGGCCAAATGCCGACTGGTGGAGACACCGCCGAATAAAAACTTACTTAGCCTGTTGTGCCCTGAAATTCTTTAGGGGAACAATCTGAGGAGTGAAAGATGGCGTCATTGAAAGCTGATAACCGCCGCGCGTACGATCACGTCGGAAATTACAATTTCCGCATCGAGATCGAGGGCATCACCTGGGGCTCATTCAAGAACGTCGAAGGCTTGGCGGCTGAGGCCCAGGTCATCGAGGAGCAGAACGGCGATGAGCGCGTTCAGCGCAAGCGCCCCGGTCAGATGAAGTACTCCAACATCACGCTCAAGCGTGGTTACGTCTCTACGCCCTACCTCTGGGAGTGGTGGAAGGCTGTCCGTGAGGGCAAGGTCCAGCGTAAGAGCGGCTCGATCATCCTCCAAAACGATCATGGCCTTGAGGTCATGCGCTACAACTTCTTCGAGGCCTGGCCCTGCAAGTGGAAGGGCTTCACGCTCGATGGTAAGGGCACTGACTCCGCCGTCGAGGAGATCGAGATGGTCGTTGAGCGCTGGGAGCGCATCCAGGGCGCGGGCTGAGCCTAGGCCCCTCACTCCACCTCAACGCCATTTCGGCCAAACCAGCCTCCCTCAATCATTAAAACCAACCCCCCAGATATAAAACTATGGCATTCCAGACAGAGTTCCCGTTTACCCTCCCCAAAGGATACGTTGATCCCAAAGGAAACCTCCATCGAGAGGGGGTGATGCGCCTCGCCACGGCCCGTGATGAGATCCTCCCCCTTCAAGATTATCGGGTTCAGCAAAATCGGGCCTATCTCGTCTTGATCTTGCTCTCTCGCGTGATCGTTAAGCTCGGCACGGTTGAGATGATTAACCCCAATATCATCGAAAATATGTTCTCCGCCGATCTCGCGTACCTGCAAGAGTTCTATCGCCGCATCAATGAAGACGGCTCGGCGAAGCTCAAGACAAGCTGCCCCAGCTGTGGTCATAACTATGAGCTGGACCTAGGGACTGATCTGGGGGAATCGTAAGCTACCCCTTGGAGAGGATCTTCCAAGAGGTAGCTTATGTCGCCTATCACTTTCATTGGTCCCTTGATACGATCCTTGATATGGAGCATCGTGAGCGTCAGCTCTGGATTAAGGAGATCTCTTCGATCAATCAGGAGATCAATGAATCTCGCTCTTCGTGATTCATCATCTATCGTTTGAGGCCCAAGCATGGCAGAGATCCGCTCCCCCGGCGTCTATTACGAGCCAACGACGCAGCACGTCACTGAGATTCGGCTGGATCAAACGGGGGTGCCTGTCTTCCTCGGGATTACACTCAAGGGCCCATTAGATACACCTCAGCAAATTACAAATGAGGCTCAGCTCATTCAAATCTTCGGTGAGCCGACGCCTCAAAGTTATCTGCACAGCTCGATCAAGGGGTTCTTCGCCAACGGCGGCGAGGTCTGTTATGTCCTGCGCGTGGCGCGCGTTAAAGGCGCGCCCGGTGAGGAGGTGGCCTGCGCCGCCCTGAGCGTCCTCAAGGGGCGGCGCGGTCAAGCCCTGTTGACCGCGCGCGCCAAGAACCCCGGCGCTTGGGGGGATCAGCTCCGCCTCACCCTTCAGGAGAGCCCCGAGCACTTCACCTTGTTGACCCGCGACGGTAAGGCGGGGGCCTTGGAGGTGCAGGTCGAGAGCACGTATCGCCTCGCTCAAGGCGCGCTCGTCTGCGTCCGCGATCCGCTCGGCGCCCACTGGGCGCGGGTGCGCAAGCTCGTCGATCGCGTCGTTCACCTCGACCGCCCACTGCCGCGCGGCTTCTCCTCCTTCGCCCCCAGCAAGCTCTATCTGCACACCTTCGATCTCCTCGTCGAGACGCAGGATGAGCGCGAGCGGTTTGAGCGGCTCTCTTTGCACCGCAGTCATCCCCGCTGGGTGGAGCGGATCGTCAATCAACAAAGCCGCCTCATCGATCTGCTCTCCCACAGCGAGGAGGGCGCCTTGGAGGACGCCCGCCCCCTCAACGTCGAGGCGCAGCCGCTCAGCGGCGGGGCCGATGGCCTTCAACACCTCGGCCCCGAGGACTTCATCGGCGAGGATCGCGGCCCCGGCCAGCGGCGCGGCTTGATGAGCTTGGTGGAGGACACCCGCTTTGATCTGGTGGTCATGCCCGATCTGATGGCGGCTTTTCAGCACAGCGCCCGCTTTAAGACACACAAGGATCTGATCGCCGTTCAGGAGGCGGCGGTGTCCCTCTGCGCGCGCTCCTCCAATCGCTTCGCCCTCTTGGATATGCCCCCCGGCGGGGATCTGGAGGAGGCGCGGCGCTGGCGGCGTCACTTCGACTCGCCTTACGCCGCCCTCTACTTCCCCTGGATCATCCCCGCCATCGGCCCCGCCCGGCCCATGCCGCCCTCTGGCTACATCGCCGGGGTCTTCGCCCGCTGTGATCGTCAAGAGGGCGTCCACCGCGCGCCCGCCAACCAGGTCATTGAGGGGATCGTCGATTTCGAGGTGCTCTTGCGCGATGAGGACATCGGGCAGCTCAACGCCGAGGGCGTCAACTGCTTGCGCCACTTCGGCCCTCGCGGGCTGCGCGTCTGGGGCGCGCGCACCTGTAGTGGGGATCATCAGTGGCGTTATCTCAACGTCCGGCGGACCATGAGCGCCATCTCTCAGGCCATCGAGCAGGGCACACAGTGGGTGGTCTTTGAGCCCAACAGCGAGGCGCTGTGGAAGCGCCTGACGCGGATCATCGCCAGCTTTTTAATGGATCTACGCGAGCAGGGGATGCTGTCCGGGCAGACGCCCGAGGAGGCGTTCTTTGTCCGCTGTGATCACGAGACAAATCCCCCTGAAGATGTGGAGCGCGGTATGTTAACCTGCGATATCGGGTTGGCGATCACCCGGCCCGTTGAGTTTATCATCTTCCGCCTCTCTCAACGCCTCGAGGATCAAGCACAGGTCGAAGAGGAGCTGCCATGACCTACACGCGCTCAATAGGGAAATACCGTTTCAAGGTCGAGATCGACGGGCTCACGGTGGCTCATTTTCAATCGGTCAGCGGCCTCAGCCATGAGATTGAAGTCCTCTCCCAGCAAGAGGGGGGCGTGAATGATCGCCTCCATAAGCTGCCAGGGCAGGGGAGCTACCCCAACATCACCCTCAAGGTCGGCTACGTCAGCACCGCCTTGGAGTCTTGGCATCAGGGCTTCAGCCGGGGCAGCGGCGGCCGCAAGAACGGCAGCATCGTTCTCCTTGATGATATGGGCCAAGAGACGAAGCGCTGGAACTTCCGCCGCGCTTGGCCGGTGAAGTGGGAGGGGCCAGACTTCGACGCCAACCAAAACCAGATCGCCGTCGAGTCCATTGAGATCGCCCACGAGGGCATCTCCCGTGGCTGAGACGCGCCCCGATCTGGATCTGCGCGTCGTTGATCTCATCGGCGACACCGCCTCTGAGCTGGGCCAAGCCCTCGACGGCTTCGCCGCTGATCTCAGCGCGCGCTATGGCGGCCTGGATAAGCCCGCCATCGGCTCAACCGCCCCCCTGGTGGAGCGCCTCGCTCATCGCTGGAGCGCCTTGGAGCCCGGCGGTGGGATCGACGTCTATCAGCTCGGCGCCCTCTACGGCATGGCCCATGAGTGGTCGCAGCGGTCCGGCTATCAAGGCGGGGCCTATGACTTCTACGGCCCCTTCGTCATCCCCGTCGATCCCATGGAGCACTCCGCGTGGGACGCGGGCGCGTTGCGCGATGAATCGGCGAAGCGCCCGATGTCACCGGCAGCGGGCGCGCCCGCGCAGCGCGGCGCCCGCACAGAAGCGCCGTCGAGCCCCTCGGGCCGCCTCGCGTTGACAGGGGCCAGGGCATCCGCCCATGACGCGCGGCGTCTGCGGCCCTTGTTGTCCCAGCCCGACGCGCCGCTGCCCCCCGCCGCCCCGCCCGAGCGCTGGCGCAGCGCCGGTGAGGCCCTCTCGCCTTATCCTGCGGCGATGGGTCGCGCGGCGGGCGTGCTGCCTCAGCTGCTGCGTTTCCCCGATGCTGTCGCGCGTGTTGAGCGCGGCGCCCAGCGTGGCGTGCTGATCTCCCCCGAGGCGGCCTCTGGGGCTTCGCCCTGGCTGGCGCCTCAGGCGGCGCGGCTGCCCGCGCTGTCAGCGGCGGCGTCCTCCCTGGATGAGCTGGACGCGCGCTGGCGGCCCAGCCCGCTGGCGCCGACCCCAATCCTCTTGGTGGGCACCCCCCCGCCGGGCGCAGCGCCTCAAGCAATGGGCCGCCTCCCCCAACGCGCCCGCCCCGGGCGTTGGCGCGGCGTCGATGAGGCCGCCTTCTTGCCGCTGGCTGCCCCGGCGCGCGCCCCGCTGGGCTTGATCCAGCTCGACGCGCCGGAGGATGCCGAGAGCGCGCCGTTGAGCGCGCCGTTGAGCGCGCCGTCCAGCCCCGCCTATGGCCTCGATCTCTTCTATGATCGTCCCCCGCTGCTGAGGCCCACACCCCGCACGCCTCAAGCCTACGGCGCGCAAGGGGCCTTGGAGGAGACGCGCCGCCTGGCGAGATCGCCCCTGGGCGCGCCGATCTCTGCGCCGATCTCTGCGCCGATCTCTGCGCCGATCACCGCGCGTGTGCTGAGCGCCGAGGCCGCCCCGCCCTTGATGGGCGTCATTGGCCCCTTCACGGCGCCAGCGCCTCAGGCCAGACCAGCGGCGCTCATGGAGAGCGCGTCGCGGGCGCACCTCAAACCCCAGCACGCGGCGCGCGCCGAGGCGGAGAGGCAGGATGCTTGGCCTCAAGGGATGGGCCGCCCCCTGGCGCCACGCCAGGTCGCGCCGGGCCTGCGCCAACCTGATCTTACGCAAACACAGACGCCACAGGGGCTGAAGGGGCGCGCACCTCGGCTGCCCTGGCTTGACGTTGAGCGCCTCTCCCTGGTTACGCCACGCGCGCCCGTTGGCATCGCCGATCCTCAGACGCTCGCCCCGCAAACGCACGCCTCGCGGGCGCCTGTGGTGTCCCGCGCGTGGAGCGTGGTGAGGGCGAACCTGGAGGGTTCGTCCGAACGGGGCGCGCAGCCACCCGCGATGGCGCGCTCGTCGGCG
>JAHJCH010000304.1 GCA_018813065.1 Myxococcota bacterium
ATCGTCGAGGGGCGCGGCGCGCGGGGCCTCTTCTTGGGATCGCTGCGCAGCCGCCTCGCCGACGACGCGCTCTTGTTTTTGGCCGACCTTCATGGGAGAGAGGGCCGCTGGAGTGAGGCATCAGAGAGATACATGGAGCTGATTGAGCGCTTTACGCGCAGCCCCCTCGTGCCCTACGCGTGGTGGGGGCGGGCCCGCGCCGAGGCGGCCTTGGGCCACGCCGAGGCGGCTGAGGCGGCGCTGAGGCGGCTACGCCAAGGTGAGGGGCGGCTGGCGGCGCGCGCGCGTGAGATCCACGGCCCGCTGCCGGCCTTGTCGCCGCGCCGGGCCGAGGATCTGCGCCCGTGATCGAGCTGCGCGGCGTCGGCGTCGCCTTCAACGCGCGCGCCGCGCTCAGCGACATCAGCTTCCGCGTTGAGCGGGGCGAGACGCTGGGCATCATCGGCGCGGGGGGGGCGGGCAAGACCTTGATCCTCAAGCTGATCTGCGGGCTCTTGCGCCCCAGCCAGGGCCAAGTGATCTTCGACGGTCAGGCATTGGGCGGCCTCGACGAGCGCGCGCTGATGCGGCTGCGTGGGCGCATGGGCATGATCTTCCAAAACAACGCCCTCTTTGACTTTATGAGCGTCGGCGACAACATCGCTTTTCCGCTGCGGCGGCTGGGCGAGGTGGACGAGGCGGCCCTCCAAGCCAAGGTCCACCAGCGCTTAGAGGAGGTCGCGTTGCCGCGCGCCTATGACCAGCTCCCCCAGGCGCTCTCTGGGGGCATGAAGAAGCGCGTCTGCCTCGCCCGCGCCACGATCCACGATCCTGAGCTGATGCTCTGCGACGATCCCACCGCCGGGCTGGACCCGGTGACCACCAACCGCATCTTCCGTCTGCTCAAGGCCACCCAGGCGCGCAACCGCGCCACCGCGTTGATCGTCAGCCACGAGGTTGAGGACCTCCAAGAGATCTGCGATCGGCTGCTGATGCTCGAAGGCGGGCGGATGATCTTCTGGGGCAGCGTCGCCGAAGCGCGAGGCGGCCCCGAGGGGGTCCGTGAGTTCCTCATGGGGCGGCGATGAACGCCCTGCTCAGCGGCCTGGAGACCCTCGGGGGCTTGGCGCTCTTTATCGGATCGACGCTGCGCGCCGCGCTGCGCCCGAGGCTGGATGCCTTTGAGCTGTGGCGCATCCTCCACCGGGTTGGCGTGCGCTCGTTACCCATCGTGATCATCACCGCCGTCTTCGCGGGCGCCATCGCCGCGCTCCAGGTGGGCACCTATGTCGTCAAGTTCCGCGCCTACGAGGTGGTGGGCTGGGGCTTTGGCTACGCCGTCTTCCGCGAGCTGGGGCCGCTCTTGATCGGGCTGATGTTCTCGGGGCGGGTCGGCGCCAACCACACCGCCGAGCTGGGCACCATGCGTGTCACCGAGCAGATCGACGCCCTGCGCGCCCTGGCCATTGACCCGATCCACTACCTGATCCTGCCCCGCGTCCTCTCCATGATCGTGATGATGACGCTGCTCAACGCGGTGGGGGATCTCTTCGCGCTGCTGGGGGGGATGGCCACGGCCTGGGGGCTGATCCACGTCGATCCGTGGGTCTTTTGGAACTCCTTTATCGAGTACGTCAAGCTCGGCGACTTCCTCAACGGGATGATCAAGGCCAACGCCTTTGGCGCGGCCATCGGCCTGCTCAGCTGCGGCTTTGGGATGCAGGTGACGGGGGGGGCGCCGGGCGTGGGGCGGGCCGTCAACGCCAGCGTGATGGCCTCGGCCGTGGCGATCTTCTTCTTGGACTGGCTGATCACGGCGGTGCTGCGATGAGCGGCGCCGCTTGGCGCGACACCCGCGCCACGATCCAGCTGGGGATCGACGCCGCGCGCGCCTCGCTCCGCGCGCCCTGGGGCGGCGCGGCGGTCTACGAGCAGATGTACGCCATCGGCAACCGCAGCGCGCTCTTTATCCTGATCACCCAGGGCTTTCTTGGCGCGATCCTCAACCTCCAATCGGGCTACCAAGCGCTGCGCGTGCTGGGCGACGCCTCGATGATCGGCGAGCAGCTCTTACCCCTGCTCATTCGTCAGCTAGGCCCGACGCTTACGGGCCTGATGATCGCCACGCGGGTGGCCACGGGCATCGCCGCAGAGCTGGGATCGATGAAAGTGACGGAGCAGATCGACGCGCTGCGTATGTGCAACGCCTCGCCCGTGGATTTCCTTGTAAAACCAAGGCTAATTGCCTCGATCATGATGGTCCCGGTGCTGACGATCCTGGGGATCCTCAGCGCCTTTATCGTCGGCGCGGCCACGGTCTACGCCGTCTTTGGCACCAACCCCAGAACTTACGCGACGTTTGATCAGATTACGCTCCTCGATCCCATCGAATGTATGCTCAAAGCGCTCAGCTACGGCGCGCTGATCCCCATCATCGCCAGCGCGGCGGGGCTGGCGGCGCGGGGGGGCAGCGAGGGCGTCGGTGAAGCCACCACGCGGGCGGTGGTCAGCGCCAGCCTCACCGTCATCCTCGTGGACTTCTTGATCGGGGGAGCGCTGTTCCCCTTTCGGATATAGCCGATGATCCGCTTCATCGACGTCTACAAGCGCTTCGGCGCGCGTGAGATCCTCAAGGGCGTCAGCCTCGACGTGGACGAGGGGCAGATCCTCTTCATCATCGGCAAGAGCGGCGCGGGCAAATCCGTGCTGATCAAGCACCTGGTGGGGCTCCTGCGCCCGGACGCGGGGCGGATCATCTTCGAGGGCCAGGACATCACGCGCTTCAAGGAGCGCGACTTCTACCCGCTGCGCAAGCGCTGCGGCATGGTCTTCCAGCACAGCACGCTCTTTGACAGCATGACGCTGATCGAGAACGTGGCCCTCCCCATCCGCAAGCACCAAGGGCTGAGCCAGCGCGAGAGCTTAGCCCAGGCGGCGGGCTACCTTGAGGCGGTGGGGATGGAGCAGATGGCCTCGGCGCGGGTCACCGACATCGGCGACGGGCTGCGCAAGCGCGTGGCCATCGCCCGCGCGCTGACGCTCTCGCCGCGCTACATGATCTTTGACGAGCCGACCACGGCGCTTGATCCGCTCAGCGCGCTGCGCATCGATCGGCTGATCCGCCAGCTCAGCGACGAGCGGGGCGTCACCAGCATCGTCATCTCCCATGATCTGCGCAGCGTCTTCAGCGTCGCCGATCGCGTGGTCATGCTCTACCAGGGGCGGGTCCAGCTGGACGGCGCGCCGGAGGACTTCCGCCGCAGCGTCGATCCGATCATCCATCAATTCGTCAACGGCCTCCCTGACGGCCCCATGGAGCTTTGAATGTCCGAGCGCAGCCTCAAGATCAAGGTCGGGCTCTTGGTGGTCTTCGCCCTCACCTGCCTGATGGCCTTCGTCGCCATCCTCGGCGCCTTCTCGGTGCAGCCACGGCGCGCCTACTTCATCGAGCTGTCGGACTCGGGGGCGCTGCTGGTGGGCGCGCCGGTCAAGATCGCGGGGGTGCGGGCGGGGCGCGTGGAGGAGGTGGAGTTCCTCGTCGCGCGTGACGCGCGCAAGAGCGCGCCCAAGCGCGGCGAGTCACATAAGCCGATCAACGTCCGTGTTCGCATCGAGGTGGATGAGGACAAGGCCCCCGCGATCCGCAAGGACGCGGAGTTCTTCGTCACCTCCCAGGGGGTCTTGGGCGAGAAGTACTTAGAGATCTCACCGGGGACCGCCGAGGCGGAGGCCTGGCCTGGAGGCAGCCATATTCGGGGCAATGATCCGCCGAGGCTTGATCTGCTGATGGCTCGCACGGATCACATCCTGGAGCAGCTGGAGGGCGCGCTGGGCCAGCCGGGCGGCGCGGTGGACTTTGGTCAGCTGGTGGGCAACCTCACGCGGCTCAGCGCGCGCTTGGACGCGGCGCTGGCCAAGCACGAGGGCGCGCTGGATGGGATGGTCGTCGATCTCTCCGCGCTCCTTAAGGACACGCGTTCATGGATGGGCGCGCTGAGGGCGGCGGCGCCGCCGGCGCAGATCGGCGCGACGCTGCGCGAGGCGGAGGGGGCGGCGCGGCGGCTCAACCGCCTGGCGCGGGCCTTAGAGGCCACGATCAAGGAGGCGGATCGGGGGCTGCGGGGCCTAAACGGGCTGCTTGAGGAGACACGCGGGCCGCTCAAGGCGGCGCTCAGCGCGCTGCTCAAGGCGGCGGAGGACGTGCGGTCGCTGCTCAAGGCGGCGCGGGAGATCACCCAGCGCGTCAAGGATGGCCGAGGCACCGTCGGGGCGCTTCTGCGAGACGGTGAGGTTTACGATGATCTCAAGGCGTTTTTGAGGGAGCTGCGGCGAGATCCGTGGAAGTTAATGTGGCGGGAATAGTTAAAACACAATTGAATCAAACTCAAAGAGTGCAAAAACCATATGAGTAATTAAAACAAATAGCGTACCTAAAATAATGGACATTGTAATGTCTTTACTGATATCGGATGAAGTGTATTTTGGACGGCTCCCAATAAAATAAACGATATTTGCGAGCCCCCAGCCACTCACCACTTGTTTAAATATCAACCAGTCAGCTCCAATCAGAAAAGATGATGTTGTGTCATTTAAATACATATTAAAAATTGAATCCGCCCAGATTAAATTAAAATTTGGATGGAGGTATAAAAATACGGCGATACATACCGCTTTTGATAGATAAAAACCCATCAAAGTCAAGAGTGGAACACTTAAAATATATGAGTAGATGACATTTGTATGTATATATGATTTAGGAGAGCCGCCTAAAGAGCTTATCGCGTCAAGCTCTTGAAGATAAACGCGGTTTCCAATATCAGAGGCCACAGCAGCGCCGCTCCTGGCGGCGAGTAAAATTGCAATAATAAGAGGAATCACAATTCTAAATAACGCAAAGCCTAAAACACCTAGAACTTCCTCTGTAATAAGCGGCTTAGTATAGTAAGAATAAGGTAAGTATTTAAATGTAAAATAGCTTCCGACAAAACCGATGATAATCGAGGCCATACTTACATATATAACTGAAGATAAAAATGAAGTTAATTTTATATAATGAAATAAAAACCTTAACCCCCACTTTTGACTTTTCCATAGCGGTATCGTTCTAAACAGCGAGGATATGATCAGCTTTAATGACAATAAAAATAAAAACGTCGTTTTTTCTAATATGTTTGCGGTATTCTTGGTTATTCTTTTTAATATATGAGTATGAAGTTCATCGGATTTTATTTCTGATTTAAAGATATCGTCTTGAATCAGAGCTTCAAATTGATGCATCGGTATTTCAACAATCTTTTTGTTTTGAGAATCCAATAAAAGAATTCGATCAACAAACGGTAAAAAATCTTCATATTGATGAGTTACAATAATAGAACAGCTTTTTTTAAATAATTTATGCGTCGATTTTATCAGATTCGCCGCTTTTTTCGATGAATAAGGGTCGAGTCCTGCGGTTGGTTCATCATAAATAACGATATTGGGATTGTAGGCAAGGGTTCTTGCGATGGCAATCCGCTTCTTTTGCCCTCCACTGGCATAGCGGATTGAAGTGCTTGCATCAATTTCAAGCTCTTTTAATAAGTTTAGTTTTAAATTTAATTTTTCTTCTTTTGAGATTTTATGTGGGCTGTGGTTGAAGGCAAAATCAAGATTTTGATCTATTGTGTAGCGATCAAACAGGGCTCCATCCTGAAATACAATGCCAATTGGGTTTTTCTTTCTAAAAACGTAAGAATTACTTAAATAATCACGCCCTTCAATTTCAATAGCGCCTTGTATGCTGATGTTAGAAGAATTATGATCAATTAAGCCTGTTAAAACTTTCATAAATACAGATTTTCCAGATCCACTGCCACCGATTAACAATATAATTTCGCCATCATATATATCTAAAGATTGATTTTTAATTAAGGTGTTGCCACTCACTTCAATCGTGAGGTTTGATATCTTAATAACTTGCGTTTTTTCCATATTTAATCTCGCTTTCCATTAAAAAACTTATGAAGTAGGTCTTCGTTTCTCATTTCGACGGGCTTTGTGTAAATATAAAATCTATCTTTTTGTAGGATTTGTCGTCGAATGACCTTCGCTAACTCAGGGCTGATCGGTGTGATTCCATCTGAGATTTCAAGGTTGAGTAGAATTTGATATGCCATATTGAGCGCATAAGGCTCAAATTTTTCAAGTAAATCAACTGTAATCTCTTGCAATCTTGGTTTCCATTTTAGCTGAAACTCATTTAAAATCTCTGGTTTTGTTCGTGCATATAGCTCTTGTACCGATTGTTTAATCCAATCTGAGATCTCTTGGTCTTCAAATAATTTTTTGATCGCAGCGATTGTAAATTCTTTGATTTCTTTATTTTCTTTTATATTTGAAATAATCTGAATTTGCGCATTTTTAATTTCATCCGCATATTTACTGACGATCAACAACGCCTCTTCATCAAAAAACTGCTTAATTCTTTTCTCTACATGATCTGTATCAGTGCCAGGTAAAGTTTGGTAAACATACAAAAAACCAACTTCAGCGGTGGGGAATTGGTCTACCATTTCTTTTAAGATCGGATTGATTATTTTAAGCGCTTCTAGCTCAACTATAGGCCAAATTTTTTGTTTAAATATGGGTTTAAATTCTCGTTCCAGGTACTCTTCTTTTAATTTTTTGGAATATATATCAATCATCGTTTGTGTGCTATCTTTATTTAAAAAAGATATCGCATTTTTCTTAATAATACCAAGGCTTTGGTCAAAGATTTCCATTGCAATCGGTGGTAAATCATCTTTTAGCTCAATAAGATGCTTTTCAAAATATAATTTAAGCTCAGTTTTAATTTGATCCAACTTTTGATCAGGTACGAGCATCGATATCGTAGAAATTGGGTCAAGCGGCTCTTTTACGAGCACAAATTCACTTTTGTTATTTATTAGATTTATATAATCCTCGTATACTGTTATGTATACCGTCATTTTTGTCGATTTTCTCGAGTATTTCTTGGATTTTATGCATCCAATCTCAATTTTATTTTGATCTTCAATTAAATAAAGCTTATCTCCTGGTTGAATCGAGACCCAACCATCATAAATCACGCCAATTTCAAGCGGATCGATTAAATAATTTTGTTCTTTTATATATTTCTTAATTCTGGCTTTAGAGCTAATGATCTCAGGGTCATGCGACGCTAAAAGCCAGACAAAAGTATAAGCAAGAACAATTGCAACAGATGTCCATAACAGCAGCCCAAATAAAACATATGGAACTCTGTTTTTTTTAATCACAGCTCAACCCCCAATCCTAACCTCATCATTTTTTCAGGGAAGGCGTCACGCAAGCCAGGGTGTGGCGGGCTGGCGTGGAGTCGATAACGCCACGTCATCTCAAAGAAACGCAGGCTCACCGCGCCGACCATCGCCTCCATGCCAAAGGAGAGCACCGGGCTCAGCGCCCAGCCCTCCGGCCCGCCGCCTTCGCTGAACCCGTCGGCGATGAGCCCCCCTGAGACATAGGCGTTGATCACGTCAAACATCACGTCGTCGGGGCGGACTCGCCCCGGCATCACCGCGCCTCGGCTGATAAAGAACGGCGCGTAGGAGAGCACCCCAAGCTTGTAGACGAGCGGCACGGTCAGCGCCTCGAAAGGGTATGAAGCCGCCTGGGGGCGCTCCTGACGCCCCCAGGCCTCCGCCGTCGGCGCGATCTCATAGCCCCCCCACACATAGCCCAGGCCCACCTCAATCGCTTGGTAGCCCTCGCGGCGCCGATCAAAGAAGAAGCGCCGCTCATAGCTCAGCTCCGCCCCCGAGGCGTGGCTCGCTTGCACGCCGCCGCCTTCAAGATCGCTCAGGCTCAACGGGCTGGCCCCCCACTCCAGCGTCCAAGACAGCCGCAGGGCCTGCGCATGCCCCTGAGGCGCCGGACGCGCCATCGCCGCGCCCGGCCCAAGCTGCGCTGTCAACCAGAGCAGGATAAAGCGGCGCGAGACAAAGAAGCGCGCCGCTCGCTCCAAGAGGAGGAGGGGCGCGGCGCGTTGAGTCATTGCGCGCTCCAACCGAAGATGTTTAGGTTTCGCGTCAAGTCTTCACAGGAGTCCCAATGAGAGGCGCACGTTACCTCGCCCTGATCCTCATCCTCAACAGCCCCCTGCTCGCCCACGCCGATATCTTCCAGGTCTGGGCCGCAGGCAAGATGGACTACACCTCCGGCACCGGCGATATCTACAAAAACTTCGATGAGCCCTTCGGCGGCGGCGTGGAGGGTGGCTTGGAGCTTTTGGGGATCGATCTCTGGGGCGAGGCGCTCATCAAGGGCAATGAGCAGTACCTCTTTACGGTTAACGCGGGCTTCGATTTGACGTTTGGTCAAGAGGTTCGCTTTATGGTCGGTCTTTATACCGGCCCCATGTTCTTTATGTTTCCTCAGCAAGAGGCTCAGCTCTTAACAATCCCCAATGATGTCGCGAATCAGCTGGATGCTTATCAAGCTGGCCTTAGTCAACAAATTGAAGACGGTTATAATAAAGAAGCCGCTGTTCTAGAGGCGCAGTATGGTCGCTTCGCCACAGGTTGGAACCTCGCCCGCCTGCGCCTCAACCTGGAGTTTGAGCTGATCCCAAAGTACCTCTACCTCGGCGCCGATGGCATGTTGGGTTATCACTACATCATCAGCGGGGAGGACGTGGCCGCTGGCGTGAAAGATCAGGCGATCAGCAAGGTCATCGCCGATCATCAAGAGCTGCAAATGAAGGAGGCTGAGCCGCTGGTCAATGAGCTGCGCGGCGTCGTCGGCGCCGAGGAGGTCAATAAGGACGCCCTCGATGGGATGAACTGGAACGTCGGCTTCTTCCTTAAGCTAGAGATTTAGATAAACGCTCACCCCCGACCGGCATCGTGTATCATCCCGCCACCCTCGACAAACCCTGAGCCCGCGATGAGCAACCCCCCGCTGCCCAAGCTCGGCCATTATCAACTCCTTGAGCCCATCGCGCGCGGAGGCATGGCCTCGGTCTTCCTGGCTCAGCACGAGCACAATAAGAACCTCGTCGCCATCAAGATCCTCAGCCGAGAGCTGGGCGGTCAGCGTGATCCGCTGGCGCGCATCCTCCAAGAAGGGCGCATCATCAGCGCCCTCCTTCACGAGAACATCGTGCAGGTCTATGAGTACGGCACGGCGGAGGAGGGCACCGGCTTCGTGGTCATGGAGCGCCTCAAGGGGCGCTCGCTGCGGGGCGTGCTCAATGAGGACGGGGCCATCGCCCCTGATCGCGTCCTCTTCATCGCTCGGCAGATCTGCCGTGGCTTGGCCGCCGCCCACGGCCGCGAGGTCTATCACCGCGATATCAAGCCCGCCAACATCATGCTGGTGGACAATCAGCGTCACCGCGACTTCGTCAAGCTGCTGGACTTTGGGATCGCGAAGCTGCGGGCGGATGATCCCGCCAAGATGGCCTCCACGGCCACAGGCGTGACCCTGGGCACCCCCTATTACATGAGCCCTGAGCAGATCCAAGCGCAGACCATCGACGCGCGCAGCGACATCTATCAGCTGGGGATCGTCATGTTCGAGATGATCACCGGCGAGCTGCCCTTCTTTCACAAGAACCCCGTGCGGGTGATGCGTCAGCACCTCGCCGATCCGCCGCCTGCCTTGTCCGATTTTAAGCCCGGCGTCGATCCCGCCCTCAACGCCCTGGTGCAGCGCTGTCTGAGCAAGGCCCCCGAGGCGCGCTTTCAGACCGCCGACGCGCTGCGCGCCGCCATCGACACCCTGACGCGAGGGGATGATCAAGATCGCACGATGATCCACGCGGGCCAGGATCGCACGGTGGTGGGCAACCTCAAGCTGCCGACGCTGGGCAGCCCCGCCGATCTCCAACGCTATGGGCGCAACTTGGAGGAGGTGCTGCGCGCGCTGTGGCCCGAGGCCGACATCCCGCCTCAGCTGCGCGCCATCCGTGAGGACATCGCCGCCCTGACCGCGCGGCAAGAGCAGATCGGCGTGGCGCTGCGGCGGGCGCGCGCCGAGGCCGACGCCCTGGCGCGGTCGTTGGAGACGCGCGAGCGCCCCATCGAGCGGGCCCTCAGCGCGCTGAGCGAGGAGAAGGCGCGGCTGCTCGACGCCAATGACACCCTGTTGGAGCAAGCAGAGCAGGCGCAGCGGCGCATCGACGCCCTCGACGCCGAGTACGCTCGCACCTATGAGGCCATCGAGGCGCATCAATCCACGCTCTTCTCGGCGGCGGGCGGCGGCGGGCTGGTGGACTTTCGGGATCTCTTCCGTGAGGACATCGCCACGCGGCTTCAGCAGATGGAGCGGCTGTTTGAGGCGCGCGGTGCTTTGGCGGAGACGCTGACGACGCTGCGCGCGGAGGTGGCCGCGGCGCTGCCGACCATCTCAGACATCAGCTATCAGCTGGTGGAGCTGCAAAAGAGCCGGCTGAACTTTAAGGCGGAGCGGGCAATCCACCTGGCGCAGAAGGAGTCACGCATCGCCGATCTGGAGAATGAGCGGCGGGCCTTGGAGCGGGCCTTGGAGCATCATATGCTGCGCCTCGGCCTGACCTTCCGCCAGTGCGTCTCAAGCTTGCTTGAGGCGCGTGACGGGCGCTGACAATACCTATAGGACTTACGCACTTCAGAAGCTAAGTATTTGAAATTAAAGGATGTGTTAAAATGGGGTTCATTCGGCGTAAGCTAAGCAATTTCAATAAGTTAGGTCACCAAGCGCGTAAGTCCTAATTAATTTTATTCAACAACTAAAATAGAGCTAACAATCCGATCTTCAAATTCACTAAAAATATACCATGTACCTGTAGGTATATCATTTAATTCTACATTGTGATCGTGGTAAGATACAACAGACCCACAAGTACCCACCATTAACCACGACCATCCAATAAATTCGACGATATTGCCATCTAATACATTATATTCGATTCGATCAAATATAGGACAATAAAGTTCATAAGAACCATCAATCCCAGAAAATCGTGTTCCCAAGTTTTGTGTTACTACATTAATTATTTTTTTTCCCTCTGAAACTATTATTAATTTCGATTCTCCATCGACAGCGGAAAATTCAATTATTTCTTCTCTAACATATATTTTATCATCAAAATCACCATAATCTAAATCAAATCTATCAATATTATAGTCTAGTTTAAAGCCAACATCAAATTCTACAATAGATACCCCACGATCATACTCTACTTTATCATAATCTAAATATTTTACGCTATCAGCTGTACTATTACATGAGGAAACTAATATCACCAATATGAAAACATATATCATATTATTGAATGTACCAAGAAACACCAATAGTCTCAGAATTAATAGATCCACAATCATTTACATATAACTTTTTTATTACTAATGGATAAAACCCATCATCAGGAGCCGTATAACTCAACCCTTCATATGTTTGATATGATGAGTTTCCATACCTGACTAATTTGTTTCCAGAATTATATAAATATAGATCGAAATCAGCATTCATATATTCCAAAACATTTGATGGGCATCTATTCCATGCCATATAAACACGAATTGTTTCACCGCGATTTAGATAAATCGAGTCAATTGTAGTATATGTCGGACTACTATTATTAATAAACTTCAATTTCCACTGTGAATTTGTCCAAATTTCGTATAAAATATCAGCTCTAATACCGCCGGCACCATCTTTATTGTCAACAAGCTCAGAATAACCTGAAATGCCACCATCATTATCATCAACGATATCATCAATAGAGGACGTCATAATCAATGATTTTGTAAGCTCTGGATAATATTCAAGAATAGGGAAAAAATTTGGTCCATCGAAAGTTTTACTTAAATCATGTAATCCAACAACAACAGTTGCCACTATTGCGGCAGCAAAACTTGTCCCACTCATTCCCCAATCTCGCCAATCTTGATTAATTGCATCAAAAACATTTAGATTAACACCAGGAGCAACTAAATCAGGCAATTCTCTTCCACTTAAAATTCCATCCAAATTCATCCAAGATGAGTGATAAGAATCGATTGACATAGTATGATGATCATATGATCCAACGCATACCGCATTAGAAGATAAACACATAACTTCTAAATTAGGAGAATTTCCCGCCGGATTTATAATCAATATATTATCATTTCGAACAGTATCATCCAACAGATATGGATTTATAGGAGGAGTTAAAGCAATATGAACACTATTATTAGCCCACCAATTAACAGTTGTCGAAAAATCATGGTGCTGTTGATCATCAAAATAAACTTTCGCATTAAACATGCCAACATAAGGATAAGGTAAAACCGAAGAATTATCTCGAGATGACAAAATACTATAAACCGCTGTCGCATGATTATCGTAGCATGCATAATTTATACAAGAACAACCAGAACCACCACATGCACCGAACGGACCGCAAGAACTAGCATCGTAGCAAAATTTACTAGGACTATTTTTTACTAAATTACCGTGAAAAGTAGGTGGAAATGGTCCAGCGTAAATATCAAAAAAACCTAATTTTATACTACTTCCACTCCCATTTCCTGTCCAATGAATTGGATCTGCATATCGAAATGTATCTAATCCTATAGATACATTTGCGCTGGCTGCGAACTGCATTTGAAGATTAAATCGACTGTCGATAACACTCGATGAAGCAATCAAGCTATTATGAGTAATTTCATATAGCATGTGAATTGGAATTCTAATAGTCGCAGATCTAGTATTAATATCAATTATTGAAACATTATATGGTAAAGAATTTACAAGATCAATTATCGCAGACTCTCTAACGTGCTCTAATTCTTGAGAATAATAAAGTGAATCCTCACGACTGGAAACCAATCCTAAATCGATCTCTGGGTGAATTTTTAAAACGATACTACTGTTATTATTGATATAACCACTCTCAACTATCCACTGTTTGCTAAATGGGTCTAAAGATCCACTTTCTTCTTTTAAGCGGCCATAATTATGAGCTATTATTTTAGACAAATCCTTCTCAGAGAGAAAATTTCCTTGATCATCAATTACTTCAATCTGGACAGTGTCGTTTATTTGCTTAAAAACAACTTTATACAAAGTTGATAAATCTGAATCCATCACTTTTGTTGCGTTTAATACTTAAAAGCCTAAATGATCAAACTTATTTCTCTGACTTAAATTCAAGTTAAGAGGTTCGGCAAAAGATGAACCTAACGTTAATAAAAATGAATAAATAAATAAGATTCGATGCATTCTGCCACCTTTCCTGTTGTATTTTCACGTA
Source organism: Myxococcota bacterium (assembly GCA_018813065.1). Lineage (GTDB taxonomy): Bacteria > Myxococcota_A > Bradymonadia > UBA7976 > UBA1532 > JAHJCH01. The sequence goes on from JAHJCH010000304.1 coordinate 13,241, forward strand.
ATGAGGATAGGAAGTTCAATCAAGCCAGCGTAAGTAAATGTGATTGCGACACTATCCCCATCGACACTTTTTCTCGATGAGCCGAAGATAGACCTCCCCTCTCCCCGCTTCAAGCGAAATCTCTCGACCGTGTGGCCACGCAGCGCTTAGCCGTCAACAAATCCAATGGGTGCGGTTCCTTTTCGATGACGCTGATGCCCTGAAAAATTGAAGAATTAGAGAAGTCGCGGTCGCTCGCAGAGGGGCTCCGTCAGTGCGTCTCAAGCTTGCTTGAGGCGCGTGACGGGCGCTGACCACACCTCACTCGCGGGCGTGGCTGAGGGCCGCTGAGAGGGCGCGAAATAGGCCTCGGCTGGACTTCAGCGGCTTGCCAGCCTTCTCTGCGCGCTGGGCTTGTAGGACGAGCTGGCGCAGCTGCTGACGATCGGCGTCGTGCTCGGCTAAGAAGGCCTCGATGCCCTCATCTCCTTCACGGATCAAGCGCTCGCGCCAACGCTCCGCCTCGTGGAACGCGGCGTCGCCCTGGGCGCGGCCCGCCTCGTAATCCGACACCACCTCGTTGAGCTGCTGGAGGTCCTCGGCGTCGAGCTTGCGCATCCGCTTGAGCACAAAGCGGCCTTGGCGACGGCGCGCGCCGTCTTGTCGCATGGCGTGCATGGCAGTGACGGCCTCGGCGATCTGCGGCTCGATGCTCAGCGCCGCGAAGTCATCGGCAGGGATGGCCATCAGCCGCGCGCCGATGGCCTCAACCTCGTCGGCGTGCGCGCGCGAGACCTCACGCTTCTCATCACGAGACAGCCGCTCGCTCATAAGGCCTCCTTGGGGGGCTGTGTTCGGCAAGCGCGCGCGCTGAGGAAGGCCGCCTCGGCGGCCTCGGTGGCCGCGAAGCCGTAGCTGAGGCTGACGACCTCACGCGCCAGGCGCATACGAATTGAGGTCAAGCCCAGGGGGCCTGCGTCACGCTGGCTCATCATCCGCGAGATTTGATCCTCGCTTAAGCGCGTTTGTGCGCGAAAGGCGGCCTCCAGCGCCTCTAAGGGGAGCTGAAAGATCTCCGCGTAGAGCGCCGAGGGGCTCTCAGGGGGGGGTGTGTTCGTCATGGGCTGCTATCTCGACGCTCCGCGCATCGCTGTCAAGAGGGTTGACAAATGGGGGCGCCAGCAGGGCGTGTTGAGGGCGAGGATCAGTCCTGGTTGAAGGTAAAGTAGTTGTCCCAGATGTCATCGAGGTGGGCCTTGGCCTCCTTGAGCGGCTTGACCCTCAGGATATCGCCGTCGCGGCGCACGAGCCCCAGCCGCTCCAGCTTGGCGAGGGCGTCATCTACCTCAAAGTCAAGGTCTGCGTCCCATTTGAGCTTGAACCAGCCCTCAATGACATCATCTAAGGCTTTCTCCGTCAGGTCTTTATCGGTCGTTAACAGGAAGAAGTAGCCCAGCAAGGCTTCCTTGCACTCTTCCTCTTCTGCGGCGTCAAGGAGGTGATGGAAGACGCCCGCGTTGTTGTCCAGGTTCTTAAAGTAGAGGCTGTCAGACAGCATCTTCATAAACAGGATCTTGCGGTTCTTGAACTTGGTGTATTGGCGGAAGAGGAAGCCACCAAAGCCGGCGAGGCCCGAGCCCAACGCCATCAGCTGCGCGGCGTCCATCGAGTCCGGCTTGCCATCGGAGAAGCCCAGGTAGAAAGCCAAGAGGGAGCCAGCGAACGCGAAGGCCGTACCCAGCTTCATGACCAACATGACCAAGCCACCGATGAACGCAGGGACGCCGATCACCAGCTTGTCAAAGAGCTTCATGCGGATCTGAGTGTTGGGGAACAACATCTCCAGATCTGCCTTGGGGATGTCGTAGAAGAGCTTGATGATCGTAGAGCCAGGCTTAAACATCAAGTTCTTGCGTTTTTGCGACTTGAAGTAAGCCTCGTCTTTGAATTTAAAGTAGATCGCGACGCGATCGTAGTTTCTATACTCGACAGTTTCTCTCTTGAAACCAAATAATTTCTTGATTTCACGCTGTTTTACGTTCTCCCCACGGCGGAAGAACAAAACCTCCTCAAAATCATCAAAGTCCACCTCAAGGCGGATATTGAAGAGGGACTCCTCGGCCAAGGCGGTTTGCAGATCGGCCTCGGTGATGCGCTCGTAGTTAGCCGCCTCCAAGATCTCGGTCATGCCCGCGACGAGGCGCTTAAGCTCCGCTTTGCGCTCGGGCTCTGTCAGCTCGTTGAGGCGGCGAACATCGCGGTTGGGATCATAGGGGGCGTAGGCGCGCTTGAGCCGCTCGAGCTTCTCATGAAACTCAAAGTGAAACAGGCTCGTCAGGAGCTGGCTGAAGCCCCGAAAGCTCTCGGTCTCTTCGGCGCTGAGGCGGCCATCTCGGAGACACATCTCTAAGACGTCCGCTTGAGAGAAGGGGATAAAACGATCGCGATCCACCGCGTCACCTCTCGCCACATGGGTTTGGATGTCCTAGGTGATAGCTTCACGTTCACTTTGTCAATGGACAGGTGGCGCCGCTCATAAGCGGATTGCCTCGCCGCCGCGCTGCGTGCCAGGATGCGGCGTCTCAGAGAGGACGGCGCCCTCTCGACGCGCGGCAGAGGGCCCGTCACCTACGCCATGAGGTGCCCTATGCGATCCTTCCTCTGCCTCCCCCTCCTCCTCAACCTCGCCCTCGCCGCTGGCCCCGCCTGGCGCCATCAGGCCAAGACGAATGTCCCGCCAGGGCAACAAGCCGAGCTGATCCTCTCGCCCACGAACACCGTCTATGACGTCCTGCTGGTGTTAGAGACAGAGGGGATGAAGAAGACCTTTCGCGCCAAGAAGATCAAGGCCGGCGCGCAAAAGCGCTTCGCCTGGAAGCCCCCCAAGGGCGTCTCGGAGTGGCGCGGGCGGCTGACCGGCTCCGCAGATGGCGCCACCACCACCGCCGAGATCAACCTCAGGATCGTCTCCGTCGGGCCGCTTGAGGTGCGCATCTCGCCCAAGGACGTGGATCTCGTCGGCGGTCAGATCTTGGCCCACCCCAGCCGCCCACTCTCCAAAGTTGAGCTGATCGCCTTTGGGGATCAGGGCGCCAAGATCGTGGATGAGGAGGCCACGCTTGAGGTCACGCCGACAGGCACGATCTTTAAATTCGACGTCCCCGAGGGCGCCGCCGTGCGCATGATCCAGATGAAGATGCACGATGAGCACGGCTTCTGGTCGGCGATCAACATCGCCGCGTGGTACATCGAGGTCGAGCATGAGGAGGTGCAGTTTGAGTCGGGCTCGGCGGAGATCCGCGCCGAGGAGCGGCCCAAGCTCGACCACGCCATCGAGCGCATCGAGGGTGAGCTTAAGCAGCTCAATCGCCAACTTGAGGCCTATAGCAAGGCGCTGAAGCAGAAGATCAAGGTCGAGCAGCGCTTGTTCGTGGCCGGTCACACCGACACGGTGGGCCAGCCCGCCGATAACCGCGCGCTGAGCCTCAAGCGCGCCCGCAGCATCGCCACCTACTTCAAGGGCAAGCTCAACATCCCCATCTACTACGAGGGCTTCGGCGAGGCGGCCTTGGCTGTGCCCACTGGGGATAACGTCGATGAGCCGCGCAACCGCCGGGCGCTCTATGTGCTCTCCAACGCGGCGCCCTCGGGTCAAGGCTTCCCGCAAGCGGGCTGGAAGAAGCTCTGATCGAGGCTTATAGTGCGCCCTCAACGGCGAGAGAGGTGATATGCGCGACGCGAACGCCACCATAGAGGCCCTTGAGGGGCTGCTTGAGGGCCGGGCCCCAGAGGCGGGGTTGACCTGGCTGCGCGCACAGGCCCCCACATCACAGACCATCCACGCCGCCTTGGGCGGCGCGCGGCAGCTCGGCGGGCGGGCGCTCATCGGCGCCTTCGCCGAGCGCAAGCGCGCCACGCTTGAGACGCCCTACGGCGAGATGAAGATCGGCCACCTGCGCTTGGACGAGGTCGCCCGCGCGCTGCTCCTGGCCCGGCTCATCGCCGCCCTGGCGCCCAGCGCCCGAGCCGAGGCGCTGTTTGGCGTCTATGACACGGGCGACACTGAGGCGCGCGTCGCCTGCCTCCAGGCGCTCAACCTCACCGAGGGCCTGGAGCCGCTGCAAGCCATGGAGATGATCCGCGACGCGGGGCGCACCTACCTCGACGCGCTCTTGCGCGCCGCGTGGTGCCACAACCCCTATGTCTCCGCCCACCTCAGCGACCATGACTACCGCAAGGCGGTGCTCAAGGCCCTCTTCCTCGATATCCCCGTCGAGGACTTCATCGGGCTTGAGGCGCGCGCCGACGCGACCTTGGCCCAGAGCCTCTGTGAGTACGCCGATGAGCGGCTCGCGGCGGGGCGGACGATCCCCAAGCCTGTCTGGACCATCTCGGCCCTCAACCCTCGGCCTGGGCTCATCGCGCGGCTGATCGGGATGCTGGAGCATCCTCTCCCCGATGAGCGGCTCACCGCCGCCCGCGCCCTGGCCAACGCCCGTGATCCGCGGGCGCTGCCCTTTATCGTTGAGCGGCTGGCGCGGGAAGAGGCGCCTGAGATCATCACGGCGCTGCGCCGCGCCCAAGACCAAAGCGCGCTTTAAGGAGCCCCTATGCGCATCTTCGACCCCCACACCCATATGTCCGCCCGGACCACCGATGACTATGAGCGGATGGCCATGGCGGGTTACGCCGGGATCATCGAGCCGGCCTTCTGGATGGGGCAGCCGCGCACACACGTGGCCACCTTTAAGGACTATTACGACAGCCTCCTCGGCTGGGAGCGCTTCCGCGCCGCGCAGTTTGGCATCCGCCACTATTGCACCATGGGCCTCAACCCCAAGGAGGCCAATGACACGCGGGTCAATGACGCGGTCTTGGAGCTGCTGAGCACTTATATCCACAAAGAGGGCGTCGTGGGCATCGGTGAGATCGGCTACGATGACATGACCAATGAAGAGCATCGGTGCTTTAAAGCACAGATTCAGCTCGCCAAAGACAGTCACAAGCCCATCTTGATTCATACACCGCATCGAGATAAAAAACAGGGCGTGATTCGTAGCCTGGAGCTGGCCGCTGAGGTGGGTTTGCCTGAAAACCTCACGCTCATGGACCATAACACTGAAGAGACCATTGGCTTGGTCAAAGAGACGGCCTGTTGGGCAGGGTTCACCATCTATCCCAACACAAAGCTGACGCCAGAGCGCGTCGTCGCCCTCTTTGAGCGCTTTGGCACCGATAAAATGCTCATTAACAGCTCTGCCGATTGGGGGATCAGTGATCCCTTAATGGTGGCGCGCACGGTAATGTTGATGCGTAAGGTCGGGATGGACGAAGAGGAGATCGAGAAGGTCGTTTGGCGCAACCCCATCGAGTTCTTCGCGCAGTCTGGGCAGATCAGCTTCGCGGACTTTGATGCGCATGGTCCGATTGATCGCACGCTCAAGCACGAGGGCAACACCGTGCTGCGTGGTCAAAAGCCCTAACTCACGCAAGAGAAGGCTTCGCTTTTCACTGGGATGGGGCCTATCATGGGCCGCGTTAGGAGCGGCGTGAGCACCAATCAGCCACACCCACATCACCATCAACGGCCACCTCAAGCAGCCACGATGCTCGACAGGCCAACGGGCCTGCCTGTGCTCGTGGCCACTCGATCTGGCTCGCTGCTGGTGCATGGTTGTGGCATCTTGCCGCTCACGACGCTCTAAACCCAGAGAGGGGCGATATGAGGACCACACTCAGCTTCTTCCTTTTGCTCTCTGTCGCCGCCGCCGCGCCGAACCCGACGCCTGAGCCCGCCAGCGAGCCCACCTCAATCCCCAGCGCAGCTCAGCCCCCCGCGCCCGCCACCGCGCCCGACGTTGAGGGCCACGCCGCGCCCGACGTTGAGGATCACGCCGCGCCGCGCTGTGGTGCCCATCAGCGTTGCCGTCAGGGGCGCGTGCAGTTCGCGGGGGTGCGGCTCCACGGCGCCGGGGTCCAGCCCATCCAAGGCGCGCTGCACAAGCAGCTGACGCGGTTGAAGCGCCATATCGAGTTGAAGTACCGCAAGCACCTCAAGGCGGGCGGGCAAGCGCAAGGGATGATGACCTTCAAGTTCCGCCTCACGCCGGTCGGCAGCCCCATCGCCCTCGCCATCAAGGAGAGCACGCTCAAGAGCCCCGAGCTTGAGCAGGTGGTGCGCCGCACCATCAACGAGGCGCGCTATCCGCAAGCCAAGGCCGGACCCGTCATCGTTGAGGTGGGCTTTCACTTCAAGCGCTAATTTGGCCCAAGTATCTTCGAGACGCCTTCATCCACGCGCACACCCCGCTTCCTCAACAACGGGCGTAGCTTCTTGACCGCGCCGTCTTCCAGGTTCGCTTGAAAGTCAAAGCCGCGCTGCCAAACATAGTGGTAGTGGCCATCGATCTTCTTGAATCTTCCATTGGCGACCGTATGTAAGATCAATGACTTCTCATCAAACGGCAGCGCCTTGATGTTGGCCTTAAATTGAGGCCCATACTCAAAGTATTGCTCCGCGTTCGACGTATACATGGTGCGCACGGTCAGCCCCGCTGCCTTGAGCTTCTGGGCGATGTCGAGCAGCGCGATCCCACCCGTGAGGTCGCCGCGCACCGCAAAGACACGATTGCTGGCCCAGAGGTGGCGCAGCCAGGCGTACTGCGCCGCGTCCGTCAACCACACCGGGACGCCACGCTTGAGGTAAGCCCGCCGCGTCTGGCGTAGCCGCCCATAGACCGCCTTCTGCGCGGCCCTGAAGGTCTGCTTGATCTTCTTGATGTCCGCCTGCCCTCCATACGCCGCGTCGATCCAGCCCTCCACTTCGGCGCGGCGCGTCGGCGCCCACAGCGCGATCATGGCCTCGGGGCTCTCCGCCGCGCGGAACATCAGGCGGTAGATCTGGTGAAGCCGGGGGATCGCCATGTCAAAGTCCATCAGCACCAGCAGCTCGGGGCGGCTCCAGCCCGCGAGGATATAGTTCTGATCCGTGCCTACCCCAATGTGTACGCCCCCCAGCCCCTCTATCGCGGCTTGGTAGACGTCGTGTCGATACTCATTTGAGACCCAATAGTGGCTGTTGCGCGTCAACGCCGCCGGGGCGGGGTCCATCGCCAGCTCAGTGAAGCCTTCAAACGCCGGCAGCGGCGGGCTCATCCACGCGACCAGCGCCGCGCTTAACCAGAGGGGGTAAAGCATGTGTATCCTTCGCGGGTGTTTGTTCCCACGCGCGTAGGCATCATGCGGGTGGCGCTCCTGCGCCGCAAATGAGAGCCTCGGTTTTTCGCCTCAGCCTCGACACCACCGCCCCGGAGACACATGAAGCCTCACCCGCTCTGCGCTGATTTTCGTCGCGTATTCGCTTGCTTAGCCGCGCTCATCGCCCTCTCGACGGGCGCCGCGTTGGCCACGCCGTCGCCCTCCAAGGACGTCAAGCCGGACGTCAAGCCCGACATCAAGCTCGACGTCAAGCGGCTGCCACGCCTCTTGGCGAAGCGTGGCTTTCAAGGGGGGCCTGACTTTAAGGCCGTCGTGGCCCGCGTGGAGATCCTCGACGGGCGCGTGGAGACGCGCTGGTATAGCTATGGGCAGACGGCGCGGGATCGCGAGAACTGGTGGCCCGCCTCGACCATCAAGCTCTTCGCCGCCATCGCCGCCTTGGAGCGGGCGCAGGCCCTGGGCGTCTCCCCCGAGGCGACCCTGGAGCTGCGCTATCCCAAGAAGCCCGTCACGGTGACGCTGGCCCACCTCGTCCGCCGCGCGATCACACCCAGCGATAATCAGGCTTATGATCGCTTGGTGGAGTTCGCGGGCGTCGCTTGGCTCAATGACACGCTCTTTACCCCCGCGCATGGCCTCGGCGAGACGGTCTTGCTGCGCGCTTACTCCGGGCGCGTCCGCGATAAGAAGACCGGGCGAGGCACGCTGCGCTTCTCCCCCGAGATCCGCGTCACCGAGGGCGATAAGGCGATCATCCTCCCCGCCACGCACGCCACGAAGCCCTGGGATTGCGTGCGCCGTCACGGCGGCGAGGGCAACTGCACCACCCTGCTCAACCTCGCCGAGGCCCTGCGCCGCGTCATGCTCCATGAGCACCTGCCCCCCAAGGCGCGCTACGCCCTGTCCCCCGAGGCGCTCACGCTCCTGCGCGGCGCCCTCAGCGGCAAGCGCAGCCGAGGGATGAACGTGGTCGATGGGCTGCGGGCGGGCTTGGGGCGGCGCGCCTCGTTCTTCAGCAAGCCCGGCTACGCGGCGGACTGGTTCAGCGACGTGGTCTATATCCACGCCCCCGCTGATCCTGCCCGTAAGCTGCCCGAGCGCCGCTGGCTGGTGTCGATGGCCAATCAGCCTGGGCGTGATTGCTTGGATGAGGCCGCCCGCCACGTCGGCGCGCTGCTGGCGGCGGATCTCTTCCCTTGATCTCAGCGTGATCCTCGCCGCCTCGCCTGCACCCGGCGGTGCCTTTGAGCTACAATCCCGCCCCAATTTTTGGAGGCCTTATGCGACACCCCCCACCCCGCCTGGGATCTACGCTGCTCCTGGGCCTGGCGCTCCTCGCCGCGTGCTCTGAGGAGACCGCCCAGCCCGAGCCGAGGCCCGTTGACGCCGCGCCCCTCGTCGAGGATCAGCACATCACGGTCGATCAGGCGCTGCCCGAGGTGGACGCGGCCCCCATCGAGCCCGACGCGGCCCCCATCGAGCCCGACGCGGCCCTCATCGAGCCCGATGTGTTCGTCCCCGAGTTGGACGCGGCCCCCCTCATCGACGCGCTGCCCGCGCCGCCGATGCTCCATGAGATCCAGACGCGCCTGGGTAGCCCCTCGACCCGCGCGGGGCAGCCCAACCAGATCACCTGCGAGGCCCTCGACGGCGAGGGGCGCTTTATGGAGGGGATCACCACCCGCGTCGAGATCCGCCCCGCCACGGGCTGGGCCGAGGGCGAGGAGGAGGGCGCCTATGTGGGCTTGACGGCGGGGCGCTATCAGGTGGTCTGCGCCGCGCCCGAGGATGGCCTGCGCGCCGCCCCCGTGGAGTGGCTCGTCCGCCCCGGCGACGTGGCCGCCATCTACGCCACCGTCGAGCCGCCCATCGTCGTCGCCGGGGAGGCGGCCACGGCGCGCTGTGAGGCCTTTGACGCGGCGGGCAACGCCTTGGTGGGGGCGGCCATCACCCAGAGCCTCAGCCCCGTCTCTGAGGGCGCCGCCCTCGTCGAGGGCCGCGTGGAGGCCACCCGCGCGGGCCGCTATCTGCTGACCTGCGCCCTCGATGGCCTGGAGGGCAGCGCCCCCCTCGACGTGCGCCCCGGCGCGCCTGATCGCTTGATCGCCGCCCTCTCCCCCGTGGCGCGGGTCTATGAGCTGGGCGCGATCATCACCTATGACGCCCGCGTCCTCGACGCCTTCGGCAATGAGATCAGCGGCGCGCCCCTCGTGTGGTCCTCCACGCCCCCCATGCCCGCCTTCGGCGAGCGCCGCTACCGCCCGGACGCCGAGGGGATCTTCACCGTGGAGGTCGCCGTGGAGGGCACCGCGCTGCGCGCCAGCGAGGAGATCATCATCGACGCCGGCGGCCCCGACATCGCCTGCATCTCGCCCGAGGACGGGGCGATGATTGGGCGCGGCCCGTTGACCTTGGAGGGGCGCGTCAGCGACGCGGTGGGGGTCAACGCCCTGCGCGTGGACGGTCAACGCGTGCCGATCCAAGAGGGCGGCCGCTTCACCGCCGACATCACCCCTGAGTGGGGCCTCAACGTCCACTTGATCGAGGCCGAGGACAGCGTCGGCCACGTCAACAGCACCCTCTGCGCGTACTTCGCCGCCGATGACTACCTCAACGAGGACGCCACCCTCGATGACGCCATCCTCGTGCAGATGAGCCAGGAGGCCATCGACGACGGCGCGCCCAATGAGCCCATCACCAGCCTCGGCGATCTCCTCCGCCGCATCGTGGACTCCGAGGAGATGTTGACCGTGCTCGATGAGTCGCTGCGCGCGCAGAACCCCATCCTGCCCACGACCTGTCAGCAGTCATTGCCGCTCATCGGCTGCGTGTTCTACCTCGGCGCGGAGTATCAGGGCCTGAGCCTCAACGGCCCCAACAGCCTCTCCGCCCAGCTCGTGGAGGGCGGCGTGCGCGCCACGGCGACCTTCCGCGATCTGAGCCTCGACGTGCGCCTGCGCGGCACGCTGAGCAACACCGGCACCCTCTATGTCTCGCATATGACCCTGGATATGACCTTTGACGTGGGCCTGCGCCGAGGGCAGATCGACGTGCGCGTGCGAAGCGTCGAGCCCATCGAGATCGGCGACATCTCCAGCGACTTCGAGGGCGCCATCACCGGCACGCTGCTCGATCTGGTCTTCTGGGCCTTCGAGGATCTCATCCGCGATGAGGTCGCCAACACCATGCAGGGCTTCGTCGAGGGCGAGATCGACGCGCTGCTGTCGGGCCTCTTCGCCAGCGTCGATCTCAGCAGCCTCGGCGCCAGCTTCCCCATCCCGGCCATCGCCGGGCTGCCGGAGACGCGCCTGAGCATGGAGGTGGGCCTCTCCACCCTCAACGCCACCCCCCAGCGGCTCCAGATGGGCATCGCCAGCCACGTCAACGGCCCGCTGCGCCAAGGCGCCCCCGCCGTGGGCGTGCCCATGCCGCCAGCGCCAGCGCTGATGGAGATCGAGATGAGCACCAACATGGCCGGCGGGGTCTATCTTGGCCTGATCAACCAGATCCTCTTTCGCCTCTGGCGCGCCAGCCTGTTCACCTTTGATGACGCTGGCGCGCTGCTGGGCGATCTCCCCGAGGGCACCGAGATCAGCTTCCACCTGCTCACCCCGCCCGCCGCCATCGGCGCGGGCGGCGCCGATGTGCGCCTCTTCCTCGGCCCCGCCGTCGTGCGCTTTCGCTACCCTGGCCTCTTCGATGAAGCCCTGGATCTGCGCCTCGCCGCCGAGGCCCGCGCGGGCGTGCGGGTGGACGGCGGGCTCCTGCGCTTCGAGGACATCGAGATCACCCAACTTCAGATCGCCCTCGACGCCATGGACATGACCCCTGAGCAGCGCGACGCGCTCTCGGATCTCTTCCGCCGCATCCTACAGGCGATCATCGACAGCTACCTCAACGGGCTCTTGCCCACCTTCCCCGTGCCCGACTTCGCCTTACCTGAGAGCCTGGAGAGCCTGGGGGTGCCGCCGGGGACGCGCCTGGGCTTGCGTGATCCGAGCTTGGAGAGCACCCCCGCTCATCTCCTCTTGCATGGGACGTTTAGAGAATGAAGAGACGCGCGCTGATCAGCCTGTTGCCCCTGGCGGCGATCTTCATCGCCTGCGGTGAGGATGAGGACGTCGGCCACAGCGGCCCCCTCGACGCCGCCCCCGAGATCATCGACGCGCTGCCCCCCCAGGTGGACAGCGCCCCGCCGCCCCTGCGCTTTGACGCCGGGCCGCGCCGAGACGCCACGCTTGAGCCCGACGCCGCGCTTGATGCCGCACCCGACGCCGAGCCCGACGCCGCCCCCGCGCCCGACGCCGCCCCCCGCCCCGCCAACTGGGTGGAGGTGACGCTGACCCCCGGCAGACCCTCTACGCTCCGGGCGATGAGATCCAAGCGACGGCGGTCGTCTATGGCTTCGACGGCGCGCCCTTCGCCGATCAGGCGGTGCGCTGGGCGGTTGAGCCCGAGGGCCTGGCCGCCGTGGACGCCGAGGGCTTGATCACCGTCCAGGCCGAGGGGCAAGGCCGCGTCCACGCCTGCGCCTCGGAGGCGATCTGCGGCTCGGCGGCCTTCTTCGTGGACTCCGCGCCGCCCGTCTTGATGATCACGCAGCCCGCCCGAGGCGCCATCCTCGGCGCGGACGGGGCGACGACCATCCCTGTGCGCGGCACCGCCGTCGATGAGGGCGGCGCTGTCTGGGTGTGGATCAACGGCGAGCCCGTGGATGTGGACGCCGATGGGGTCTTCTCCCTCGATCTGCCCGCGCGCTTCGGCGTCAACCTCATCGAGGTCATCGCCGATGACGGCGTGCGTCGCGATCCGGTGGTGGATCTGCGCGAGGTGCTGTGGGCGCCGCGCTATGAGCCCGTCGATCCCGAGCAGGCGCGGGTGCGTGGCGCGCTGGTGATGCGCATGGATCAGGCGCTCCTCGACACGGACACGCCCATCGATCTGAGCGGCGGCGCGGGCGAGTATGTCCTTGAGGAGTTCGCCCAGCTGATCACCGCGCTGATCGCCCTCATCGATCCCAGCCCGCTGCTTGAGGGCATCCCTCTGGGCGGCGAGGGGCTCAACCTGAGCGTTGAGGGCTTGGATTTGGGGACGCCATTGGTGGATTTGGCATGGATCGCGGGCGGAATGGAGATTTTCCTTCACTTCCCCCATATCCGCATCCAGACGAGCGGCGCGCTGAGCCTGGAGGGGGCCTCGATTGACCTCACCGGCGCCGTGGAGGCCAACACCGCCGCCTTCGTACACATGAGCTTGGTCCTGGACGGCGCCGGGGTGCTGGCGGCGGTCGAGGAGGTGGGGATCAACGTCGAGTCCATCACCGGCGACTACGCCGATCCCAGCGCGAGGGCGCTGATCGAGACGCTGGATGGGCAGCTGAGCCAGATTATCGTGGGGATGACCGAGGGGCTGATCAGCCAGATGCTGGCGGATCAGCTGCCGACGCTCTTTAACGCCGTGCTGGGCCAGCTCTTTGGCCCAGAGGGCATCCTCAGCGACATCAACTTGGACCTCTCTGGTCAGATCGAGGGGCTGGCGCCGATCAACCTCAGCCTGAGCTTTGAGCCCCAGGCCCTCGACATCCGCCCTCATGAGACGATGGCCTTCACCCTCGACGCCGCCGTGCGCCACCCCGCGCCCGTCACCGCGCCCCATGAGGACCCGGGCGTGCCCGCCATCAACGGTGATCCGCTGATCAACGCGCCTGGCGAGGGCTTCGGCGTCGCCGCGCGGCTGGCGCTGATCAACGCGCTGCTGCACGAGGTCTGGCGCGCGGGGCTCTTGCAGATGAACCTGCCCCTCAGCGGCCTCAGCGGCGTCTTAGACGCGCGGCTCCCGCCTGTGCTGGCGCCGACGCCGCCCGGCGCGCCCTTCCTGATGGAGATCCAGCTTGGCGATCTGCGGCTGCGGATGCAGGCGGGCGAGGCGCCGCCGGATGACTACACCGTCAGCCTGCGCGTGGGCGTGGATGTCTCCTTGGAGGGCGGCGCCTTTGAGCTGGTGGTCGCCGATGAGCCCGAGTTTGAGGTGCAGCTGCTCAGCCAAGGCAGCGCGCGGCCGCTGATCAGCCCAGAGGGCCTGGCGGGGCTGCTCAAGGCGCTGATCTGGCCCAAGGTGGAGCAGGCGTTGGCGGGCGGGATGCGCTTTGAGCTGCCCGCCACGGCGCTGCCCGTGGACGCCTTACAGGCCTTCGCCCCTGAGATCACCGCGCTGAGCTTCAGCCCCATCTTTGACGCCGCCCCCTACCTCTCCCAAGGGCGGGTCCACCTCGAAGGCGGCGTGACGTTGATCTTAGGCGTCACGCCCGCTGAATAAACCTCGCCTCCCCGTACGCGCGCGCCGCCAAATCGGTTATCTCTGATCACCCCCTCTCCCTTTGGTGGTCCATCATGCCTCGACGCCGCGGATACGCTTATGCCGCCCTCGGGTTACTCCTCCTTCTTAGCCCCTCCGCCGCCGCGCTGGAGATCCCGGTCCGTGATCTCTGCGCCAAGCGGGACGTGGATCGCGATCGCTCACAGAAACAACGCCTCTTCCTCTTCAACCTCTCGGGCCTGGCCCGCGTTGAGCGCGGCGAGCGGCTGATCAACCAGAAAGGGAAGAAGATCGGCAGCCGCCAGGTGCTCAAGGAGATCGGCGGGGCGCAGATCTTTGGCGAGATCTGGCTCAAGACCTTCCCCATGCGGCGCTTTGAGCACCTGATGACGCCCAACGGCGCGCCCGCCGCGCTGAGGCGCAGCGCGGGGTTCAGCCTCAATGAGCTGAGGGCGGCGTTAAAGAGCAGCCCCGACGTGGAGTTTATGATCTACTCCGCCGGGTGCGTGGACTACCTCGCGATCCCTCACCTCAAGGCGTTTGAGGCCGACTGGACGAAGAAGGTCCACAAGCGGCAGGTCAAGCAGGGCCGAAAGACAAAGACAATCCAGGTCACGACGCACGCGCTCCACGTCCGCCCCACCATCGAGCTGTCCGTCTATCAGCGCCGGGGTGAGCGCTTTATGCTCCTCAGCCGCGTGGAGGAGACGGGCGGCGGGCTGTTTGACTTCGCCACCGACCTGGGCTCGGCGACGATGCAGATCGCCGAGCCTGGCAATGAGATCGCGGGGAAGTTCGCGCGGGAGAAGGTGGCGGCATACCGCGATAAGGCGCGGGCGATCACCAAGCGCGTGGAGGATCTCAACGGCCATGTCCGCCTGCTGCGGGCGACGCTCGCCAGCGACATCGCGCCCGAGGAGGCCGAGGCCGTGCAGGGCAAGATCGATGAGGCGCTGGCGATGATCAAAGACCTCGACGCCCAGGCGGAGACGCTGCTGCAGATCCTCGAAGATCCGCGCGGGGCGGCCAACCGCTTGGCCCGCGAGGCCAACCCCACCTGGGCTGATTTGGCGACGGGCTTCCCTGTTGATCGTGGCTGCTTTGGGCGTGGACGGCCCTTCAGCTGCGGGGCGGGCCGCGTCAACCTCCCTGCGCGGGATGAGAAGGGCATCAACGGGCTCAGCGAGCGCTCCGGCCCCGCGTGCAAGGGCGTCAACCCTCAAAGCCTCCCCAGCGTCGCCCAGTGCGAGATCCGCGTCCGCGCCGAGAACATCGGCCTGCTGATGATCAAGTCGGCCAGCGGCCTAGATGGCTGGCGGCTGTTCGCGCCGCTGCAATACACCGTCGAGGCTGAGGGCGATGAGGGCGATGTCTCCGTCTCCCTGGGCGCCGCCGAGGGCGTGGACGCCGGTGATGTCTTCGAGGCGGTGCGCTATGAGAACGGCGAGCGGATCGTGCTGGGCTACGCGCGGGTGGTCCGCGCGGGGGTCGGCGGCGTGACGGGCAAGGCCGATCCCTCCGTGCTCGTCTGGCGCGCGGGGGAGGCGGGGGTGGGCGCGCGGATGGAGGAGCGGGCCTTCATCGGCGTGGCCTTGGCCGCCCATAGCCACCTGATCACGCCGCTGGAGAGGTCGAAGGCGCCCTTGGTCCAAGGGCTCGACATGCTCGGCGGCCTCAGCCTCGACGTGGGCTATGACTTAACGCCCTTTATGAGCTGGCGTTGGGGGCAAGCCTGGCTGCGCACGCACTTTGATCTGCTGGTGCGCCCTCAAGCGAGCGTGAAGGGCGAGGGGGACGTCGAGCGGCTGGACTGGACCTGGATGAACTTTCAAGCGGGGCCGGAGCTGAAGATCTACCTCGTGCGGCGCTTGGACCTCTTCGCCTCGGCGGCGGGCGGCATGACCTTCGTGGTGGCCTCCACCTCCGACAATCAGATCAAGCGCGAGAGCGAAGAAGAGGCGGGGGATGACAGCGGGATGGGCTCAACGGCCTCGCTGCGCCTCGACGGCGGCTTTGACATCCTCCTCGATCCCGCCTGGCAGCTGCGGCTCTCGGGCGGGTATCAGAAAAACTTTGCCGCCCTGACCCTGGAGCCCCCCGATGACATCGAGGAGGGCGCGTCGATCTTTCATGGTCAGGAGGTCGGCACCCTCTCAGGCTGGGGGGCCAAGCTGGGGCTCAACTACATCTGGTAGCGCCGCTCACCAGTGGATTGACAGCAGCAGCTGCACCAGCCCGAAGAGGAACAAAGCGAGGATGATCAAGATGTAAGCGGCGTCGAGGAGGGCGTGCTTGCGTGTGCCCTTGTCGCCCTCTTCATCGCCGCCAGCGGCCGCCCAGCCCTGCGTCACCTGCCGCGTGTTGTAGTAGACGAGGAAGAACAGCCCCAAGAGCAGGACGGCGCCGCTGGAGAGCAGGCCCACGGCGAAGCGGCGCTGCCAGGTGCTCTTGAGCAGCGCCACGGTCTGCTTGGCGCTGACGCCGGAGTCGGCCAGGAGCGGCGGATCGCGCTGGGGGCGCTCGATGCGGCCCAAGAGGTACTCCACCAAGAGCGGATCATCGCTGCGCGGCAGGGCGTCGAGGCTCGGCGGCGCCTGGGGGTCCTTGATCAGCATCGCGCGCAGCCAGTCGAGGGCCTCCAGCGGCGATTTGCGGCTCACCAAGACATACTGCCCTCCGCGAGAGCGCCCAGGCAGGTAGGTTGTCTGATACGCCTGCACCCACAAGAGCGCGGGATCTTGCCCTGGATCGGGCACGGTCAGCCGCGCCACGCCCGAACCCTCCGCCAAGGTCAGCGCGCTCGTCGCCAGCCAGCGCGCGCCGTGCCAGGCGTCGATAAAGACGCCGCCCTGGCGGTGAATCGACTGCACCCGCAGCGCCAGCGTATCGCCAGGGGCCACGATCAGGCGGCTCGTCGTCAAGGCGAACTGCGTCGGCGTGTGTGAGATGCGCCGCTCGCCGCTGGCCCAGATCCACGCGGGCTGGCTGCTCGGCTGGCTGCTCGGCTGGCTGCTCGGCTGGCTGGTGGGCTGGCTGCTCGGCGCGCTGGTGGGCTGGCTGCTCGGCGCGCTGGTGGGCTGGCTGCTTGGCGCGCTCAGCGGCGCCTCTGGATCAAGCACGGTGAAGGTGAACCAGAAGCGTGGGTGAAGCGGGTGGATGTTCATCCGCGCCAGGCCATGCGCCCCGGTCAGGAGCCGGCGAGGCAAGGGGATCGCGCTGGCGCCCTCCTTGAGGCCAAACTCCACGAGCGCGCGCCGAGGCTGACCTTGGGCGTCGGTGATCCGCAAAGCCAAGCTATCGGGCAGGCCAGCGGCCAACAGCGGCCCCATGGGCGTCAGCGCCACGCGCAGCGCGCCGACATCGGGGGGATAGACGGGCGGTTGCTTGGACAGCGGCTCGATGGGGGTAAGCGGCGGCGAAGGCAGCACATCTACGCCCAGCTCCGCCGTGATCGGCCCGTCCTCGATCTCCCCGGTCAAGGCGATCTTCCAGCGCCCGGCGCGGCTGGGGGGCGTGAGGAGGCCCTGAACGAAGCCATTGGCCCGCCCCTCAAGGGCGACGGCGGGGCCGACCTCACCGGAGGGGCTGATAAACCGGGCGTTGAGCTTGGAGAGGGGCATCAAGCGATTAAAGCGCAGATCGCGGCGGGCGACGCGCAGCGCCGCAGGCTCCCCCGCCACCCACACCTCGGGGCCAAAGACATTCAGCCCGTCTCGCGCGTCGATCTGGCTGAGGAACAGCCCGCCGCTGAGGAGCAAGATAAACCACAAGGCGACGGCGCCGCCGATGACCTTCGCGTGCCGCTTGAGGCGCTCAAGCATCGGGCCTCCTCTCTTCTCTTCGTCTGCTCTTAGTCTTCTTCTTCTGTGTCTTCTTCTTCTTCGCCCTTGATGGGCGTCTCAGGCGCCGCCGCGCCGCCCAGCGCCTCATCGACGGGCTCGGGCGAGGCGCTGGGCGCGCTCATGGCCGCCAAGCGCGCCGAGAGCGCGGCGACGTGCGCCTTAAAGGCGGGCATCTCCTGGCGCTTGACCGGCGCGCCGCGGGTCATCTTGAGCTTCTGAGGGTTGACGTGCTTGCCGTTGTGCTTGACCCCAAAGTGCAGGTGAGGCCCGGTGCTGCGGCCGGTGGAGCCCACGGTGCCGATGAGCTGCTTTTGCTTGACCTTGACGCCGCGCTTGATCCCTCTGCGGATGGTGTGGAGGTGGGCATAGAGGCTGGTGAGGCCGCCGCTGTGCTCGATGACGATCAGGTTGCCGTTATAGCCCTTCTCACCCGCGAACTTGATGGTGCCTGCGGCCATGGCCCAGACGGGGGTGCCGCGCGGCGCGGCGTAATCAACGCCCAGGTGCTTCTTGTTAAAGCCCGTGACGGGGTGCTTGCGCTTACCAAAGCCGCTGGAGACGCGGGTGAACTTCAGCGGTGTCGCCAAAAAGGTCTTACGCGCGCTCTGCCCGTCCTCCAGATAGAAATCACCGCCCACCTTGGGGAAGCGAAAGGCGCGAAAGCGCCCGGCCTTACCGTTGTACTCTGCGGCGATGATGTCGCCGTAGCGCACGAAGGCCTCATCCTTATAGATCTTCTCGACGATGACGCGGACCTCATCGCCGGGCTGCGTGTCCTTGAAGAAGTCCATGTCCCAGGCGAAGGCGTCGATGATGCGGCTGACGAGGGCGCCGCCCTCCCCGGCGCGCTGCAAGGCGGCGTAGAGGGAAGAGTGAATCGGCGCCACCACCTCGGCCTCGACGGCGCGCAGCTGCACCTCAACGGCGCGGCCCACGAGGCCGCCGGCCGCATCGGGGCTGACCTCGAAGATCTCCACGGGGCTGTGCTCAAAGCGAAAGACGCGCAGGGCGCCGTCCTTGAGCTTGAGCAGATAGGGCGCGCCGGGCTTGGCGTAGCGAAAATCGTAGACGCCCTTGAGCGCGGCCACGATCTGATGCACGTGCTGAGGCGTCGCGCCGTGCTTGGTCAGCGCGGCGCTGAGCGTCTCACCGCGCTCAAGGACCCCGCGCGCCTCACCTGGGGGCGAGGGTGGGGGGGCGGCGCGCGCGGCATCCACGGAGGGTGAAGAGGGTGGGGCCGCTGGCGCGGCCGCGTCAGGAGGCGCCAGGCTGGGCCCTGCGTCTTGGAGAGAGAGGGGGGCGTCCCCGCAGCGGCTCACCCCCAAGACGAGGGCGATCGCCAAAGACAAGACCACCCCGCCGCCGATCCAATGCTTCAGCTCTAGGCGCTCAAAGCTCATCAATCCCTCAACACTGGACATTTTATTGGGGGGAGGTTCTCAAGGCCCCTGATGATACGCAATCCCAAAAAGGAGGAGCCGCCGGGTGTACTCGGGGCCATCATTGAAGGGCGAAAACCAAGCGCCCAGATCGCCGAGGAGGGACCAAGCCTCGCCCACGGGGCGCTCTAAGCGGAGGCGGAGGCTCGTGCGGGCCTCATCATCGAGATAATCATCCTCGGAGATGTACTGCCGCGAGGCATAATCGAGGCGTTGCAGGTTGAGCTGAGCGGAGGCCAGAACGCCATAGATTGGCGCCGTCAGCTGCGCCTGCGCTTGCTGGTGAACATAGCCTCCCTGCGCGCTATTGGACTGATTACGCCCATAGGACAGCTCCAAGCGGGCCACGACCGCGCCTTGATAAGCCCACCAAGCATAGGCCCCCCAGAGGGCATCGGCGCGGCGCGCTTCGCCGCGCTCAAGGACCCCTTCGCTGACGACGACCAGGGCATCACCCTCAAAGCGACGCGCAGCCAAGCGCCCGCCGAGGCCCGAGGAGGCCGCGCCGCCGCGCCATGAGAGGCTCAGGGCGCCGCCGAGGCCCTCAAAGCTCTGATCGGGCAGGGGCTCATAATCAAAGCGGAGGGCCTCCAAGCTCAGGCCGAGGCGTGTTGGTCCCAAGCCGAGCTGCGCGGCGGCCTCGCCGCTGACGCGGGTAAAGTCGCGAGGAAAGGCGGGGGCGCGGCTGACGCGCTCTTGCAGGGCCACGGAGAGGGAAGCGGCTTGAAGGAGGGCATCAGGGCGGGCGGACCAGCGGGCTTGCCCCTCTAGGCGTTGAGAGAAGCCGTCCTCGCCCTCAGCGCCTTCAAAGCGGCGCGCGCCGCCCTGATAATGGGCATCGAGGGTGAGGGGTGCGAGGCGGGCGACCTCATGAGCTTCGAGGGTCAAGCGGAGGAGGGGGCTTTGAGTGGGGTGAGGGCCTTCGGCGTGGCTGACGTTGGAGTCAAGGCCGGCGGCGGCTTCGACCCGCGTCTCGGCGAGGCTGAGCGTCGGGCAGAGGAGCAGGAGGAGAGGCCATCGCATGGACGGTACTATACCCCACGTCAGGCTGTTTGGCGGAGATCTGCTCAGCGCTATCGGAGGCCACCGTGCCGAGGGTGGCCAACAGGAGCGTGAGGACGCCGAACATCAACACGCCGAGCAGGGTCGCGGCGACGAGGGTGACCAGCGCCATGATGGTGGTGGCGATTTGACTGCTCTCAACTTCCATGTCTGACCCTCCTTCCTTGGGCTCGCTCGTAAGGGTGAACTACTGAGGCTATCTCTCCACGTTTTGTTTCAAAAAAGCAAAAGATTTCAACATGAAAGCGGCGCTGGGCATGAGGAAGGGGGGTGAGGAGGGGGGGCGGATGAGGCCAAAATGAGGTCGCCTTCGATGGATTTTGGACATAAAAAAAGCCCCGCAGATAAAGAACCTGCGGGGCTTTGATAGATTTCTGGCGGCGACCTACTCTCCAAAACCACAGCGTGGTTGTTGAGAGTTGGTCGCCTTCGATGGATTTTGGACATAAAAAAAGCCCCGCAGATAAAGAACCTGCGGGGCTTTGATAAATTTCTGGCGGCGACCTACTCTCCAAAACCACGGCGTGGTTGTCATGAGCCAAAGTTGATAGACTTTGGCGAATGAGGCGCGTCAGCGCCGGAGAGTAGGTCGCCCTCAAAGCGGCGGAATAAAAAAAGCCCCGCAGATAAAAAACCTGCGGGGCTTTGATAAATTTCTGGCGGCGACCTACTCTCCCACAAAGGAAACCTTGCAGTACCATCGGCGCAGAGGAGCTTAACGACCGAGTTCGGGATGGGATCGGGTGTGACCTCCTCGCTATGGCCACCAGAGATGCTTTTTGAAGAAGACGCCGCGCATATGCGGCAGATTCACAAGAGAATGAAGATGATAGACGCCTCTGGAGAGATTGAGGGCCAAGCCTCACGGGCGATTAGTACTGGTAAGCTCCACATATTGCTATGCTTCCACATCCAGCCTATCAACCTTGTAGTCTTCAAGGGCCCTTTAGAGACTAATGTCTAGGGAAGTATCATCTTGAGGTGGGCTTCCCGCTTAGATGCTTTCAGCGGTTATCCCTTCCACATGTCGCTACCCGGCGATGCCACTGGCGTGACAACCGGAACACGAGTGATGTGTCCATCCCGGTCCTCTCGTACTAAGGACAGATCCTCTCAAACTTCCTGCGCCCACAGCAGATAGGGACCGAACTGTCTCACGACGTTCTAAACCCAGCTCGCGTACCGCTTTAATTGGCGAACAGCCAAACCCTTGGGACCAACTTCAGCCCCAGGATGCGATGAGCCGACATCGAGGTGCCAAACCTCCCCGTCGATGTGAACTCTTGGGGGAGATAAGCCTGTTATCCCCGGAGTACCTTTTATCCGTTGAGCGATGGCCCTTCCACTTGGGACCACCGGATCACTAAGACCTACTTTCGTACCTGCTCGACCCGTCGGTCTCGCAGTCAAGCTCCCTTATGCCTTTACACTCTACGACTGGTTTCCAATCAGTCTGAGGGAACCTTCGTGCGCCTCCGTTACTCTTTTGGAGGCGACCGCCCCAGTCAAACTACCCACCAAGCATTGTTCCAGCTCCGGATGACGGAGCGTGGTTAGATTTCCAAACAGTCCAGGGTGGTATTTCAAGGTTGACTCCACACAAACTGGCGTTCATGTATCATAGTCTCCCACCTATCCTACACAAGAGTATCCGAAAATCAGTGCTAAGCTATAGTGAAGGTTCACGGGGTCTTTCCGTCTTGCTGCGGGTACTCGGCATCTTCACCGAGAATTCAATTTCGCTGAGTCCCTGGTTGAGACAGTGCGGAAGTCGTTACGCCATTCGTGCAGGTCGGAACTTACCCGACAAGGAATTTCGCTACCTTAGGACCGTTATAGTTACGGCCGCCGTTTACCGGGGCTTCGATTCGCAGCTTCGGCTTACGCCTAACAACTCCTCTTAACCTTCCGGCACCGGGCAGGCGTCAGACCCTATACTTAATCTTACGATTTTGCAGAGTCCTATGTTTTTAGTAAACAGTCGCTACCGCCATTTATCTGCAACCCTCTTCGGCTCGACAGGTGAACTGTTTCACCTAATGAGGGCACACCTTTTCCCGAAGTTACGGTGTCATTTTGCCGAGTTCCTTAACCAGGGTTCTCTCAAGCGCCTTGGGATGCTCTCCCCACCCACCTGTGTCGGTTTGCGGTACGGTCCCCATTAAGACTCCACACGAGGCTTTTCTTGGAAGCATGGACTGGGTCAGTTCTGGCAGATTGCGAGCAATCCGCCGCCTCATAGCGTCTCAGCGTAATGTTTCTCCGTTTGTCGCCAATGCGTCCTAGAGAAACCGCCTACGCGCTTAAACCACTCACCAAAGTGTGGCTGACTTATCCTTCTCCGTCCCCTCTTGCTTCAACGTCTTAACAGAGGTGCAGGAATATTAACCTGCTTACCATCGCCTACGCCTTTCGGCCTCGGCTTAGGATCCGACTAACCCTGGGAGGATTAACCTGGCCCAGGAAACCTTGGGTTTACGGCGAACAGGTTTCTCACCTGTTTTATCGCTACTCATGCCTGCATAAGCTCTTCCAAAAACTCCAGTGCTCCTTGTCGGTACACCTTCACAGTCGTTGGAATACTCTCCTACCACTCAAGGTAAACTTGAGTCCGCGACTTCGGTTCTGTGCTTGAGCCCCGTTACATTTTCGGCGCGGGCTCGCTAGACCAGTGAGCTATTACGCTTTCTTTAAAGGGTGGCTGCTTCTAAGCCAACCTCCTGGTTGTCAGAGCGTTCCTACATCCTTTTCCACTTAGCACAGAATTAGGGACCTTAGTCGGCGGTCTGGGTTGTTTCCCTCTCGACTACGAATGTTATCACTCGCAGTCTGACTCCCACGTTACTCTTATTGGCATTCGGAGTTTGATTGGGGTCGGTAACCTGGTGAGGCCCCTAACCCATTCAGTGCTCTACCTCCAACAGAGAACACGTGAGGCTATACCTAAATATATTTCGGAGAGAACCAGCTATTTCCGAACTTGATTGGCCTTTCACCCCTATCCACAGCTCATCCCCCAAGTTTTCAACCTTGGTGGGTTCGGTCCTCCACGCAATTTTACTTGCGCTTCAACCTGGCCATGGATAGATCGTCCGGTTTCGGGTCTGCCTCCAGCAACTTAACGCCCAGTTAAGACTCGCTTTCGCTTCGACTACACTTTACAGCTTAATCTTGCTACTGAAGACAACTCGCAGGCTCATTATGCAAAAGGCACGCTGTCACCCCAGCCAGAAGACTATGGGGCTCCAACTGCTTGTAAGCACACGGTTTCAGGGTCTATTTCACTCCTCTGTTAGAGGTGCTTTTCACCTTTCCCTCGCGGTACTTGTTCACTATCGGTCATCAAGTAGTATTTAGCCTTGGAAGGTGGTCCTCCCAGATTCCCACAGGGTTCCACGTGTCCCGCGGTACTCGGGTGCCATCTCAGAGTCCATCCACGTCGGGTACGGGGCTATCACCCTCTCTGGCTGAGCTTTCCAGCTCACTCCCCTGGTTTCAGGATTTTTTACTCTGCTCTAGGTCTACAACCCTAGAAAGATGGTCCCACGACCCCGATGCTGCAACGATTGTAGTCTTACACAACATCGGTTTAGGCTGATCCCCTTTCGCTCGCCGCTACTTGGGGAATCTCGGTTGATTTCTTTTCCTTCAGGTACTGAGATGTTTCAGTTCCCTGAGTTCACTCTCGCACGCCTATATATTCAGCGTGGAGTGATCGCTTTATGCGATGCGGGTTTCCCCATTCGGAGATCTCCGGATTATAGCCTGTGTAGCGGCTCCCCGAAGCTTTTCGCAGCTACCTACGTCCTTCATCGTCTCTTGATGCCAAGGCATCCACCGTATGCTCTTAGTA
>JAHJCH010000305.1 GCA_018813065.1 Myxococcota bacterium
ACAAATTCCTGCGCGTCAAGGTTTACGGTCCCAACAAATAGCCTACGGCCGCGCCTGTGCTCTTGGGCAACAGCTTCACCGTCGGCGTCGCTGGCCTTGGCGGCGCCAGCTGCGGCGACGACGGCGAAGACGGCCTGCGCGGCGAGGTCTACTGAGCCACGCACGCGCAGCCCGCGCGCGCCTCAATCGAGCGCACCTCAAACTCACCCCGCCAAGGATCCATCACCAGCAGCCCCGCGCGGGGCGCGATCCCAGCTAAGAGCTTGATGGCCTCGGTCACCTGCACCCCGGCGATGAGCCAAGGCAGGGTGTTGAGCACACCGATTTCGGCGTTCTCGGGCAAGAGCCCTGGCGGCGGCGCCTCGGGCATCAAGCAGCGCAGGCAGGGCCGCCCCGTGATCGTCAGGCTCATCCCCTGCGTCGCCAGGACGCCCCCATAAATCCAAGGGATCTTGGCCGCCGCGCAGGCGTCATTGAGCCACAGCCGCGCCTCGAAGTTATCCAAGCCGTCGAGGACGACGTCCACGCCCTCAAGCAGCGCCGGGAGGCCCTCGGGCGTCGCCCGCGCCGCCCGCGCCTCGACGATCACCCGCGCGTCGATCTCCTTGAGCCTGCGCGCCAGCGCCTCCACCTTGAGCGCCCCCAAGTCGCCCTCATGCAGCGCGGTCTGTCGTGGCAAGTTCGAGGGCGAGAGCCGATCGGGATCGATGATCCGCAGCCGCCGCACCCCGGCGCGGGTCAGCCGCTCCGCCGAGGCTGAGCCCAGGGCGCCGACGCCCACGATCAAGGCGCGCTTATGAGCGAGGCCCGCTGAGGCGGCCCCCAACAAGGCCTCATGCCGCGCGAATCGATCCTCCATCGCCTCCTCCTCGCGTTGATCCCGCGTTGATCCCACGCTGATCCCGCGCTGATCGATGACGCGGCGGCGGTGCTGGGTCAATCCCCGCGTGAGATGAGCGCGGCGGAGGCGGGCTCCAAGAGATGTTGATTGCGTCACCCACGGTGAAGACGCACGGTGAAAGCGAGCCGCGAGTGGTAAAGGCGCGTGGCCACCCGATCTGGCTCGTCGCTGGCGCCTGGTCGTGGCATCTTGCCGCTCACGACGCTCTAAGACGCCAGAGGAACAGATGATCGCTGAGCTAAAGCACCACGCCAGAGCCCTGGCCCGACGAGGCGCCGCGCGGCTCTCCGAGGCCATCGCCCCGACCCGCAAAGAGACCCTCGCTGCGGGCTTTTTTATCAATCATTTCGGAAATTTAACGCCATCAGAGATGGACGCGCTGGTGGATCGTTATTGGCGAGATCATCGGCGCCTGGAGGCGGTCTTAGACGCCAGCGGCTTGGATCTCACCGCCCCTGATCTGCGGCTCCTCGACATCGGAGGCGGCTACAGCACCGCGCTGCGCCTCTTCCGCAGCAGCCCTCAGCGATGGGTCCTCGACATCTGCACAGAGGCCCTCTACGCGGGGGGCTTGAGCTTGCCCGAGGGCGTCCACTACCTCCTCGGCGCTGGCGAGCGCGTGCCCTTCCCCGAGGGCTTCTTCGACGCCATCTTCTGCACCAACGTCTTAGACCACACCGACGATCCCGCGCGGGTGATGTCGGAGATCCACCGCGCGCTCAAGCCCGGCGGCGTGTTGATCTTGGCCGTGGATCTGTTCTTCGACGATCACCACGAAGATCACCGCGATCTCCTCCACCCGCATAGCTTTGAACCTGAAGACCTGCCCAGGCTCATTGAGCGCTTCGAGCGCGTCTTAGAGACAACCCAAAGCGATCCCAAGGGTAAGGTCGGCCTCGGCGCCCTCGTCAAAGGCGATACGCGACCTCGAACGGACCGTCAGGAGCACCTCTATGTGCTGCGCAAGCCGCTTTAAACCATTGAAATAAAATGAAAACTGACGAGAAGATTCAAGAAACGCTGGCGCGGCTGCGGCCTTACTTTCACGCCGCAGATTTCGCCTTCGCCGAGCGCGTCTGGACCACCCCACAAGAGGTGTACCTCAACCGACTGCGGGCCATTGGCTTTGAGAATCAAGGCATTGTCCTCGATGCAGGCTGCGGATATGGTCAGTGGTCGCTCGCGCTGGCCACGCTCAACGATCGCGTAGAGGCGATCGACGTCCACGCGGGCCGCTTGATGGCCGCCGACGCGCTGCTCAAAGCCGCGAATTGTCACGCCGCGCGGGTGCAATACGGCAGCGTCGCCGAGCCGCCCTTCGAGGCCAACACGTTTGACGCCATCTTGGCCTATAGTGTCGTCCACGCCACCCCTTGGCCCCAGGTCTTGCGCCGCTTTTACGCCCTGCTGCGCCCTCGCGGGCGGGCCTACCTCACCGTCAACGGCCTCGGCTGGTACCTGCGCTACTTCATCGAGGCGCCGCGCAGCGGCCCCGGCCACGATCCACGCTGGTTGGCCGCTTGTGCGCTGATGAACACCGTCTCGTTTGAGGATCACCAGCGCTTTGATCCGCGCTCGGGGATGATCATCACGCCTGAGGCGCTGCGCGCGGAGGCCGAGGCCATTGGGTTTAAAGTTTTGGGCGCGGGGGCCGATGGCGCCACCGACCTCGCCGGCGTCGCGCCCCGCGCGTTCTTCCAAGGCGAGTACCACGGCCAAGTGGGGGTCCATGAGATCCTCTTGGAGCGCCCATGAGCATGATTCAAGAGGGTGAGGCCCGCTTCGCCGCCGGCGATCTCAGCGGCGCGCGCGCCGCCTTCGAGGCCCACCTGCGCGATCACCCCGGCGATCCCGACGCCGAGAGCAACTTGGCGGTGGTGGATCACGTCGAGGGGCGCGTCATCGAGGCAGAGCGCCGCCTCTGGGGGATCTTGGAGGCGCACCCCACCCACGCCGCCACGCTTCAAAACCTCGGCTTGGCCCTGGGGCCGGGCCAGGCCGCCCGCCTGCTGCCTCATCTGGCGCGGGGGCTGGCCGCGCCCGGCGCTGAGGAGGCGCTGGGGCCGCAGATCCTCGCCCTGGCCTCAGGCGGGGCGCGGCGCAAGCGCGTCGCCTTCTTCTGCATCCCCAACGGCGAGACGTTTATCAAGGGCATCGCCGAGGATCTCAAGGCGGTCTATGACACGCGCCTGATCGTCACCCGCGATCTCGCTGATCTTGAGGAGCCGACGGCCTGGGCGGATGTGATCTGGCTGGAGTGGGGCGATCACCTGGCCGTGGAGTTCACCAAGCGGCCGCGCCCCCCTGGCAAGCGCGTCATCTGCCGTGTCCACAGCTGGGAGGCCGTTGATGGCGTCGTGCGTGGCGTCACTTGGTCACGCGTCGATCAGGTGATCTTCGTCGCGCCGCATATCCAAGCGATCACCGAGGACCTCGTCCCTGATCTCAAGCGGCAACTCAAGGGGCGCTACCTCGTGCCCAACGGCGTCGATCTGGATCGCTTCGCCTTTATCGATCGCCCACGCGGCAAGCGGCTGGCCTACCTCGGCTATATCAACCACAAGAAGGGGCCAATGCTGCTCTTGCACGCCTTCAGCGCGCTGGTGGCCGAGGACCCTGAGTACGAGCTGCACATCGGCGGGCGCTTCCAGGACGCGCGCTACCACCTCTACCTCCAACAGATGCTGGGGCCGCTGGGCCTGGAGGGCCGCGTCACCTTCCACGGCTGGATCGACGATCCCGCGCGGTGGCTGGCGGATAAGCACTACATCGTCTGTAGCAGCGTCCTTGAGGGGCACCCCGTGGGGCTCACCGAGGGGATGGCGCGGGGGCTCAAGCCGCTGATCCATGAGTTCGTCGGCGCGGGGGGGGTCTTCCCGCGCGCGCTGCGCTGGCGGACCATCCCCGAGTTCGTGCGCCTCGTCCGCGAGGGCGACTACGCCCCCAGCGCCTACCGTGGCTTCGTGGCCTCACACTATGGGCTGGCCAAGCAGCTCTTGGCCCTGATGGCGATCATCGAAGTGGAGCCCGCCGCGCTGCCCACCCTCAACCTGATGCCGCCCCCTGAGGCGCTTGAGCCCCGCTGAGTGTGCGGCCTCGTCGGGGTCTTAGAGCGGCGCGGCGCGGCGGACGCGGGGCGGGTGCGGCTGATGACCCGCGCGTTGGCGCATCGAGGCCCGGACGGGGAGGGCGTCATCACCCTGGGGCCGCTGGGGCTGGGGCATCGCCGCCTGGCGGTCATCGACACCTCGCGGCGCGCCGCCCAGCCCATGCGGACCTCGGATGGGCGCTTCACGCTGGTCTACAACGGCGCGATCTATAACTTCCAAGCCCTGCGCGCGGCGCTGGAGGCGCGCGGCGAGGTCTTCACCAGCCAAGGCGACACGGAGGTCTTGCTGCGCGCCTTCGCCGCCTGGGGCCTCGACGTCGTCGAGCGCCTCAACGGGATGTTCGCCTTCGCCGTCTGGGACAGCCTCGCCCAGCGCCTGACGCTGGCCCGCGATCGCCACGGGATCAAGCCCCTCTACTACGCCGACACCCCCAGCGCCTTCCTCTTCGGCTCCGAGGTCAAGGCCCTGCTCCAGCACCCCGCGCTGCGGGTGCGCGTCTCCCCTGAGGCGCTCAACGAGTACTTTACGTTTCAAAACATCTTCTCTGATCGCACGCTCTTCGAGGGGGTCCACCTGCTCCCGGCGGGCTGCACGCTGACCTTGTCGCCGGGGGGGGCGCCGATCACGCGCCGCTACTGGGATTATCACTTCACCGAGGATGAGACGCTGAGCGAAGAGGAGGCCCTCGGCGAGCTGGAGCGCCGCTTTGAGCAGGCGGTGGAGCGCCAGCTCGTCGCCGACGTGGAGATCGGCGCCTACCTCAGCGGGGGGATCGACTCGGCTTCTGTCGTCGGCCAGGCCGCGCGCCACCAGCCGCGCCTGCGCACCTTCACCTGCGGCTTTGATCTCTCCTCGGCCTCGGGCTTGGAGCTGAAGTTCGACGAGCGCGCGGCGGCGGAGCGCCTGGCCAACGCCTTCCAGACCGAGCACTACCAGGTCGTCTTAAAGGCGGGGGACATGGAGCGGGTCTTACCCGAGCTGATCTGGCATTTGGAGGACCCCCGCGTCGGCCAATCCTACCCCAACCTCTACGCCGCCCAGCTCGCCAGCCGCTTCGTCAAGGTCGTCCTCAGCGGCACCGGCGGCGATGAGCTGTTCGCGGGCTACCCCTGGCGCTACGCCGCCAGCGGCCTGGGCGCGCGCGGCCAAGAGGACTTCATCGCCCGCCACTTCGCCTACTGGCAGCGCCTCGTCCCCGATGCGCTGCGGGGCCGCTTCTTCCGCGATCAGACGGTCCCCGAGGACTACACCGCCCGCGTCTTCCAAGGCGTCTATCAAGATCAGCTCGGGGGGACGCGGCCGCAAGATTACGTCAAGCTCGCTCTCTATTTTGACACAAAGACCTTCCTACACGGGCTGCTGCTCGTCGAAGACAAGCTGGGGATGCGCAATCGCATAGAGACGCGCTATCCCTTCTTGGACAATGATCTCGTTGAGCTGGCGCAGCGCATCCCCATCGCCTACAACCTGCATGGGTTTCGTCACATCGAGGCCGTTGATGAGAACGACTTGAGCAAAAAGGTGGGGCTCGCCGATGGCAAGCAGCTTTTGCGGCGGATGTTGGCGCGGACGCTGCCCCATGACATCACCCAGGCCCCCAAGCAAGGCTTCTCTGCCCCCGATGGTAGCTGGTTCAAAGGCAAGAGCCTTGATTACATCCGTCGGCTGCTGCTCAACCCGCGCGCGCGGATCTACGAGCACCTGGAGCGAGACGCCGTTGGCGCGCTGCTCGACGATCACTTCCAAGGCCGCGCCAACCGCCGCTTATTTATTTGGTCATGCCTCTGTTTTGAGTGGTGGCTGCGCACCTTTGACGCCTAAAGCGTATAGCTCAAGCCCAGGCCGAGGCGGGCGTCCTCGTCGCGCAGGCGCCCTTGGAGGTGGAGGGTCAGGGCGGGGATGATGTCCACGCCGACGCCCAGCGACAGGCTCAGCCCCAGGGCCGAGGCGGTGTCCTCCGCGCCGTCCACGTCATCGACGCTCAGGCATGGCCCCAGCGAGGCGGAGACGTAGAGCTGGCGCGCGGGATCAAGGGCGAAGTGTCGAGAGGCGATGATCAGCGGATCGAGCCCAAAGCGCGTGACCCGCTCAGTGCGCGCCGCTGAGGCCAAGCCCAGCGCGGCGACCTCCACCACCCCGGTCTGGCGCAGGGACAAGAGCTGATAGAGCCCGCCGATCTCGAAGGCGCCGCCCAGGCGCCCATCCACCGCCGACAGCCCCAAGCGCGCGTTGATCTCCAAATGCTCCACCAACCCCAAGCCCACGCTGAGCTGCCCCCCCGAGGCCGCTTGTCCCAGCGTCATCCCCCCGCCCGCCTCAATCCACAGCGGCGCCAGCGGGCGCGCGTCATCAAAACCGCCCAGCGTAAAGCCATAAGCGTGGGAGAGCAGGAGCAGCGAGGGCAGCAGGATCAAGGGCGCGCGCAAGTGGACCTCCCGGCGAGCTAAGAGGACCTAGCTAACAGGGCGCGCCGCCTCCGACAACGGAAAAGGCTGCGCGGCGATGAGGGCAGCGAGGGGCCAACGCAGGCCACGGTTGAAAAGCGGGGGTCGGCGTCTATAATGCGCCGGAATTTGACAGCACGAAGCAATACATGCCCAAAAAAGTTCGAAATTTCGCCATCATCGCGCACATCGATCATGGCAAATCCACCCTCGCCGATCGCATCCTCAGCCTCACCGGCAGTGTCTCTGATCGCGATCACCGTGAGCAGTTCCTCGACTCGATGGATCTGGAGCGAGAGCGAGGGATTACCATCAAATCACAAGCGGTTCGGCTCCCTTGGCGTGGCGAGGACGGCGAGCTATACGAGTTCAACCTCATCGACACGCCTGGGCATGTGGACTTCACCTACGAGGTGTCTCGGAGCCTCGCCGCCTGCGAGGGCGTCATCCTGGTCGTGGACGCCTCCCAGGGCGTCGAGGCCCAGACCCTCGCCAACGTCTACCTCGCCCTCGACAACGAGCTTGAGATCATCCCGGTGCTCAACAAGGTCGATCTCCCCGCCGCCAACCCTCAGCGGGTGCGCGATGAGATCGAGGAGATCATCGGGCTGGACGCCAGCGAGGCGCTGGAGATCTCGGCCAAGAGCGGCCTCAACGTCCCCGCCGTGCTTCAGTCGATCATCGACCACATCCCGCCGCCAGCGGACAACAGCCACCTGCCGCTGAGGGCGCTGATCTTTGACTCCTGGTACGACAACTACCGTGGGGTCATCGTGCTGGTGCGCGTCGTCGATGGCGAGATCACGCGGGGCTCGACCATCTATATGAAGGCGACGCAGAAGCGCTTTGAGGTGCTGGAGGTCGGCGTCTTTGCCCCCGCGCCCAAGGCCATCGCCTCATTGACCTCGGGGGACGTGGGCTTCGTCGTCGCCAACATCAAGGAGGTCCGCGACGCCCAGGTCGGCGACACCATCGTTGACGCCGCGCTGCGCGATGAGCTTGAGCCGCTGGCGGGCTTCAAGGAGGCCGCCCCGGTGGTCTTCTCGGGCCTCTTCCCGGTCATCTCCTCCGACTACGAGGATCTGCGC
The DNA here is from genome assembly GCA_018813065.1 of Myxococcota bacterium. Lineage (GTDB taxonomy): Bacteria > Myxococcota_A > Bradymonadia > UBA7976 > UBA1532 > JAHJCH01. The sequence continues at coordinate 7,544 of JAHJCH010000305.1, forward strand.
GAGGCGCTGCACAAGCTGCGGCTCAATGACGCCGCCTTCAGCTTCGAGCCCGAGACCTCGGCGGCGCTGGGCTTTGGCTTCCGCTGCGGCTTTTTGGGCCTGCTGCACCTGGAGATCGTCCAAGAGCGCCTTGAGCGCGAGTTCAACATGGACCTGATCACCACGGCGCCGACGGTGATCTACGAGGTGGAGCGCACCGACGGCGAGATCGTCCACGTGGACAACCCCGCCCTGCTGCCCGACATCGCCGAGATCCGCGCCATCGCCGAGCCCTACATCCACGCCACCATCCACGTCCCCACCGAGTACGCCGGCCCGGTGCTCAAGCTCTGCGAGGAGCGACGCGGGCTACAGACCTCGCTGGACTACGCGGGCCCCAAGCGGATGATGATCCACTACGATCTGCCGCTGAGCGAGGTTGTCTTTGACTTCTTTGACAAGCTCAAGACGATCACGCGTGGCTATGGCAGCTTTGAGTATGAAATGGCGGGCTATCGCACCGACAAGCTCATCAAGCTCGACATTCGGCTTAACGGTGAGCCGGTGGACGCGCTGTCGGTGATCGTACACAAAGACCGCGCCTATCAGCGAGGTAAGACGCTCTGTGAGCGGCTGCGCAAGGTCATCAACCGCCAACAATACGACGTCGCCATCCAAGCGGCGATTGGTAACCAGATCATCTCTCGCCAGACGGTCAAGGCGCTGCGCAAGGACGTCACCGCCAAGTGCTACGGCGGCGACATCAGCCGTAAGCGCAAGCTCTTGGAGAAGCAGAAGGCGGGCAAGAAGCGCATGAAGCAGGTCGGCAACGTGGAGATCCCACAGGAGGCCTTCCGCGCCATCCTAGAGGTAGACTGAATGTCCCAGCTGCTCCGCCTGAGGAAGGCGAAGGGTCGCGCCCGCAAGGCGGCCAAGCTCAGCCGCAAGCTCCTCAAGAAGCACCATCGCCAGATCGATCCGGCCTATGTCGCGGAGATCGAGGCGGCCCTTGAGGCCCTCAAGGGCGCGGAGGCCGCCAAGGAGGTGGAGCCCATCGACGCGGCGTTGGCGCAGCTCAGCGAGCGGGTGGACGCCCACCTCGGCCACCTGCGCAAGCACCCAGTGCGCGAGTCGATTGAGTCCATCGGCTCGGCGGTGCTCCTGGCCCTCTTCCTGCGCGCCTTCGTCGTCGAGGCCTTCACGATCCCCAGCGGATCGATGATCCCCACGCTGGCTGTTGGCGATTTTATCTTCGTCAACAAGCTCTCCTACGGCACGCGGCTGCCCTTTACCGACTACCAGCTTGCCAAGTGGGACGCGCCCAAGCGCGGCGATATCGTCGTCTTCGTCTACCCCTGCGACACCAGCCTCGACTTCATTAAGCGCGTCGTAGCCGTAGAGGGCGATGAGATCTACGCCACGCCCGAGGGCTTTATCTTTATCAACGGCGAGCCCATCGCCGAGGCGCCCGTCAAAGCCTTTGATCAGATCGCCGAGTTTCAGGGCAGCGAGGAGAGCTATTGCCCCAGGCCGGTCATCCATCGAGGCGTATTGGACGGCACGGACTTCAACACGCTGCGCTGTGGCCTCTTCGACCAGGGGCGTATCCCTCGGCCCACGGGCGCGCCGATCCCCTGGCCCTTTGGGCAGAGCAAGCACTACTGCGAGCGGCTCAACACGGGCGAGACCCTGACGACGCCGGTCTACTGGAAGGTGCCCGAGGGCCACGTCTTCGTGATGGGCGACAACCGCCAAAACTCCCAGGACTCGCGCTACTGGGGCTTCGTGCCCTTGGGCGCCATCAAGGGCCGCGCGCAGTTTATTTGGCTGAGCTGGGACGGCGCGGGCGAGTTCATTAAGCCGTGGACCAAGATCCGCTGGTGGCGGTTCTTCCGCGCGGTACACGCGCCGCTCAAGGAGGAGCAGATATGACCGGCTTATGGCTGATCCTTGCGCTGATCAGCCCCCCTGCCCTCTCAGCGCCCGCCGCTGATCGCCTCTTCGCCATCCAGCTCAAGGGTGAGGCTGATCACCTGATCCTGGGCGCGGACAAGGACGAGCTGTTCTTGATCCACCCCAACGAAGCGGCGCCGCGTTGGCGGGTCAAGGGGCCAGGCGCGGCGCACCAAGCCATCGCCGCCGATCTGGGCCAGGGCGAGCGGATCTACGTCGCCTGGGGCGTAGGGCGGGGCTTCCTTAACGCGCCGCTGATGCTCACGGCGCTGGACCCGGCCACCGGCACGGGCGCGCTCTTATGGACGCGGCGGGGCGAGCGCAACGAGGTGACGCACCTCAGCGCCGACGACGTGGACGGCGACGGGCGGCGGGATTTGGCGGTGGCCTACTACGAGAGCAAGTACCGCGTGCGCACACGGCACATCACGGCGGCGGGTGGGGTGATCGAGGGGCCGCCGATCCGCATGGCCAACGCCTGGGCCTTCGGCGACCTGGACCAAGACGGCCAGGTGGACCAGATCATCGGGCGTGTCTACGGCGAGGCCAAGGGCGACGTGGGCGATCTGCGCATGATCACCCAAGGCCGCAGCCTGCCGATCCAAGCGGATGACGGCGTGCGCGCGGTGACGTTGGCGCGGCTGCGGCCCGAAGCGCCGTTGAGCCTCTTCTTCTCAGACGGCTGGGTGTCCAACTACGGCCAAGGCGCGCGGGCGCAGATCAAGCGCGCGGTCTGGGACAAGGGGGTGATAAACACCGAGGCGATCGCCGCCAGCGCCAAGGACTTCACCTTCTTTGATCTCTGGGTCGTGGACTTGGAGGGGGACGGGCTCAAGGAGATCATCGCGCGGGGCAACAGCAACCTGTGGGTCTTCAAGCTGACCGACGTGGGCTGGCGCGGCCAAATCGCGGCGCAGCTGGGGCCGATGCTCAACGTCGCCTTGGGCCTGCGTGGTGGTCGCTGGTGGGCCTACCTGCCGGGGCGACCACAGAGCCTCGCCGTCTCGCTCTAGCGAGCGCGTGACGCAGATCTCCTTCACGGTGAGCGCGGCGCTTACTCCACACCACGAAGCGGGTGAGCCGACAAAGGCGCCTCACGGAAACGACCAGGTGGGATCCCCCAGCTGCGCTTAAACGCCCGGTTGAACGTCGCCTCGGAGCTATAGCCCAAGCGACTGGCGACCTCCGCGATGGGCAGCGATGTCTGCTTGAGCCAGTCACCGGCGGTGTTCATGCGGCAATAGGTCACATACTGAACAGGGGGCATGCCACAGCACGCGGCGAAGCGATCGGCGAACACAGAGCGCGACATCCCCGCCTTCGACGCCAAGTCCCTCAGGCTCCAGGGGTGATGCGGCTGGTCGTGGATCGCGCCAATGGCGCGGCCCAGCTGCGGATCTCGCACAGCGACGAGCCAACCTGAGCTGCCGACCTCGGCGGTCTCGATCCACACACGCAGCGTCGCGATCACCAAGACCTCAAGCAAGCGCGTGATCATCGCCTCAGCCCCCGCGTGCCCCGCCCCGCCCTCATCGCGGAGCAATGACAGTAAGGGCGCTAACCAGCGTGACGCCTGCTCAGATTGGCCTCGGAGCACGATCACGGGAGGCAGCGCGCCAATGAGGGGGTGCCAGGCGGGCTCAAGGTGCATCCCACCGCAGATGAGGAGGCTCTCCTCCCCATCCCCGCCCGCTGTCATACAGCTGGCGTTTTCACCCAACAGGATCCGGGGGATTTGCTCCGCTGGGATAACGGGGCCATGGATCGTGTCGCTGAGGCGATGGGCGTGGCCATGAGGAATCAGCGCCATATCGCCTTGGCGCAGCGCCAGCGGCGCAGCACCCTCGCGCGACCACCAAACCTGCCCTCGCATGACGAAGTGAAAGAGCGCCATGGGATAGGCCGGGTTTTCAAAGCCCCAGGGGGCGCGCAAGCGGCTCTCACAATAAAAACTCCGCGAGAGGCGGATCCCTGCGAGCACTTCGGTGAGGGGGCTGGGCGTGTCAGCCTGTGCCAAAGGGTTCGATGCGTGTGACATTGAGAGATCTTGGGTGACGTGACTTGGTTTGTCCAGGCGACCGCGCGCCAGGGCGCAACGCGTCCGTCTGGACGATGTGCCAATTTTAAGAGACGGCGGGCTATAGACCTTGCGCCGCGTCGCGGCGATCCTTGTCCTCCGTTGACAACGCACACCCAAACCGAGAGCTGTATATGACCTCAAAGCACAACAACGACACGACCATCGCGCTGGGCGTCTCGCGCGCCATTATGGCGGGCGACTGGGAGAGGGTCGATGCCCTGCTTGATGACGACTTTGTTTATGTGGGGGACGGCGCGCCTGCGATGAACAAGGCTGCTTATATGGGCTTCATGCGCGGCGTCCTCTGCGCCGCGATGACCGACATGGACATGCAATTCCTGCGGGTGATCGCCGCCGACGGGATGGTCGCGGTAGACTACACCAACGAAATGACCCACAGCGGCCCATTCTTAGGCGCGCCTGCCACAGGGCGGCGGGTCAAGGCGAGCGGTCAGTTTATGCGCGAGGTCCGCGACGGCAAGGTGACGGCTGAATGGCAAACCACAAACGCGTTGGGCCTGCTGCGTCAGCTTGGCCTCATCTCCACCCCATAGACCAGGCCGCTTGATCGCCCCAGCCTTTCGAATGCGCCCACACCACCGAGAGTGAACCCCATGCAAGCAATCACCTACACCGCCTATGGCCCATCAAGCGTGATGCGGCTCACCGAGATCCCCAAGCCGAGCCCTCAGCCTGGCGAGGTCGTCGTGCAAGCCAAGGCCGCTTCGATCAACCCCATCGACTGGAAGCTCCGAGACGGCCTCATGAAGATGATGACCGGCAAGGTGTTTCCGCGCGGGATGGGCTGCGATGTGTCGGGGATCGTCACGCAGGTTGGCGCCCGCGTGCGTGATCTCCAGGAGGGGGATGAGGTCTTTGGCTGGATCCCCTACAAGCACGCCAACGCCTTCGCTGAGTTCGTGGTCGTGCCCGCACAGACGTTGGTGAAGAAGCCCGCGCACATCGACTTTGATCTCGCCGCGTGTCTGCCGATGGCGGGCGCGGCGGCGCATCACGCATTGATGCATAAGGCGAAGATCCAAGCGGGCGAGCGTGTGTTGATCAACGGATGCACGGGCGGCGTGGGGCTGCTCGCCTTACAGATCGCCAAGGCGCAGGGGGCCACGGTGATTGGAGCTTGCCATAGCAATCACGCGGATCTCGCGCGGTCCTATGGCGCCGACACGGTCATCGCCTATGACCGTGAGGATGTGCTGATGGGCGACGCCCGCTATGACGTGATCCTTGAGGCCTCGGGGAAGCTGTCCTATGCCTCGGCGCGAGGCATTTTGGCCCCACAGGCTCAGCGCCCGCGCTCCAGGCCGGGGCGATTCTTAGATCTCAACCCCACGCCAGGGAGCATGCTGCGTGGGCTGGCCTCGCGCGCTTATATGGCGGTGATGACGAGCGTGACGGGGGCGGATCTGCTCACCCTCTCAGAGTTGGCCGCCGTGGGTGCCCTCCGAGTCCACATCAACCAGCGCATCCCATTGCACGCGGCGGTCGAGCGTCTCGCGGCCCTTGAGGCGCGAGGCGGCGGTCCAGGCAAGGCGGTCATCATCATGAGTGAGCGCGCCGAGGCTGATGAGTGATCTTTGCTGTGAGTGTTGATCCAACCGCAGTCGGGCGCCCTGGGCCGCGCTCATCCAAACACGACACATAAAAAAAGCCCCCGCCGAGGCGAGGGCTGGAGCGCCACGCCGGAGAGTCGGCGAGGCGTGTTTACTTGGGACGTTTACTCTTTACAGCACTTGATGCTGTTGCCACCGGGGCACAGCCCGCTGGTCCAATCCACGCCGCAGCTGTACTGATCAGAGTCGAGGCAGATGCCATCGCCATCGCTGCAGGGCAGATCCAGGCAGCACATCACGTCGCTGCTGCCAGGGCAGTGACCGGCCTCAGTGTAACCACCACGGTTGTTACAATCCGCGACAGGACCACAGACGCCCATCTCGCCGCCGTTGCCCTCGCAGCCAAGGCCCCAAGAGGCGGTCACTTGGATCTCACCGCAGGCGGTGTCGATGGCGTCAGAGGCGCCACGGACATAGCCAAAGGCGCTCTCGCAAGAGTCGTCATTGTACAGGGTGTCGGCGTTGATCGAGCCGTTGACACAGGCCGCGACGCAGGAGCCCTCGATGGCGCCCGCGTTGCCCTGGGGGCAGCTGTCATCGGGGAGGCAGTCATTGACCAAGCCGGCGCAGGCCTGCTCGCACAGCTCATCCTCGCCGCCACCCTCGCCCGCGTCGCCGCCCTCGCCCGCGTCGCCCG
>JAHJCH010000306.1 GCA_018813065.1 Myxococcota bacterium
CGCCGCCCTCTCTGACGCCGACGCTGGCCCTGAGCCCTACGGCGCCGAGTTCGCCACCGGCGGCGGCGCCTCCTCTGGCTGCGGCTGCCGCGCGGCCCACCCCGCCGCCGCCCCTTGGTTCCTCCTCTTCCTCCTCCTCCCCCTCCTCCGCCGCCGCCGAGGCTGAGCCCCCCTCCCCCCGCTAGGCTCTCATCCTTGCCATCACGGCTCATTTAAGATATCTCCTCGATGATTCAATTTTTTTAGACAAGTCATCGGCGAGATGGCTTTGGGTGTGTGCATGAACGAGCCGAATCAAAGACGCGTGAGGTTAATGGATCGCTCAAGCTGGGAGGCGCGCTATGCTACAGGGCCGCTGCCTTGGGACAGCGGCGAGGTGGACACGCACCTGATCTCCGTGGTTGAGGCGCATCACCTACAGCCCTGCCCTGCGCTGGAGATCGGCTGTGGGACGGGGACCAACGCCATCTGGTTGGCGAAGCGCGGCTTCCAGGTCACCGGGACCGATCTTGCGCAGAACGCCATCGACAAGGCCCGCGCGAAGGTCGCCACGGCGGGCGTCCAATGCGCGCTGCGGATCGGTGACTTCCTCGTCGATGAGCCACCCGGCGGCCCCTTCGGCTTCATCTATGACCGAGGCTGCTTTCACGTCTTTCAAGCGGATGAGGCGCGCGCGCGCTTCGCCGCGCGGGTGGCGGGGCTCCTGACGCCTCAAGGCATCTGGCACAGCCTCGTCGGCTCAACAGACGGCCCCCCTCGCGAGGCAGGCCCCCCGCGCGTCAGCGCCTCCGAGATCATCACCGCGTTGGAGCCTCACTTCGAGATCATTGAGCTGCGCTCGACACACTTCGCGCCCGAGGGTGAGGCGCACGCGCGCGCATGGGCGGTCGTGGCGCGGCGCCGGACGATCTACCCAGGCTGAGGGCGGCGTCAGCGCCTCAAGGCGCGCAGCAACAGCGAAAGCCGACGTTCTCGCGCGCGGCGTCGGCGGGGGTGGGGAGGATAAACTGGCAGGTCAGCCCATCAGCGATGTTGCCCGCGCTGCCGCCCCTCAAGGTGCCGTCGGCCACCCACTCCCACGCGTTGCCGCTGAGATCATAGACGTCTTCACCGCCCCAGCGCCGCGCGCAGCCCGCCATCGCGCCTGAGGGGAGGATCTCATCGTCGTCCTCCACCGTGCTGGGGTCGGTGTCGTGCTCTTGGCCGTTGCAGCGCGCCGATGCGTAGATCTCACCATAGGGATAAGCCTCCAGCTCATCGCCCCCGCAGGCCCTCGCCCACTGGCTTGGCGTACACAGCGCGCAGCCCGCGCCAGCGCAGGCCGCCTGCGCCACCTCAAAGCTGACATGTGTCCAGGGCAGCGCGCGCTTAGCGCAGGCCCGCGTGAACAGCGCGCCGCCTCTGGCCTCGTCCGCGTCGAGGCGAGAAGCCTCATAGCGATAGATCAGGAAGGCGTCGAGGCCGCCGCCAGCGGGGATCAAGGCCAGGGCGTCGCTGTCCTCATCGATCTCCCCATCACAGTCATCATCGAGGCCGTTGCAGATCTCCTCGACGGCGCGCTCGGGGTGGGCGACAACAGAGCAGCCCGTGGCTTGAGCGCCCTGACAGACGATCTCCCCCACCTCCGCGCAGATCCCGAGCCCCACATTGCCCGCCTCATCCACGCCCTCGCAGCGCCCGCCCAGGGCAGAAAACGCTTCATCTACGCGGCCATCGCAGTCATTATCGAGGCCATCGCAGCTGCGCTCGACGAACTCATAGGTGCGCGGCGTGGGGCACACCCAGTCGCCGTGCCGACAGGCGAGGCGGAGGCCCCAACAGACCCCCTCGCTGGGGCAAAAGACGCGCGCCTCCTCCTCCTCGGTGGGGGCGAGGCGATCCGCGTCGTCGATGATGTTATTGCAGTCATTATCGACGCCATCGCAGACCTCCACGCCCCCCTCGGTCAAGGCGCACTCGCAGCCATCCAGGGGGTTACGGTTGCGATCCACATAGCCCTCGGCGCAGCGCAGGATTTGACACTGACCATCGTTACAGAAGGGCTCCGCCTGAGGCGGCGCGCATTGGACATCACACCCCCCGCAGCGCGTCACATCATGGGCCAGATCAAAGCCCTCATCGACGCGCCCGTCGCAGTTATTGTCGATCCCATCACAGATCTCGGTTGGATCTGCCGTGGGGGTGCAGCTGTGCTCGCAGCCGTCGCCGACTTGCCCGTTGAGATCATGGCGCCCCGCCGCGCAGCGCAGGATCTCACACGCGCCATCGACGCAGGCGGCCTCGGCGTGGGGCGGCGCGCAGCGACGATCGCAGCCGCCGCAGTGCTCAAGGCCCTCAAAGTCAAAGCCCTCGTCGATCTGACCATCGCAGTCATTGTCCCGGCCATCGCAGACCTCCTGCCACTCCAAGAGGCAGGCGTACTCGCAGCCATCCGCCGGATCATCATTGAGATCCACCCAGCCGGGCAGGCAGGTCACGGGGATGCAGGCGCCGTTGAGGCAGCGGGACCAACCATTGGGGTAAACACAGGCGTGACCGCAGGCGCCGCAGTGGAGCGGATCGCTTTGGAGATCGAACGCCTCATCGCGTTGACCATCACAGTCATTGTCGAGGCCATCGCAGATCTCCAAGCCGTCGCCGGTGGGCGTGCAGGGCAGCTCACAGCCATCCTCGATGGCGCCGTTGGCGTCAAAGAAGCCCTGATCACAGGCGATCAGATCACAGAAGCCATCATGGCAGACGGGGCGCGCGCGCGGCGGGGCGCAGCGCTGATTACAGGCGCCGCAGTGGGCCACGTCATTGAAGAGATCGAAGCCCTCATCCACCTCACCATCACAGTCATTGTCCAGGCCATCGCAGATCTCCGTGGGATCGGCGGTGGGCGCGCAGGCGTACTCGCAGCCGTCGCCGGGGTGGGCGTTGAGATCGACCCAGCCTGTGGGGCAGCGCGTCATGAGGCAGCGCCCCCCCTCGCAGGCCGCCTCCCCCTCGCCGCCCGAGGCGCAGGCTTGACCACAGGCGCCGCAGTCGGTGAGGCTGCGCTCCAGATCAAAGCCCTCGTCCACGAAGCCGTCGCAGTCATTGTCCAGCCCGTCGCAGATCTCCACCCCGCCCTCGCTCTGCACACAGGGCGCCTCACAGCCGTTGAGGAGATCACGATCAAGATCGCCATAGCCGGCCTCGCAGGCGTCCAAGGTGCAGCGCCCCGCCGCGCAGCGCAGGCGCGCGTTGGGCGCTTGACAGGTGAAGCGCGGGTCCAAGGCGCCGCAGCCGCCGCAGTTCTGCGGATCGGCCTCTAGATCGATCCCCTCATCCACCTCGCCATCGCAGTCATTGTCGATCTCATCGCAGATCTCTGGGCCGGATGGCGTGCAAATCACCTCACAGCCGTTTCCCTCATCCCCGTCGGCGTCCACGTAGCCCGCCTCGCAGCCCGCCAAGGCGCAGTCCCCGCGCTGGCAGCGCCCCGCGCCGTTGGGGTAGACGCAGCGACGATCGCAGAGCCCGCAGTGGGCGGGATCGTTGAGGAGGTCAAAGCCCTCGTCGATCTGGCCGTCGCAGTCATTATCCTCGCCGTCGCAGACCTCTGGTCCGGGTAAGTCTGGGCTACACAAGGCTTCACAGCCGTTGGTTAGATCCCCATCGAGGTCACCCCAGCCCTCATCACAGCGCGCCAAGATGCAGACCCCGCGCTCACACGCGGCGAGGCCGCGGGTGAACGCGCAGCGGTGACCACAGGCGCCGCAGTGGTTGACATCGACGCGCAGATCAAAGCCCTCATCCGTGAGCCCATCGCAGTCATTATCCGCCCCATCGCAGACCTCCTCGCCGCGATTGAGGGCGCACTGTACCTCACATCCGTTGCTTGGATCTCGATCCAGATCGGCGCGCCCCGCTGGGCAGGGCGGCGTGACGCAGGCGCCGCGCTCACAGACGAGCGCGACGCCCTCGATTGTAGGGCACGCGGCCTCACACGCGCCGCAGTGGAGCGGATCGCGGAGGAGATCAAAGCCCTCATCGATGCGGCCATCGCAGTTATTGTCGATCCCGTCGCAGATCTCCTCGACGCAGCGGGCCGCGTCGGCGACCTCGGGGGTTGGATCATCGTCGCAGCTCAGCGCGGCGAGGGCCAAGAGCAGCGCCCAGCCGCGCCGCCGCCTCAAGCACCAGCCCAGCAAGAGCAGCCAAGGCGCCCATGCCCCGCGCGCGCCCCGCCGCCCCGTCGCCGCGCAGCCGTCATCGCCCCCCCCAGCCCCACCGCCCGCGTCCGGGCTTGGCGCGGGCGGCTCAGCGGTGGTGGATGGGGCCAGATCAGCCTCAAGGCGCGCGTCCTCCAGCCCCGCGTCGGGCGCGGCGTCGGGCCAGGCGGCGTCGGGCGTCGCCTCGAAGGGGCCGCACTGGCCGCCTTGGCAGCGCGCGCCCTCAGGGCAGGCCACGCTCAGGCATGGATCCTCGACGCAGAGGCCCTCCGCGCAGACGCGGCCCGTGGGGCAGCGGATCTCCGCGCAAGGATCGGGTGGGCAGCCGCCGTTTTGGCAGCGCGTCCCCGGCGGACACTCAAGCCCACCGCAGGGATCAGCCTCGCAAACGCCCTCGACACAGCGCGTCCCCGCCGGGCAAGCCGGGCAGATGGGGTAGCACTGCCCCTCACGGCAGTAACGATCCGCCGCGCAGAGGAGCGCCGCGCAGGGATCGGTGACGCAGGCGCCTTGTTGACAGCGCAGCCCCGCCTCGCAGCCCTCCAGGTAGCAATCCACCGCCGCGCAGACCCCGTTGGCGCAGCGCGAGCCCTCGGCGCAGGCCACGCCCACGCAGTCGCGGCTGAGGCACTCGCCTTGGAGGCAGATCTCACCCGACGCGCAGGTGATCAAGCGGCAGGCGTCGGGTTGGCAGTAGCCGCGCAGGCAGGCGAGCCCCTCGGGGCACTCCAAGGTGGGGCAGGGCGCGGCGCAGAAGCCCTGGATGCAGACCTCATCAAGGGGGCAGGGCGCCGCCTCGTCGATCTCCCCATCGCAGTCATCGTCCAAGCCATTGCAGATCTCATCGCGGGCCTCGGGGACATCACAGGCGGTATAGGCGCCCTCGACGCAGCGGCGCGTGCCCAAGCCGCAGGGGGTCTGGCAGGGCTCGGTGAGATCCTCATCGGTGAGGCCATCGCAGTCATTGTCCAGGCCATCGCAGACCTCCGCTTGGGGCTGCGGCGCGTCGCAGCCGCCGAACACGCCCGCCGCGCAGGTCTCCACGCCGCGCCCACAGGCCGTCACGCAGTCGCGCGTCACGTCCTCATCGATTTGATCATCGCAGTCTTGATCCACGCCGTCGCAGACCTCCGCCGAGGGCGCCGGGGCCGAGCAGCGCCAGCGCCCCTCATCGCAGGTCGCCGTTCCGCGCCCGCAGACCGTCTCGCAGGGGCGGGTGAGGCCATCATCGACGAAGCCATCACAGTCATTGTCCACGCCATCGCACCGCTCCTCGCTGGGCGTCGGCGCGTCGCAGGCGCCCCAGGCGCCCTCGAAGCAGCGCTCGACGCCCGCGCCGCAGGCGTTTTGACAAGGCCGCGCGATGTCCTCATCGACGCGCTCATCACAGTCATTGTCGAGGCCATCGCAGATCTCATTGAGGGGTCGGGGCGCGTCGCAGCCCACCCACGCCGCGCCTCGGCAGACCTCCACGCCCGCGCCGCAGGCCGTGGCGCAGGGGCGGGTGAGGCCCTCGTCCACTTGACCATCGCAGTTATTGTCCAGCCCATCGCAGCGCTCGGGGTGCGGCGTCGGCGCGTTGCATGGCCCCCAGACCCCCTCGACGCAGCGGGCGCGGCCCTCACCGCAGGGGCTATCGCAGGGGCGGGTGAGGCCCTCGTCTGCTTGACCATCGCAGTTATTGTCCAAGCCATCACAGACCTCGACCTCGGGCTGCGGCGCGCCGCAGGCGCCGAACGCGCCGCCCTCGCAGCGCCGCCAGCCCTCCCCGCAGGCCGTGCGGCAGGGCTCGGCGACGTTCTCATCAAAGGCGCCGTCGCAGTCATTGTCCGCGCCGTCGCAGCGCTCCGCCGTGGGCGCGGGCGCGTCGCAGTCCACCCAGCTCCCTTGATGGCAGCGCGCCGTGCCCACGCCGCAGGCCGTCTCACATGGCTGGGTCAGCCCCTCATCGACCTCGCCGTCGCAGTCATTGTCGAGGCCATCGCAGATCTCATCGCTGGGGCGTGGCGCGTCGCAGCCGATCCAGCTGCCTTGCCAGCACGCCGCCTGGCCCGCGCCGCAGGCCGTCTGGCATGGCTGGCTGAGGCCCTCATCCGCTTGACCATCGCAGTCATTGTCCACGCCATCGCAGACCTCGGGCTCCGGCGCGCGGGCGTCGCAGTCGCTGAAGCGCCCCGCCGCGCAGGTCTGGCGGCCCACGCCGCAGGGGCCACGGCAGAGGCGCACGATGCTCTCATCGATCTGCCCATCACAGTCATTGTCGTGATTGTCACAGACCTCGGGCTCAGGGGTGGGCGCCGTGCAGCCGCGCCAGCGCCCCGCCTCGCAGATCTCCTCGCCCACGCCGCAGGGCGTCGCGCAGGCGCGCAAGAAGGGCGCGTCGGGCGCGGGCCCCTCATCCACATCTCCATCACAGTCATTGTCCTCGCCGTCGCACAGCTCCGCGATGGGCGCGCGCGCTGAGCAGCCCCCCCAGACGCCCGCCTCGCAGACCTCCGCGCCCGCCTCGCAGATCGTCTCACAGGGCCGCAGCAGATCCTCATCCACGGCGCCATCGCAGTCATTGTCCACGCCGTCGCAGACCTCGACGGGGATCGCCGCCTGGATGATCTCGGCCAGCTGGAGTTGGAGGGCCTCCAGATCACGGGCGAAGTAGGCCTCGGTCGTGCCGCCCGCGCGGGCGATGGCCTCCAGCAGCGGGCTGCCGTCCGTGTCCCCGCCGAAGCCAATGACATAGGTGTCGATGGGGATCACCGCGCCCTGAAAGCGGAGGTCTTGCAGGGCCGCAGCCGCCGTCACCGCCGCGTTGGGGTCCTCGCAGGTCTCCTCGCCGTCGGTGAGCAAGATCACCGCGTAGCTGCGACAGCCCCGGCGGGGATCAACGGGGAGGATGTCATCGACGAAGTGCGCGCGGGCGCTGCGCAGGCTGCCCGCGATGGGCGTGCCGCCGTCACCGCGCAGCTCGCGGTTGCCAGTGGGGTCATAGGGCACATCCTCGTGGTGATCGAGCCAGCTGAGCACGTCCATGTGCGCCTCGGGATCGATGGCGACGAGCAGCTCACCGCCGCGCTCACAAGAGACGCCCACCCCGTCATAGTTCATCACCCCGCCGCCATCCGCCACGGGGGGGGTGTCATAGGGGCTCGTGTAGCACTGCGTGGCGCAGGCGGCGCAGCGACAGGTGGCGCGGATGCTGTCGCCCTCCAGCTGGGCGTAGCGCATCAAGCCAAACTCCACCTCGGAGGTGCCCGCCAGGAGCGTGGCGACGGCCTCCTTAGCCAAGAACATCCGCGAGGGGCCGGTCAGCTCGGCGAGGCCGGGGTAGCGGCTGGAGCCATCGCCGTAGGTGTAGGGCTCGCAGACCTGATCGACGCAGGCGATCAGCGGTGGGCAGTCCTCATCGGTCAGGCAAGCGCGGCGCGTGGGCGTCCAAGTCATGCTCCCTGAGGTGTCAAAGAGGATCAGGACCTTGGGTTTAACGACCTCTTGCGCGTGGGCGGAGGCCAGGAGGGTGAGGGTGAGGAGGGCGCTTCTCATGGAAGCGAAGTTAGCACAGCGCTTAAGCCATGCAGAGCGTAAGGCAGGGGGGTCTTAGGGGTTGATGGCGGCGGGGGCCTCAGGGACGACGGGCGTGGGGGCGGCGGGGACCTCAGGCACGAGCGCGGGGGCCACGGGCGCGACGGGCGCGACCGGGGCGACAGGC
>JAHJCH010000307.1 GCA_018813065.1 Myxococcota bacterium
CGGCACAAGGGCGAGCCCCCGGAGGATGCCAATTAAATACTGTAAAGCCGTTGCCAACCCAGGACCTACGCCGGTGAGCGTTGGTACACCTCCTGGGCATCGCGTTTCGAGCGCGCCCTTTGTGCGCGCGAGATCGTGATGACCAGGCCCCCGCGCGAGCCAAATTCTCAAACCCAGGCCGCCCCCCGAGCCAAATTCTCAAACCCAGGCCGCCCCTCGAGCCAAATTCTCAAACCCAGGCCCCCGCGCGAGCCAAATTCTCAAACCCAGGCCCCCGCGCGAGCCAAATAAAAAACCAGGGCGGATATCCTGCCGCTGTGCTAAGGCTCAGCTCAGCCGCGCATCAACTCGGCCAAGGCCCATGCTGGCGCCCTTGCCGATGTTGAGCAGCTCTATGGCGCGCAGCAGCGGCGCCATCTCACCCAAGGCCGCCCCCGCGTAGCTCAGCTGCCCCTGGTAGACCCGGTAGCGCTGCTTTTGACCGCTGCGGTTGCTGTAGCGATCCAATGTGGCAGGGCGCAGCACGCCGCCCGTTCGCTCCACACACGCGGCGGCCTCTAAGAGCGCGGCGTAGCCTTGCTCCTCCAGCGTGACGCCACAGTGATCGCGCAGAATGGGGGTGAGCCGCCGCAGACCCCAGCGCGCCACGCGCTCAAACTCAGGCAGCGGCTCAACCTCGCCTGGGCGTAACTGCGCCGGGCCTACAAGGTCGAGCGTCAACGCCGTGGCCTCAATCGGGCGGTCGTCGAGGACTTCGCAGGGCGCTAAGCGCGCCGCCTCTCCTTCGATGTAGAGCGCCTCGCCCGTCGCGCTGGCCCGCGCGTCGGTCATCTCAAAGGGGGCGCGGCTGACGCCGAGGCCCCGCCCCGCCATCAGCCTCGTCGCCGCGATGATCCACGGTAAGGCCGACTGGGCTTGTCCCAGTAAGACCAGCTCAAAGCGCAGCGGGCGGCGCGCTGTCCACGCCTCGCTCTGGATCGGCGGCGGGCGCAGCACAAAGGGGCGGCTGCGCTCTTGCCCGTTGGCCTCTAGGCGCGGCTCACCAAAGACGCTGAGGTATGGGCAGGATGAGGCCAAGAGCGCGCGCTCAATGTCATCGCGCGCAGGGTCGCCGACAATCTCCCGCAGCGCGTGGCCCAGCGCGCCGCGCAGCGTTGAGCCCAGGTAGGGCGGCAGCCGCGTCGGCGCGGTTGGCGTCAGCGTAAAGCGCGCCCGGCTGTAGCTGAGGCCCGTCAGATCGAGCAGCCCGCTCATCGCGCCTCATGTAGCAGATCGGTGAGGTTGAGCCATTCGCTGGGTTCGCCGCTGAGCGCGCCGTGCTGCACTTCGCGCTCGTAGGCGTTGTGATCGTTCATCCAGATCTCTTTGACGTAGAGGTGGTCGTCGGCTTCGTTGTAGCGCCAGGCGGCGCGGAAGAAGCGCTGGCCGTGGGCTTGGGCTTTGTAGAGGTGGAAGTCAGGCCGAGTGGCGGTGCGGAAGCTGGCTTCGTGGTGGAGCAGCCCCTCTTGGTTGATCGGGTTTCTCATCAGGATCAGGAGCCGTTCAAGGTGGTCGCTGACCCATTTGAGGTCGTAGGCGCTGAGCTTTTGAAGTGTTTTGCTGACCGAGATGCGTGGCCCAATAATGGGGCGGTATTCAGATTCGGTGCGTAGAAATTCGCCAAAGGGGCTGAGGCCCACATGGCCTTCTGTTTCGTAGAAGAGGTAGCTGTGCTCGTCTAGTTGTTTTTGTTTTGCTTTATCGAGCGTGGCACGCAGTGGGAGCGTCCAAAGTACGTTTCGGATCAACGGCGCTAAGGCTTTGAGGGCTTCTTTGTCAATGTGGATGGGCAGCGTAGGGATGACATGGAGCCGCTGTTGTTCTTCGTGAACGTAGGTTGTGGGGTAGCCCATAAAAGCACCCGCAAGGTAGCCCAGGGAGGTCATGACTTTGTAGCCACCAAGAGGCGCAAAACAGGTGGTGCGTGGATCGCCTTCTCGAAGCGCATCGGCGACTTCTTTGATAAAGGCACCAAGATCGGCGGTCATGCCTTCTTCGCGGTTGGCGTCAAGGTGTACCGCACGGCGTTCGACGGTCGCATTGTAGAGCTGTTTGAGTGCTGCTTCGATAATTTCAGCAGCGACTTTGCCGTCAAATGTTTTGGTATGGATTAGTACAATTTGAGGCGCGTTCGCAAGTTTTTTATGCTTTTGAAGCGCGTTGAGCGCTGAGGTTTCGGCGCTGATTCGCATGGGGTCGTTAAAGGGGGCTTTTTTGACGAGGCTGGACCAGCGTTTGAGCGCGGTGTCTTCGTCTTGTCCTTCTTGTGGGTATATCGTCCGGGCTTCGTGTTTAAAGGCGTTTGTGGATTTAATCCACTCGCCAAGGTTGGCCATGGACAGCGCGGAGGTGCCCGCGGTGAGGACGATGCGGTGGTACATGGTGAGCCTCGTGGGTTTAGCCGAACCAGCGGCGGAGGAGATCGGCGGCTTGGGCGCGGGTTTGGGCGTCGATGTAGGCGGCGATCTGGGCTAAGGCGA
>JAHJCH010000308.1 GCA_018813065.1 Myxococcota bacterium
GCGGCCACGGCGGCGGTCACGGGATCGGCGGCAACGGGATAGGCGGCAACGGCGGCGGCGTGCGCGGCAGCGCGCGTAATCAAGCCCTCGCGGATCTTGAAGCGCTCTTCAAAAAGAAGTAATCGGGCGGGTCACGGCGCGCTCAGAGCGGCGCGGTGATCAGATCGCGCGGGTCGTTGAGCAAGAGATCCGGGGCGGCGCTCATCAAGATCGTGAGATCAGGCGCGCCCCAGCCCGCGCCGAGGGTGCGCAGCCCCGCCGCTTTGCCCGCCTCGATGTCGTGGATCGCGTCGCCGATGTAGATCGCCTCGCTCGCCTCACGCCCCAGCCGCTTCAGCGCGAGGTGGAGCGGCGCAGGATCGGGCTTGTGCTGGGCGGTGTCTTCGTAGGCGATGAGCGCCTCGAAGAAGCGCGCCGCCCCCGTGATCTCTAAGCCTCGCTGGCTGATCTGGCGCGCCTTGCTGGTCACGATCGCCATCGCGTGGCCACGCGCACGCAGCACCTCCAGCGCCTCTAATATGCCGTCAAAGACCTTGATCCTGGCGTCATGCGTGGCGTGGTTGTGCTCTAAGTACGCGCTGACCAGCGCCGCGACCCGCGCTGGGCTGGGCTCGATCCCCGCCCGCCGCGCGTGCGCCGCCAGCTGATCCTTTAACGCCGTGCCCACCCCCGCTCTCAGCGTGGCGTCGTCGAGCGTTAACCCCAGCTGCGTCTGGGTGGTCCAGCGCAGCGAGTCGATGATCATCGGTACGCTGTCGAGGATCGTGCCGTCGAGATCAAAGAGCAGGAGCGCGCTCACTCAGCTCACCACCAGGTTGATCATGCGCTTGGGCACGAAGATCTCACGGCGCAGGGTCTTGCCCTCCAGGTGCCGCGCCACGTTGGGATCGGCCTTGGCCGCCGCCAACGCCGTGGCCTCGTCCACGTCCGCCGCTAACTCCACCTGGCCTCGCAGCTTGCCGTTGACCTGCACCGCGTAGGTCAACATGGGGTCCTTGCACAGCGCCTCTTCGTAGCGCGGCCAAGGCACATGGCTGATCGTGGCGTCGTGGCCCAGCCGCGACCAGACCTCCTCGCCGAAGTGCGGCGCGAAGGGCGCGATGAGCTGGGCGAAGGGCTCTAAGATCGTCCGCGAACACGTCTTGTCCTTGGTCAGCAGGTTGACCAGCTCCATCATGGCGGCGATGGCCGTGTTCAGCCGCAGCGCTTCGATGTCCTCGCCGACCTTGCGGATGGTCTTGTGCAGCGCCCGCGTGACCTCGTCGGAGGGCGCGCTGTCGTCCACCCGAGGCTCGCCCGTCTTGTCATCGACGAAGACGCGCCACGCGCGGTCCAAGAAGCGCCGCACCCCATCGACGCCCTTGGTTTGCCAAGGCTTAACCGCCTCTAACGGCCCCATAAACATCTCGTACAGGCGCAGCGCGTCGGCGCCAAACTGCTCGATGATGTCGTCCGGGTTGACCACGTTGCCGCGCGACTTGGCCATCTTTTGGCCGTCTTCTCCCAGGATCATCCCCTGGTTGACCAGCCGCTTGAAGGGCTCCTTGGTGTGTACAAAGCCCAGATCAAACAAGACCTTGTGCCAGAAGCGCGCGTAGAGCAGGTGCAGCACCGCGTGCTCCGCCCCGCCGATGTACAGATCCACCGGCATCCAGTAGCGCTCTTTCTCAGGCGCCCAGGCTTGCTCGGTGTTGTGGGGGTCGATGTAGCGCAGGTAGTACCAGCAGGAGCCCGCCCACTGGGGCATGGTGTTCGTCTCGCGGCGGCCCCGACGGCCATCGGGCAGCGTGACGTTGACCCACTCGCTGATGGTCGCCAAGGGGCTCTCGCCCGTGCCCGAGGGCTTGTAGGCCTCCACCTCCGGCAGCGTCACCGGCAACTCCGCCTCGTCCACCAGCAGGATCTCGCCGTCCTCGGCGTGGATGATGGGGAAGGGCTCGCCCCAGTAACGCTGGCGGCTGAACAGCCAGTCGCGCAGCCGGTAGTTGACCGCCCCCTTGCCCAGCCCCTCGCCCTCTAACCAGGCCGTGATCTTGGCCTTGGCCTCGGGCACCGCCAGGCCGCTGATCATCCCGCTGTTGACCAACGCGCCGTCGCCCGTGTAGGCCTCCACCGTGACGTCACCGCCCGCGACGACCTCGATGATCGGCAGATTGAACTTGGTGGCGAACTCCCAGTCACGCTGATCATGCCCCGGCACCGCCATGATCGCCCCCGTGCCGTAGGTGGACAGCACATAGTCGCTGATCCAGACGGGGATCTCTTCGCCGTTGACCGGGTTGATGGCGTAGGCGCCCGTGAAGACGCCCGTCTTGTCCTTGGCCAGCTCCGTGCGCTCCAGATCGCTCTTGAGCGCGGCTTGGTTGACGTAGCTCGCCACGGCGTCGGCCTGCGCTGGCGTGGTGATCTCGCTCACCAAGGGGTGCTCGGGGGCCAGCACCATGTACGTCGCCCCAAACAGCGTGTCCGGGCGGGTGGTGAACACCGTGATGGGCTTGTCCACCGCCGACAGCTTGAAGTCCACCTCGGCGCCGAAGCTGCGCCCTATCCAGTTGCGCTGCATGTGCTTGACGCCCTCAGGCCAGTCCAGCTCATCCAGGTCCGTCTCCAGGCGATCGGCGTACTCGGTGATCTTGAGCATCCATTGGCGCATGGGCTTGCGCACCACAGGGTGGCCGCCACGCTCGCTGAGGCCGTCAATGACCTCCTCGTTGGCCAGCACGGTGCCCAAGGCCGGGCACCAGTTGACAGGCACCTCGGCGATGTAGGCCAGGCCCTTCTTGTACAGCTGGGTGAAGATCCACTGGGTCCAGCGGTAGTAGCCCGCGTCGGTGGTGTTGACCTCGCGATCCCAGTCGTAGCTGAAACCCAGGGCTTGGATCTGACGCCGAAAGTTATCGACGTTGCGCTGCGTGGTGATCGAGGGGTGCGTCCCCGTGCTGATGGCGTATTGCTCGGCGGGCAACCCAAAGGCGTCCCAGCCCATCGGGTGCAGCACGTTGAAGCCGTTGGCGCGCTTGTAGCGGCTGAGGATGTCGCTGGCGGTGTAGCCCTCGGGGTGGCCGACGTGCAGGCCCTGGCCCGAGGGGTAGGGGAACATGTCCAGGCAGTAGAACTTGGGCCGAGCGTCATCATCGACGGCGGCGAATGTCTTGTTCGTCTGCCAGTAGTGCTGCCACTTGGGCTCGATCTGCTTTGGATCGTACTTCATCAGCGACTCCGGGCTTGGAAATGGGTCTGGGTGGTCTAAAATGGCCGCCGAGCATAGCGGCGCGCGGCTCAGACCGCAACGCGCGGGCGATGGGGGGAGGTTAGATCCCGAGGCTGTTGAGATCGAGCTTGGGCTGCTCGGCGTCGCCCTTGTCCGGCGGTAACACGCCGCCCGGCTTGGAGGGGGCCTCGTCGCCTTTACCCGCCCCGCCGCCTCTCTTGGCCCCGCCGCCTCTCTTCGCTCCACCCTCAGCGGCCTTGGCCGCGGCGGCCTTGGCGGCCTCTTCCTGCGCCCGCTTCTCCGTCTCGCCGCCCTTGATCTTGATCTTGATCGGCGCCTTGCCCTCGTTGGGGTCAACGGCCTTGGGCTCAAAGCGCCGCTTCTCGGCGCTGAAGGCGAAGGCCCGAGAGACGCCCGCCCCCTCTAAGAAGATCGCCGGCGCCGCGCCCAACACGTCCGCGCGCCAGTCGGCGATCAGCGACAGCCCCTCGGGGGTCGTGACCTGGAGCTTCTCCGAGAAGATCTCCACCGCGCCCTCATGGCCATAGGCGAAGACACGCAGCCCCTTGCCCGGCTCGCCCGGATCCATCGAACTCTCGATGAGGATCAGCTCCGCTTGGCCGTCCCCTGTGACGTCCTTGAGCGCCAGGTCCATCATCGCCGTCAGCGGGGAGTGCTTGGCGGGGTCGATCATCATCAGCCGGATATTTTGGCCCGTGTCCGGGTTGCCCAGCGCGAGGCGCTGATCCATGCCGCCGTCGCTGGACTCGCCCTCGACCTCCCCCGCCATCTCCTCGCTGACCTGGGTGTAGATCAACGCGCAGCCACCACGATCGGGCGGCGCCAGGGGCAAGGATTGACGCGTGATGATCTTGTTCAGCTCAGGGCCAAGGCGCCGATTGAGCTGGAGCGCCGTGATCTCACAAGGATCGGGGCCGATGATGGGGGCTGGGCCGCCGCAGCCAAGCATGAGGAGGCTGAGGAGGGCGAGGCGCTGCATTGTGATTTCCTCTGTGGGTGTCGATTCGCCCAGGAAGGTAACACCGCCCGGCGAGGCGCTCAATTTCAGCGTGGGGTGGGGCAGGCGCAGGGGGCGTCGGCGGCGTGGAGGTGGCCTCGGGCGAGGCAGCACGCGCAGGCGCCCGCGCCCACCTCGACGGCCAGCCGCAGCATCCCCCGCCGCAGGTGATCGTCGGCGACGAGCGCCCCGTAGCCGCCCACGTCACCGAGGCCCTCAAGCTGGCGCAGCTGCGCGGCTAAGGCGCGCGTCCGCGCCACCCGCGCCCGACGCACCACGTTGCCGACGTTGGAGGGCGCTAAGCCTAAGCACTCCGCGATCTCGCCGTAGCCACGGCCATGGATCTCCACCTCGATCAGCGCGCGCCGCGAGATCCCGTCGAGCCCCGCGTGGGCGGCGAAGATGGCGTCGCGCACCCGCGCCGCTTGTCGCGCCGCTTGGGCTTGTTGGTAGCGCCGCTCAGGGTCAGGCGTCGCGCCCGAGAGCCGCTCCAGATCGTCGCGGTACTCCAGGCGGCGCCGCCGTAAGAAGTCGATGGCGCGGTGATCGCCGATGGTGATCAGCAGCTCGTAGCGGAGCGTGTGGCGCGCGCGGTTGGCGCGGCTGATCAGGCGCTGGATGCTCTCCATCGTCTTGGAGACCAGATCGCTGACCTCGTCGAGGGAGGCGCCGACAGAGTAGAGCCGACGACGAATCCGCGCGCCGAGGCGATCACTCAAGACCTCGAAGACAAAGGCGAGGAGGCTGGGGCCACGGAAGCCGACGTCCAGGCAGCCATTGAGGATCGCCTCGAAGCCCGCCCGCGTGTTGACCTCCACTGCCCTCAACGCGGCCTGGATCTGGCGCCGCGCCGCGCGCCGTCGCGCCAACGCGACCTCGTCGCCTGTGTCCACGCGGGTGAGGGCGAACAGGAGGTGGTTGAGCGCGTGATCGACCTTGAGGGCGGGGCTGTGTGTGGGGGTCCGACCGTAGACGTCGATGGCAGTGCTCAAGGTGCTCTCCGTTATTAAAGCAGCGCGTTAATGAAAGCAGGGGGGGCGAGGCGCGCCGCCGCCTTGCAGCCACTATGCCAGCGCGCGAGGCGCGCCAGAGGTCGCCGTGATTTAAGGGGATACTGCTTTAATTACGGTGATTTGTGCTTGTTTTAGCGCGCGCGCGGCGGCGCGGCTTGGGCCTCGTTGGCCGCGTTAATAAACGCACGCTCGATGGCCGTGCGCCAAAGCACGCCCCTGGGGCTGCGCCCCTCAAGCTCGGCGCGCCGCCCCTCACCCTCGTAGGTCAGCCGCAGCCGCAGATCCGCCAAGGCGGCGATCTCAGGCAGCCGCGAGGGCCACTCCACATATGAGAGCCCCTCGACGCCGATGATCTCGTCAAGCCCCAAGCCCAGCGCCTCGTCCTCGTCGCTGATCCGGTAGAGGTCGAGGTGGTGCAGCGTGATCGGGCCCGGGTGGCTTTGGAGGATGGCGAAGGTCGGGCTGTTGACGTAGTGATCTTCGTCGATCCCCAGCCCCCAGGCGATCCCTTGGGCCAGCGTGGTCTTGCCCGCGCCGAGATCCCCCTCGGCGGCGATCACGTCGCCCGAGCGCGCCGCGCGGCCAATACACTCACCCAAGGCGCGGGTGGCCTCATCGTCAGCTAAAAAAACAGTCCACATCTCGCTCAATCCTCTTAAGGATGGGGGCGTCAGCGGGGGGCAAGGGCACGCTGAGGAGCTGCCTCGGCGTGACCCAGCGCAGATCACGCACCTGGGCGCGGGTCGGCTGGCCGCCCACGATCTGACAGCGGTAGACGAGCAGGAGCACCTCATGCTCAGGGTAGACGTGGTGGCCGACGCTGAAGATGTCGCCGACGGCGACCTCAATCGTCAGCTCCTCGCGCAGCTCACGGGCTAAGGCCGCCTCAGGGGATTCGCCCCGCTCAATCTTGCCGCCTGGGAACTCCCAGGCGCCGTCGAGGTGCCCGCCGTCACGCTGGCTGATCAGCAGCCGCGCCGCCTCGGGCGTGCCCTGGGGGCCTTGGATGAGCCCCGCCACCACCACCAGGCGTGGGCTCATCGGCGCTTCTCGGCGGACTGGGTGCGGAACGGATCAAGATCGCAGCGGCGGATGCACAGGCTCGCGGAGACGTTGCCGTCTTGGTCTTCAAGATCCACGCACTGGTAGCCCTGGGGGCAGGCGTTGGGCGCCTCAAGGCAGGGCTCAAAGCAGAAGTCCCCCAACGCGTTGCCGTCCTCGTCTTGGAGGGAGAGGCAGCGCTGGCCGGTGTCGCCGCAGGACGTCTCGCTCTGCTGCGGATCACAGCCCGCCTCGCAGTGGCGGCCCGGCGCGGGCTGGCAGAGGTGGCTGTCGAGGTCGCAGACCTCGCCAAAGGCGCACTGGAAGTTGCCCGTGCAGCCGCGCGGGCGGCAGGCGCCGCCGAGGCACTCCTGGGTGGCGTCAAGGCAGTCATCGTCCAGCTCGCAGCCCGGCGCGCATTGGTGACTCTCAAGGTCGCAGTGCGTCTCCGCCTCGGGGCAGTCGCGGCTCGTCTGACAGAAGCCCGGTCGCCGACAGTGCCCGTCAGGTTGGCACGCCTCGCCCGCCTCGCAGTCGCTGTCCGTGGCGCAGGCCGGGCCACAGCGCAGCCCATGACAGACCTGGCCTTGTGGGCAGGCGATGTCATCGCGGCAGCCTGGCTGGCAGAAGTGAAAGTCATTGCAGAAGCTGGCGCTATCGCAGTCCGTGTCCACGAGGCAGTCGCCGATCTCTACGCACTCCCCCACGCTGGGCACGCAGGCCTCTCGGCCATCGCCGAGCACCTCGCACTGATAGCCCGGCCCGATGCTCTCGCAGGTGCCCTGGCGCCCCCCCGTGCAGGGCCGCAGGCAGTAGGTCTGGGCGGCCTCGCCCAGCGGGTAGCAGAAGTCCGCGTGGCGCTCGCAGCCGCCGTTGACGCTGGGGTTGGAGGCGTTGATCTCGCAGCGCCCACAGGGGGCTACGCGGGGCTTGCAGCTGGCGGAGCACGGCTCGCAGAAGCTGTCCGGCCCACACTGGAGGTCGGTGGTGCAGCGCCGCCCCGTCGTCGGCGCGCAGACGCCGTGGCAGTCGCAGGCGCTGACGCCCTCTTGGCAGTCGCCATCATCGGCGCAGAGGGGCAGATCGCGGCAGAGCCCCTCCGGCGCGCAGCGGGCGGTGGGGCCGCAGTCATCGTCGAGGCGGCAGGCGGTCGCGCAGGCCTGGGCGGCGATGTCGCAGAGGGCGCCCGGCGGGCAGTCTTCGTGGGTGAGGCAGATCCCGCTCATGCCGCCCA
>JAHJCH010000309.1 GCA_018813065.1 Myxococcota bacterium
CGCGCTGGCGCCGCCGCAGCGCGACGCGCTCCTGGCGGCGGCCTCGGCCTTTGTCCTGCCCAGCCGTCGCGTCGGGCAGCGCAGCGAGGGTACGCCGGTGTCCTTGCTGGAGGCCCTGCATCGCGGGGTGCCGAGCATCGCCACCGACACGGGGGGCGTGGGCGCCTTGGCGGTGGAGGCGGGCTTGACCCTGATCCCCCCCGAGGACGCCGGGGCGCTGCGCGCCGCGCTGCGTCAAGTGTTGTCCTCCCCCGAGCAGGCGGCGCGGATGTCGGCGCGGCACGTCAAGGCGGCGGCGCGCTTCTCCTGGGACGCCCTGGGGCCGCTGCACGCGCAGGCCATCGGCGAGGCGCTGATGAGGCGCGCCTGAATGAAGGAGGAACACTCGATGAAGATCGTCAGCTGGAACGTGAACTCTGTCCGCGCCCGCCTGGATCACCTCTTGGATTATCTGGACGCGGAGGGGCCAGAGGTGATCTGCCTTCAAGAGCTGAAGTGTGAGGAGCACGCCTTCCCTTATGAGGCGGTCGGTGAGCTGGGCTATGAGGCCGCCGTCTATGGTCAGCGGGCCTATAACGGCGTGGCGATCCTCTCTCGGCTGCCCATCGAGGCGGTGACGCGCGGGCCAGGGCCGCAGGCGCGGGCGCTGGCTGCGACGATCAATGGGCTGCGCGTCGTCTCCGTCTATGCGCCCAACGGCGACACCGTGGGCTCTGATAAGTGGCGGTTCAAGCTGGACTTTTTTTCTCAGCTCTTGGCCTTCGCCGCCGCCCAGCCGCCCGGCCCTCGTCTCCTCTGCGGGGACTTCAACGTCGCGCCGGAGGATCTCGACGTCGCCGATCCGCCCGCGTGGGCGGCCTCGGTGCTCTGTCATCCTTTGGCGCGGCAGGCCCTCGCGGCGTTGTTGGCCGCAGGCAATCTCGACACGCTGCGCCATCACGCGCCGACCGACGCGCGCTTCTCCTGGTGGGATTATCGCCGCGATGCGCGGGCTCGCGGTGATGGCTTGCGCATCGATCTGATCTTGGCGAACCCCTCGGCGGCGCCCTTGATCCGCGAGGCGTTTGTTCATGAGGCGCCCCGCGATTGGCCTCGGCCCTCAGATCATGCCCCCGTGGGCGTCGATCTCGACGCCGCGCGCCTCGCCGCCACCCTGGGCGGCTGAAATCGCCCCTAAGCCTCAATAAACATTGCAGCCCGGCGCGTGATGTGCGCTGATATCGCCCCTCAATTTCTGGAGGCGGTATGCGCTGGGTCCTTGAGCATGAGCAGACACGGTGGGTGGCAGAGGCGGGGCGGCTGGCGCGAGGTGATCTCGCCGGTGAGGATGTCCGACGCTTGAAGGGCGCCGCCCACCCTGGCTTGGTCTGCGCGCACACGCACCTCTATAGCGGCCTGGCGCCGCTGGGCTTGCCCGCCCCCGAGGTGGCCCCCGAGAACTTCGTGCAGATCCTTGAGCGCGTCTGGTGGCGCCTGGATCGTGCCCTGGACGCGGCGAGCCTGCGCGCCTCGGCGCGCTTCTATGTGGCCAACGCGCTCCTGTCCGGGGCGACGACGATCATCGATCACCATGAGTCGCCCAACTTGATCGAGGGCTCGCTGGATATCTTGGCCGATGCCTGCGATGCCCTGGGCGCCCGCGCGCTCCTGACCTATGGCGCCACCGAGCGCAACGGGGGGATTGAGGAGGGCCGCGCGGGCCTCAAAGAGTGTATGCGCTTCGTCGAGGAGAACCAGCGGCCTTTGGTGCGCGGGCTCGTCGGCCTGCACGCGCCCTTCACGGCCTCAGATACGCTGATCCGCGAGGCGGGCCACCTCTGCCGCGCCCTGGGCGTGCCCCTGCACGTTCACATGGCCGAGGACGCCGCCGATGTGGCCGACTCGGTGGCCCGAGGCTACGCCAGCCCCCTCAGCCGCCTCCTGGCCCTCGACGCCTTGCCCCCCCATAGCCTGCTGATCCACGCGGTTCATTTGAGCCCCGATCAGGTGCGCTTGGGCGCTCGCGCGGGCGCTTTTTTCGTGCATAACCCCCGCTCCAATGAGGGCAACCGCGTCGGCTACGCCGCCTCCCTGGGCGCCACGCGGGATCGCGTGGCCCTGGGCACCGATGGCTATCCCGCAGCCATGCTCGATGAGCTGGCGGCCCTCTCTCGCTTGGCCGCACAGCACGGCGATGTCACCACCGATGGGCGCCTGGAGAACGGTCAGGCCTTGATGAGCGCGCTGTGGGGTCTGCCCTTCGGCGCCCTGGAGGCGGGCGCGGCGGCGGACTTCGTGATCCGCGATGACGCCGGCGCCGTTCAAAGCGTGGTCGTGGGGGGGCGCCTCGTCGTCGATGAGGGGCGGCTGTTGACCGCTGATATGGATGAGATCCGCGCCGAGGCCGAGTCAGAGGCCGCGCGCCTCTGGGCGGCGATGCGGGCGCTCTGAGTTCACCCTGTTCTGAGTTCACCCTGTGTTGTCGGGCGCTGCGCCCGCTGGAGATCGTGAGATGGCTAAGCTTGGGCTTGAGAAGCACATCGTTGACGCTGAGGTCTATGCCCGCACGGTGGCGCGGCTGAAGGAGGCGGGCGTGCGTATGCCCACCTTCGCCGAGCTGGCCGAGCCGCGCCGCATCCCCGCCGAGATCATCGAGGCCCTGGCGGGCGTGGATCATCTGGCGCCCCATCCCCTCAACCTCTATCGCGTGCATTGGTATAACTCCGAGGACGGGCAGGGCTTGACCGAGGTCCCCCGCGCCCTAGAGCTGCCCAAGAGCCTCACCGGCGTTGACGCCCGGATCGTGGTGATGCTGGGCGACAGCTTCCCCATGATCCACGCCCATAAGGTGCTGGCCGCCTACGCCTGCCTCGTGCCTCGCTTGGTCACCGGTCAGTTCGATCCCACCAAGGACAAGGCGATCTGGCCCTCCACCGGCAACTACTGCCGGGGCGGCGTGGCCATCTCCCGCATCTTGGATTGTCACGGCGTGGGCATCTTGCCCGAGGGCATGAGCGAGGAGCGCTTCGCCTGGCTGCGCGACTGGGTCTTAGATATGGACACCGACATCATCGCCACGCCCGGCTCTGAGTCCAATGTCAAGGAGATCTACGACAAGTGCAATGAGCTGGATCGCGATCCCATCAACGTGATCTTCAATCAGTTCAGTGAGTACGGCAACCACCTGGCCCACTATCTGTGTACGGGTAAGGCCCTCGCCCACGTCTATGAGTCGCTCAAGGTCAACACGCCCACGCTGCGGCTGCGGGCGTATATCTCGGCGACGGGCTCGGCGGGGACAATCGCTGCCGGTGATTACCTCAAGGATGAGTACGGCTGCGGCACCGTGGCGTTGGAGGCCGTGGAGTGCCCCACGCTGCTCTACAATGGCTTCGGTGAGCACAACATCCAAGGCATCGGCGATAAGCACCTGCCGCTGATCCACAACATGATGCAGACCGATGCCGTGGCGGGCATCAGCGATCTCGACACCGATACACTGTTTGTCCTCTTCAACACTGAGGTGGGGCAGGCCTATCTCAAGGACCGCCGTGGCGTGCCCAGCGAGATCATTGATCAGCTCAAGCACCTGGGCTTTAGCGGCATCGCCAATATTTTGGGTGCGATCAAAGCGGCGAAATATCACCAGATGGGTGGTGATGATCTGATCCTGACCATCGCCACCGATGGCGCGGAGATGTACGGCACGGAGCTGCGCAAGGCCCTGGAGAAGTACTGGGGCGGCGCTTTTGATCAGATCACCGCCGCTGAGGTCTTCGGTCGCAGCGTGCTGGGTGAGACGATCGATCACTTTATGGAGCTGACCGAGCAGGATAAGCGGCGGATGTTTAACCTGGGCTACTTTACCTGGGTGGAGCAGCAGGGGATCGACCTTAAAGATTTTGAAGCGCGGCGTCATCAGGCTTATTGGCGCTCGCTGCGCGGCCACCTCGCCGCCTGGGATGAGATGATCATCGCCTTCAACGCCGAGAGCGCCAAGTGATCTTACGCTGTGAGGGCTGCGGGGCGCGGGTGGAGGCGGGGCCGCTTGAGCCCTTCCCCTTCCGCTGCCCTCAGGCGAGCGCGCGGCCTGAGGTGGATCATGTCCTGGCGCCGGTCTTGGAGGCCCATGTCCCTTGGCCTCGCTCAGACGACGCCCATCCGTTTAAGGCCTGGCGCGCCCTGAGCCACAGCCACGCGATGGCCCGCCGCTTCGCCATGAAGGATGAGGACTACCTGGCCTTGGTCGATGATCTCGATCGCGCCATCAGCGCGGTCTATGGTCACGGCTTCAGCGACGCGCCGCTGCGCCACAGCGCGGCCCTGTCGGCGCGCACCCAGACTGAGCTGAGCCTCGTCAGTGAGGTGGAGCAGGTGGCGGGCTCCCATAAGGCGCGTCACCTCATGGGCTTGGCGATCCACCTGGAGATCGTCGAGCGGCTGGGCTGGGCGGAGATCCCCGATCTGGCCATCGCCAGTTGTGGCAACGCGGCGCTGGCGGCGGCGGTGGTGGCCAAGGCGGCGGGGCGGCGGCTGCGGGTCTTTATCCCCACCGACGCCGATCCCAGCATCGTCGAGCGGCTGCGCGCCTTGGGGGCGGAGATCAACGTCAGCCCGCGCTGCGTTGGGGAGCGCAGCTCCCCGCTCAGCGAACCTGCGGTTCACTTCGCCCACGCCCTGCCCCCGCAGAGCGGGGACATTCCCTGCGGTGAGGCGGGCGATCCCTGCATCCATCGCTTCCGCGAGGCGCTGGCCGAGGGGGCGCTGCCCTTCTGCTGTCAGGGCTCGGAGAACGGGCTGACGCTGGAGGGGGCGCAGACCTTGGCCTACCGCTTGGCGGCGTCGATGCCTGAGCCACCCGATCATCTCTTCGTCCAGGTCGGCGGCGGGGCCTTGGCCAGCGCCGTGGGGCGCGGGATCTTCGAGGCGGTGCGCCGGGGGGTGTGGTCGCGGGCGCCACGCATCCACATGGTGCAGACCCAAGGGGCGGCGCCCCTGGCGCGGGCCTATGAGCGGCTGCGGGTCAAGATCGATGAGCTGGGCGTCGAGGCGGCGCTGGCTCACGCGGCGACGCACCGCGCGGCGTATATGTGGCCTTGGGAGGAGACTCCACACAGCGTCGCTCATGGCATCCTCGATGATGAGACCTATGACTGGCTCGGCTGCGTGCGCGCGATGGCCTATTCCGGCGGCTTGGCCGTGGTGGTGGATGAGGAGACGCTCATCGAGGCGCGGCGCTTGGTTGAGGCGGAGGCGGGCCTCGACGCCTCGGCGACGGGTACGGCGAGCTTGGCGGGTCTTCTTCATCTGCGCGCTTCAGGGCTCGTTCAGCCCGGTGAGCGCGTCTGCTGCTTGATCACAGGGCGAGCCAGCCCCAGGTGAGGGCGCGCCGCCGTATCTCTTGAGCTGCGGTTATCAAGATGGGGTGCGATTGCCCTGGGGTGGGCTGGGCGGGAGGTGCGCCAAATGAGCATCGAAACTCGCATTAAGTGAGCACATGGGAGCCATTTGCTCAGGCTTGTCCATCTGCTCGACCTGCTCTATCACCTGTTTTGGGCGTCAATTGCTCTGGGCCATTTATCCTGATCGTTTTAATTTTCCGAGGTTCGCCCTGTCTCCCGAGCAATAAAAAAGTACGCTTGAGGCGGGGAGGGTGTCTATTTTCGATTCGTCCTAAAAAAGTGTTGATGGGGATTGCAATTACATTTACTTATGGTAAGTTGCTTGAACGTCACGTCCTTTTCGAGATCAAAAATTTTTAAGGAGAATAGAACATACACAGTTGAACGAGAAAACAGCCTAAAAATGGTCAACACAAAAAACGTTCCCTTAAATTTCAGCAAATTAGGCCAATCACAACACTCTAACTGTATAAGTCGTAGAGAAAACGCATCATGGCAAACTTAAAGTCCTGTCCTCGATGTGCTCGAACTGCTAAAAATGCTTTATCGAGCAACTGGTTTCCTGTTTATACTTGTCGAAAGTGCGGCACGAAATCATGTGAGTCCTGTGGTGGCAATAGATGCCCATCATGTGGAAGCACAGATCATAGCAAATACGATAAAGTATACGCCTGAAACAGAGAAAGTGCTTATTTGAGATGAAGAGGCTTCTTATATATTTAACTAAGCTATATCAAAAAAAATCACCAATTTCTATGAGAGGGGCTTGTTTGTTTACGCCGACATGTTCTGAGTATATGATCATCTCTCTCAATAAATATGGCGCACTAAAAGGTTTATTGATGGGTTTGTCTCGGATTATTCGCTGTCGTCCACCCAATGGCGGTGAAGATTATCCTTCAAAAACACAAGTCTTAAAGAGAAAAGGAGAAAAATGATGTTTTTGTACAAAACAGTTGCTGGGCCAGTTGAACTCTCGATTAAAAGAAGGGATAGCTATAATACCGCTGTCCAAAGTTACGCCGACATTATCAACTCAGAAGCTGCACATGGATGGGAATTGGACATGATTCAATCTATCCCTGTGACTAAAAGCAACGGGTGTATTGCAGCGTTATTCGGGAATCCGACGACAACGATAACATTCAATATGTTGGTATTTCGTAAAAAGAATTGATCCTCACAGAGTAGATGGCACCGATGGCATTAGGTGGCTACCATGTGTTCTTTTGGCTCTGCTTCAACTGAATTAGGTGTCACCCACGTGCTCCTTCGACTACGCTTGGGTGCGTCTCCGCAATCGCGGATAGAGCCGTTGGAGGGGTTGGGACTTAGAGCGTCGTGAGTACCAATCAGCCACACCCACATCACCATAAACGGCCACCTCAAGCAGCCACGATGCTCAACAGACCAACGGCCTGTTTCAAAGCAAGCTGAAAGTGAGTCCCTCGTGGTCAAGGCTCGTGGCCACCCGATCGATCTGGCTCGTCGCTGGCGCGTGGTCGTGGCCTCTTGCCGCTCACGACGCGCTAAGTCGACTTCTGCGTGAGTATGGCCAGCCCCAGGTGAGGGCGCCGCGCCCTGCTCGTAAAGCCGCGCCCTTTGGGGCTCGCCTCGACGCGCGCGGTCTGCGATAATCCCCCGTTTTTCATTGGAGGTGACATGAGCAAGATCGGGCGCAATGATCCCTGCCACTGCGGCAGCGGTAAGAAATACAAGAAGTGTCATGAGCAGCAGGATGAGGCGCGTAAGGAGGAGGAGCGCGGCTTGAAGAACCGCGCCGATTGGTTGCGCGTCTACTCAAAGCGCTTGCGCGAGAGCCTCGGCGCTCAGGCGATGGCCCTCCCCGACCTTCAAGAGCGCGTCGAGATCTTCTTTGAGGCCCCCCCCTCGTCGCCCCTCGGGGATCGCGCCTTCGAGGATCACGTCCTCTATGATGCCAAGCTCGAAGGTGAGCCCCTCATTCAGCAGGCCGTCGTGGATGCGGCGGAGTCGAGCGCGGATCGTCAGCTGTTGCTGCGATCATGCTTGGCCAGCAGCGCCGTTAGCCTCCTGGAGGTCATGGAGTGTAAGCGCCAACGCGGCCTGCGCCTTCAAGATCACCTCACCGGGGAGGTGATGTTCGTCGCCGATGCCGAGCTGGCCGCCATCCTCGATCCCATGGAGGTTATCTTGGGTCGCTTGGTCCGCTTCGAGGAGAAGCCGACACTCTTGGATGGCTGGGAGAAGGTGCCCTTCCGTCGCCGTAAGCGCTTGATCGCGGATCTGATCGCTGAGCGGGACGCGAGCTTGGACGCAGAGGCGACCTTGGATGAGAAGCAAGCCTGGCTCAAGCGCGCCGCCCCCTCCATCTATCGCCGCGCCCGCGCGAGCTGATCTCATGTCAGAACTCAAGCCCACTGACCTCGCCGCTTGGCGGGGCGGGTTGGCGCGCGTTAAGGGCGGTCAGGCTCTCCTGGATCGCCTCATCGAGCCCCATGACACCGCGCGCGCGATCCGCTCCCTGCCCCCCTCGACGCTGCATCACTATATCCATGAGATCGGCCTCGCCGATGCGCCACTGGTCCTCGCTTATGCCAGCGGGAAGCAGGTCCGCGCCCTCCTCGATATGGAGATCTGGGAGCGCGATAGCGTCTCCATGGAGCGCCTCGATCCCTGGCTGGAGGTGCTGATGCACGCCGGCCCCGAGGTGCTTTATCAGCGCCTCCTGGAGGTGGATGATGCCCTGCTGACCTTGATCGTGCGCTCCACAGCAGAGGCCATCGTGGTTGAGGACCCCGATGGCTTCGATCCCCCCGATGGGGAGTATGTCGTCACGCCCGATAATCGCCTCTGTATCCACTTCCCCCACGGCGCGCCCCGCGATCTGCCCATCAAGGTCTTCCTCGATATGTTGATGCGCGAGGACACCGCTCACTGTATCAACCTGCTCTTGGCTTCCAGCGCTGCGCTGGAGACAAATCTTCAAGAGGATGCCTATCGCTGGCGCTCCGGGCGCATGGCCGATATGGGCTATGTGGATTATTACGACGCGCTGGTGATCTATACGCCCCCTAAGGATGATCTGCTGCCCATCACGCCGCCCACCGGCGAGATCGAGGGCGCTTGGCTGCGGCCCATCCGAGGCGGGGATCTCTTGGATCAGGCCATCGCCGCGCTGCCCACTGAGGCGATGGAGGTCGCTTATGAGCACCTGGCGTATGTCGTCAATATGGCCCTCTCGGCGGATCGCGTGGAGCTGTGGGATGAGGTGGCCCGCTTGGAGACGCTGGCGCGGCTGCGCGCGGGGCTGAACCTGGGCTTGTCCGCCCTGGCGTCCTCGCCCGAGGAGGGCGCCATGGTCTTGGAGGCGACGCCCATGGCCCTGATCTTCCGCGCGGGTTACGCTCAGATGCTCGCCGCCGCCCGCCCACTCCGCCGCGTCAAGTCCAGCCTCGGCGCCCTCGGCTTGGAGACGGCTCAGCCCTGGATCGAGGCCCTGACCCGCCGTCACCCCACCCGCCCCGACGGGCGGCCCATCGCCTCGGCAGAGGATCTCGATGAGGCTCGCCGCTGGGCGCGCTGGATCGCCGATCTGCACACCGTCGCGGTTGGCTTGGGGCGCCCAGCGGGTGAGGAGATCGCCGCGTGGCTGTTCACCGCCTTTGCCCTCGATGCCCTGGCGCTGACTGATCGTCAACGCTTGCCACTGACACACCTCCTCGACGCCCTGACGGCCCTCTTTGATGAGGGGGATCTGCGCCCCGAGGCCAAGGAGGCGGCGGCGCTGTGGTGGCGCCGCGTGGGCGGCACCGAGGCAGGGGCCTTGGCCTTGCTGCTCGACGCCGCCGTGGAGCAGCTCAGCGCCGTCGATCCCCTCGACTTTGAGCCGCGCTTTGCGCCGATCTTGTTGCTCGATGTCTGACGCCCGCCGCCCTCTTGGCCTTGGCCCGATGCCTCGCCCTCAGCGCGCCACGCTCATAAAGCGCTGGCGACCCGGCCCCTTGGAGAGATCCACCTCCTCGATCTCGCTGTAGCCAACACGCGTCAAGAGCGGGGTCAGCGCGTCGCCCGAGAAGAAGACAAAGCGCCGCGCGCGGTGGCGGAGGTTGGTCAAGATCGCCTCCAGCTTCTCCTCGCTCGTGCTCGTCCGCCGCCCATAGGGCAGGTTGGCCGCCACCGCGTCGGCCTCAAACTCCACCTCACGGGCGTCGGCCACCGTCGCCCACTGCGCCCCCTCCGGCGGCGTCAATCCAAAGTGGGCCAGGTTGGCCCGCGTCCCCGATGCCCAACGCCAATGAATGTCATAACCCCAGGCTTTTACTCCGAGTTTGAGCGCTTCGTAGAGGATCGTCCCCGAGCCGCAGGTGGGATCAACCAGCGTCTCGCCCGGTGAGGCGACGAGCTGCACGGCGGTGAGCGCCAGCTCATTGGAGAGCGCCGCCGAGTAGCCCCAAGGGCGCTCGATAAACGGGGACGGGTCGGGGCGCGGGAGCCGAAATTGGATTCGGGCGAAGTAGAAGTGATCCGGCGTCTCGATCAGCGCGAAGCGCACCGCCGGGTTGTTCAGATCAGGCCAGGCGGCGAGGGCGTCGGCGAGGGCGCGCGTCGCCTCGATGCTGTGCGTCTTGATGGCGTGGCGCCCCAGCCGGATGTGCTCGATCAGGAAGGGGCCTTCGGTGATCCGCGCCGCCCTGATCACCTCGATGAGCCCCTCAAGCGTGGGCGCGTCGTGGAGCAGATCAAAGCCGCCACGGATGCAGCCCAGGCGCGCAGGCTCAGGGATCGTCTCGGCGCGGATCAGCCCCCAGGCCAAGGGCTCGGCTTGAAATTGGCGGCGAAGCAGTAAGAGGTAGGCGGGGTAGCGCGAGGGCTCGCGATCCACGGTGTAGAGCATAAAAGCTCCCATTCTTGAGCGGGCTGATTGAGCGGGCTTAGTCGAGGGGGATGGTCCGCGCCGCGCCGTCGATCGTGGCCTCGATGGTCTTGGCCTCTTGGCCTTCGAGGCTGAGGCTCAGCTCAAAGCGCCGCCCCGCCTTGGCGATGAGCGCCAGCGGGGTTTGGCCGATCGCCTTGCCCTGCCACTGGACCTTGGCGCCCGATGGCGCGGTCTGTATCAGGCTGTATTTGAGCCCCATCTCAGGGTTTGAGATGTAGATCCAGCGCGAGCCGTTGATGATCGGGATCGTCAGCGCGTAGGTCTTGCGCTTGTGGATGATCTTGAGCTCGTGGCCGACGTTGGCGGGCTCAAGCACCGAGTCGATGGGCGTCTCGCCGACAAACACGCCGTCGTCGAAGATCTCCAGCATGGGCTGATCTGTCTGGATCACCAAGGCCGCAGGGCCCTCGGGCACAGGCGGCGGCGCGCTGGCGACGAGCTTGAGCAGATCGTCGTAGAAGAGGACCGCGCTCGCCGCGCCGCCGATAAGCAAGAGCCCCATCAGGCCAAAGGCGATGAGGCGCAGCTTGCTCTTGGCGGGCGGGGGGATCTGGTTGGTGTTGATCTGCCGTGGCTGGGGGGGCGGGGCGTTGAGCGGCGGCTGCTGCGCGCGCTGTGGCTGCTGCGCGCGCTGTGGCTGCTGCTGCGCGCGCTGTGGCTGCTGCTGCGCGCGCTGCGGCTGGGCAAACTGAGGTGCCTGCTGTGGCTGGGCAAGCTGAGGTGGCTGCTGTGGCTGCGCAAACTGAGGCGCCTGCTGCGGCTGCTGTGGCTGCGCAAACTGAGGCGCCTGCTGCGGCTGCTGTGGCTGCGCAAACTGAGGCGCCTGCTGCGGCTGGGCGAGCTGAGGCGAGCGCGGCGCTGGAGCGGGCTGGGCAAACTGGGGCGGTTGCTGTGGTTGCGCAGGCTGGGGCGGGTTGGGCTGCGCCTGCGTCGGCAAGCGCACCGCGCGCGGCTGCGCGCCGAGGCTCAAGCTCGGGTTGGCTTGAGGCCGACGAGGTTGACCATGCCCCAGCGCGGCGGGGCTCCCCATCGGCCCTAGGCCGTCCTCCGGGGTCGGCAGCTTGATCTTGGGCAGCGAGAGGTTGAGCCCTGAGCTGGTGGCGGGCGCCCCCTGGCCGCCAGGGAGCCCAAAGCCCCCCGCAGGTTTTTGACCAAAGCCTATCCGCGGCGGCCGCCCCCCGCCCAGCGCGGCTTGATCGATGGTCGCCTCATCGTCGTTGGGCATCGCCTCGGCGCCCTTGCTCGGCGCGGGGCGCTGGCCGAAGGGGATCTTAGGCACGGCGACAGGCTGGAAGTCATCGGCTTGCTCCTTCTCAAAGAGGAAGTCGAGGGCCTCGACGTTGAAGCTCTGGTCGTAGTCGTAAGGGACCTCGCCGCCGACCTCGGTGTGATCGCTGCCCTCAAAGTCGTCGTCGTCCTCCTCCAGCACGGTCTTCTCGCTGGTGAAGTCGTCGCCCATGTCGCCCATGAGATCATCATCAAAGAGCCCCTCGGGCAGCGACTCATCCGGCGGCTCATCAGCCTTGCCACCCTGGAGCGCCCCCAACATCTCCGGGCTGGACATCAGCGACTGCACGTTTGACACGAGCGTGGCTTCATCCTCAGCCTCCTCGTCGTCCTCATAGAGGCCTTGCCCATCGAGCACTTGGAGTGGCTGAGAGGCGCTCATCTCGCGCTGGGCGAGGTAGCGCTCAAGCGCGCCGAGGAGCGCGTCGGCGGAGGCGTGGCGGAGGCGACGATCCTTCTCCAACGCCTTGAGGATAATTTGGTCAATCTCACCATCGATCTGCGCGTTGATTCTACAAAGCGGCTCGGGCTGCTCTTGTAAATGCGCGACCATGATTTCATAGGAGCTGTTGTAGTGGAATGGCGTATTTCCAACTAACATTTCATAAAAAAGCACACCAATCGAATAGATGTCCGCTTGGCCGTCGATGGCCTTTCCTCTAATTTGCTCTGGGCTCATGTAGTAAGGCGTGCCCAGCGTTTGTTGGTTTTGTGCGCTCTCTAAATTAAAGTTTTGATTTGATAGCTGCGCGATGCCAAAGTCTAAAACTTTTACAAAGTCAACATTGCCATCAAGCTCTGTGAGAAAGATGTTCTCCGGCTTAATGTCACGATGGACAATCCCAAGTTTATGTGCTTCAGAGAGCGCCTTTAAGATCTGAACAATAATTTTAATGGATGTCTTAATGTCTAAGACACCCATTTTAATGCGATCTTTAAGGGTGTGCCCTTCGAGATACTCCATCGCGATGTAGAGCAAGCCATCCTTGGCTTGCCCAAACTCATGGATGATGATCGTGTTGGGGTGGCGTAGCCTGGAGGCGAGGTAGGCTTCGCGGCGAAACTGCTCGGCGGAGATGGGATCGCCGGTGAGGCTGCGCAGCAGCACCTTGAGCGTGACGATCCGATCCATGGAGATCTGGCGGGCCTTGTAGATCGCCCCCATCCCGCCCTCACCGAGCTTCTCAAGGATCTCAAAGCGATCATCAATGATGGAGCCAATGAGCTGAGCGGAGCGGGGGAAGCCAGACATCAACAACCAAGCCTCTGCGTGACGAGGCGCGCCACACGCGCGTCTCTGAAAGGGGATCATCCTACACAAAGCGGTGCCCGAGGAAAGGGTTAGGGGGGGGCGGCTTGATATCAAAGGTGATCGCCAAGCGGCAGAGATGACCAAGGCCAACCCGCGCGAGCCGCTCGCCCTGACTTTTTGCGCAAACGCCTTGAAGTGACCCGGGCCAGCCCCTTATCCCTCACACGCCCCTCTCTAAAGAACAGGAGCCTCGATGCGCCTCTCTGCTCTCCTCCTCGCCTCGCTCTTGAGCCTCGGCGCCGCGCTGGCGATCCCCCAGGGCGCGACGCGCCCCGTCACGGAGATCGACTGGAAGAACCGCGCTTTTCAAGATCCCGAGCACGGCGCGGTGCGCTTTCAGGACGGCCTCTACACCTTCCCCGTCGAGCCAGAGGAGGAGATCCATCAGACCCTGACGCTGCGCGGCGTTCATTTCGGCGATCTGGAGGGCGACGCCGCTCAAGAGGCGGTGGTCCTCACCCAACACTGGGGCGGCGGGACGGGCCTGTTTGACGCGGTGGAGATCTTCCGCGCCACGCCCAAGGGCGTTGAGGCCTTCGCGCGCATCCCCGGCGGTGATCGGGGCGACGGCGGGATCATCGACGTCGTCGTAGAGGGGCGCGTCGTCAAGGTGACGCGGATGGGATCGATGAACATCGACGGCGCGTGCTGCCCCAGCCTGGAGATCGACGAGCGCTGGGTTTGGCGCGACGGCGCGATGCGGCTTGTGGAGGATGAGCTGATCGTGCGCGTGCGCAGCGATGCGCCCAAGGGGCAGACCTTTAAGGGCGCGCTCAAGGCGGCCCGCGCGGCGCTCAAGGCGGGGGACAGCGGCGAGGGCGTCGAGCAGCTGCGCGCGGCGCTGAGCCTTGAGCCCAAGAGCCCGGTGGCTTGGAGTGAGCTGGGCTTCGCCCTGATGAAGAATGACGATCTCCTCGCCCCGCTGGTGCTGCGCTACGCCCTGCAACTGGAGGTCAA
The DNA here is from genome assembly GCA_018813065.1 of Myxococcota bacterium. Taxonomy (GTDB): domain Bacteria; phylum Myxococcota_A; class Bradymonadia; order UBA7976; family UBA1532; genus JAHJCH01. Next base: position 13,856 of record JAHJCH010000309.1, read on the forward strand.
GCCCAAGCGCAAGGCGGCGGGCTGGTATAACCTGGGCCGCGCTTATGCCTCGGCCAAGGATCACGCGGCGGCGGCGCGAGCCTTTGAGGCCTCCTTGGCCCTGCGCCCCGAGAACCGCGCCACCATGACCGCCCTGGAGGCGGCCCGCGCCGCGCTCAAGGCCCCCGCGCCTCAGCCCTGAGCCCCGCCGCCAACGCCCTTCCCTTCTCCCCGCCGCTCAGCGACATTCAAGCCTCGACATTCAGCAGCCTGTCTTCATCAAGCTCCAGCCAAGGGAGGGCCGATGCGTCTGCTTACGTCCACGCTCCTCATCCTCATCGCGCTCAGCGGCTGCGCGAGGCGCGCCGCGCCGACGAGCGCGCGGGGCCTTACGGCGGCCAAGCAAGGCGCGGCGGAGACCGCCTCCGTCGTTAAGGCCCCGCCGAGCTTCGTCGCCCCCACCGCGCCTGATCCGCCGCCGCCGATCAGCGCGCCTTCGATGCCCTTAAGCGCAGCGCTGCCCCCCTTGCCGCCGCCGCCGCCCGCGCCACGCCCAATCACCGAGGAGGTGAGCGTGGACGCGCCGCTGGACATCACGCACTCCAAGTCACAGCCGCAGGGCAGGGCGCGACGCCCAGTGTTCAAGGAGAAGGCGGAGGCGCTGGCGCTGGAGGAGGCGCGGGTGGTCAAGCAGGAGGAGGCCAAGCGAGAGGAGGCTGAGCGAGAGGAGGCCAAGCGAGAGGCCGAGGAGATGCCGCGCAGATCAAGCCAGGCCACGCCAAAGAAGAAGATCTCCAAGAACAAGGACGCCTCAAAGCGCAAGGTCAAGCGCATCGTCCTCGATGAGATCCTCATCGAAGGGGCGCTCCTCAAGCCCGAGGTTGATCTGCTCTCATCCAACGCGCCCTCGCCCAACGTGGCCTCCGGCGAGGATGACGTCAGCGCGCTGGGGACGCTGGGTTGGCTGGACACCTTTGAGCCAGACATCGAGGCGGCGCGCGCCGCCGAGCTGGCGCGGCCCGAGGCGGTGTTGCCGCGCGTTTTCTACTTTGAGAACACATACTTGGGAGGCAACGCCGCCTACCTTGAGCGGCTGCGCAAGCTCGATGAGGCCTTCGCCGCTCGCCCCTACCGCCTGGCGCGGCTCCCGCCTCAGCCGCTCGATCCGCCCACGCACGCGGGGCTGGCCCTCACCGCTCAGCTCAACGCCCGCGCCCTGGATCAGCCTCGGCGCGTGCTCTTGCAGGTGGGCTTGCGCGGCAGCGAGCGCTTCGGCTGGCGTCGCCCGCCCCTCGACGTCGCCTTGATCGCCTATCACGTCGAGGCTGAGCCGCTGACCCGCGCGCTCAAGGCGTTGATGCGCCGCCTCGACCTCCGCGATCGCCTCAGCCTGATCATCCCCGGCGCGCCCAACCCCATCTTCGCCCCCCTCAGCGACATCGACGCGCTGCGGCGGCGGCTGATCCACGAAGCACCGACGGCGGCCTACGCCGACGGGCCGGCCTTGAGCCAGGCGCTGCTTGAGGCGGAGATGATGATGGCCGCCAGCGGGCATGAGGCGCGTATCCCCGGCACGCAGATCGCGCTGCTGTTGACGGGCGCGGAGGGCGAGGCGGACGTGGAGCGGGGCCGCGCCGCCGCTCATCAAATGAACCTCACGGGCGTGACCACCTCGGTGATCCATCTCGGCGAGGGCGGCGGCTGGTGGCGCGTCGCCAGCGCGGGCCACGGCAACCTGCACAGGGCGGCGGGGCTGGAGGGCCTTGAGGCGGCCATTGAGGGCGAGCTGGAGAGCCTCTCGCGGATCATCGCGCGGCTTTTGCGGATCAACATCCGCCTCGCCCCCGATGTCTCCGCCATCCGCGTGCTCGGCAGCCGCGTCTTAGCCAAGGAGGAGGTCGCGCAGGTCAAGGCGAGGGAGGTCGCCGTCGATCTGCGGCTCAGCGAGACGCTGGGGGTCAAGTCCGATCGGGGCGAGGATGATGACGGCGTGCAGACCGTCATCCCCTACTTCTATGGTGGAGATACACACGTCATCTTGGTGGAGCTGTGGGTGGAGCACCCAGGCCCGGTCGCCGACGTGACGCTCAAGTACAAGGACATGGTGCAGATGCGCAACGCCACGGCGCAGGCGGCGGTGGCCCTCAGCGCCCGGCCCATGCCCGCGCGGCGCTTCGAGCGCCAGGTGGCGCGCAACGCCGCAGACTTCCACTTCGCCGAGCAGCTGGCGGGGGTGGCGACGCGCCTCAAGCG
>JAHJCH010000310.1 GCA_018813065.1 Myxococcota bacterium
CGCTGGGGCAGGCGCTCCGCTGCGAAAAAATCCGCTCTGCGGATTGTTTTCTTGCTCCGGCCTGTCCGCCTTGAGCGGATGAAGTCCGAAAAATGTCGGTCCTCGGGCTGCTTATGCAGCCCTGCGGCTCGATTCAAAAGATTCTCTCTGAAAAGTGTCAGGACCATTGTTGCGCTGCCCTCTCGATAATCTGGGCGCCTTGATCGCGGCGCCTTCTCTCGCGTCGATTGCCGTTATATAGTGTCGCGCTGTTATATCGTGTCGCGCCGTATATCGTGTCGCGTCGTTTCACCTTGAGTTGGCTCATGTCCCCCATCCTCTGCCCTCGCTGTAACGCGCACGTCCTCGAGGAAGAGACCCACTGTGGTCAATGCGGTCAGCCACGCCCCGACATCGGCGAGCCGCCGGAGGCGTGGCTGGGGCGCACCATCGCGGGGAAGTACACCATCACCTCGATCTTGGGCGTGGGCGGCATGGGCATGGTCTTCGAGGCCGAGCGCGGGCTCGTCGGCGACAAGGTGGCGCTCAAGGTGCTCTTCCCGCGCTTCCTCTCCAGCGAGCTGCAGCGGGGGCTGTTTCGCGATGAGGCCATCGCCTCGGCGCGGCTCTCCCATCCCAACGTCGTCACCGTCTTTGACGCGGAGCTGTCCGACGAGATGGGCTTTATCGCCATGGAGCTGCTGGAGGGGCGCACCTTCCGCCTGGTCCTGCGCGATGAGGCCCCCCTTGAGCCCGCGCGCCTCATCGACATGGGCCTCAGCATCTGCGAGGGGCTCAACGCCGCCCATCAGGCGCGGATCGTCCACCGCGATCTCAAGCCGGATAACATCTACCTTGAGCAGCGCCCCGACGGCTCAGAGCGGATCAAGCTCGTGGATTTTGGCGTGGCGGCCATGCTCGACGCCGAGGAGGCAGATCGCGCCAAGCCGCTCCTGGGCACCTTGCGCTATATGGCGCCGGAGCAGTGCGTGGGTGAGCCTGTCGATGGCCGCACCGATCTCTACGCGCTGGGGGTCATCCTCTATGAGGCGGCCACGCGCCGCCGCGCCACGGGCCGCACGCTGGAGGAGATCATCTGCGATGAGGTGGTGCCCATCGAGGCGGCGCTGCCCGAGGGCCGCAGCCTGCCGCTCAGCTTATCGGCGCTGATCATGGACATGGTCGCCAAGGCGCCCCATGAGCGCCCCGCCGACGCCGAGGAGGTCATCGCCCGGCTCAAGCAGGCGCGCGCGGAGCTGGACGGAGAGACGCAGGTGATGACGCTCATCCCGCCCATGGTCCACGGCCTGCGCCCCGCCTCGCCTCCGAGCCGGCTCACGCCCACCCTCCTGGGGCTCGGCGCCGCGCTCTGCCTGATGGCCGCCCTCGCTTGGGGGCTGTGGGGCGGCTGAGTGCTGCGCCTCGCCTTGGCCCTGCTCGCCCTGCTCGCCCTCCCCCCGCTGATCCTGCTCTTCGAGGCCCGACGCCAACGCGCCCGCGTCGAGCTGGGCTTTTGGGCCTTCGCCCAGCGCGTCGGCGGGCGCGTCCAGGTGGCTTGGCGCCAAGCTCGCCGGGGGATCGTCACCCTGGAGCTGCCGCACGGCGCGGCGCGCGTCCGCGTGGAGCGTGGCTGGCGCGGCTGGCGGGTAGAGGCGCGGGTCTATCAACAGCGTGACTTTGGGTTTGTGGCCTTGATCGCCGAGCCGCCGCAGCGGCCCACGCTGTGGTACGCCCCCAGCTTGGAGATCGTCGAGGTCTTCCCCGAGGAGGCAGGCTACCCCGGCGACGTGAGCCTGGAGAGCAACGACGAGGCCTCGCTGCGCTGGCTGCTCAAGCACGAGGCCATCAGCGCGCTGCTCAAGGCCGCGCGGGCCGAGGGCTACGCCGTGGAGATCTGCGCCGCCCACAGCCTGATTATCGCCCGCGCCAGCCAGGCCAAGGCGCCCAACGCGGGGGCGGCCATCGAGGCCCTCGGCCCCCCCCTGCTCGACGCCCTCAAGCGGCTCTCCGCCGATCTCTATGATCTGGCGGAGGCCGCCCGCGACGCGGGGGTGATCTTTGATGAGGCCGCCTGCCTCGCCTGCGGCCGCCCCCTCGACGACGATCCCTGGATCTGCGATGGCTGCGGCGCGCGGCTCCATCGGGGCTGCCGTGAGATGATCTCAGGCTGCGCCCAGCCCAGCTGCGCCCGCGCCGCGGACGCCTTGACCGGCCCCTGAGCCGCCCTCAAGTCTGGCCGTCGCCGCGCCGACAAGGCGGCATGATCGCCCCCCACGCCCACCAGATCCCACAGCGCCTCGCCCCGCTGCTCCTCGCCCTGCTGCTCAGCTGCGGCGAGGACTTCGGCGCGGGCGAGGTGAGTCGCTTTGAGATGGAGGTGGAGGTGCCGCTGATCATGCGCCTGCCGCCCGAGGACACGCCCGCCTCACCCATCGCCCTCGCCCTTGACATCAACGCCCCCATGGAGATGAGCCTGCTCGACACGCTGCGGGCGCAGGGCCAGGCCGATCAGGCGCAGATGCTGGAGGCCCAGATGGATCGCATTATCAGCGTGGATCTACGCCAGATCCGCTATGAGGTGGCGCCGAATGGGGTCGAGGCGGACGTGGATGAGATTTACCTGCGCATGGCCCCTTGGGGGAGCGCGGATCTGGAGGCGGAGGCCTGGGCGCTGGGGCGGACGGTGGCGATCCCGGCGGGGCGCACCATCGCGGAGCGCGAGCTGAGCTACGTGGAGGGGGCGCTGCGCAAGGCGGGGCCGGAGATCCGAACCCTGCGTTTTATCCTGGTGGCCCAGACCCGCGTGCGTTTGCCCGCCGAGACGCCGCTCTACGCCCGTCGGCTCCTCCTGCGCCTGCGCCTCAAGCTCCTCGTGCGCTTCGATCTGGTGGGCTGATCCCTCGCCGCCTCCGCGCCTCTGGCGCTCCGCTTCGAATCAGGCTAACTAAATGTGCTCCGCGGCCTTGGGGGAGACGCTTTGATCGTGACGCTGCTGACCGACTTTGGAGATCTCGACGGCTTCGTCGGGGCCACGCGGGGGCCTTCGCCCTCACCACGCCCTGCAATCGCTTCGCGCTTGCACCTGACGGCGTTGAGCCTCAGCCTCCTCCTCGGCGCCTGCGGGGAGCCGCTCTCCACGGGGCAGGTCCAAGGCCGCTTGCTCGTCCCCGACTGCGCCGAGGGCAAGCCGCGCCGCTATGAGTGCGATCCCAGCGGCGATCCCGGCAGCTGCGCCGCCTTCTCGCTCGATCCTGACTTCTTCTCCTTGGAGCTGAGCGAAGAGCGGGCGGTGATCCGCCTCCAGCGCGGCGGGCGGCCCTTCGGCGAGGTGGACGGCTTCCTGTTAGAGATCCGCGACATCCGCGCCCTGCGAGGGCAGCTTCAGCGCCCGCTGCTGCTCGGCCCCGAGGAGAACATCCGAGGCGCGCTGGGGCTCTTTGAGGCCTGCCCTGACAGCACGCAGAACTTCACCCTGCGTGGGGAGGTCCGCTTTGAGCGCTTTGGGCTGTCGCGGGGCGATCGTGTCAAGGGCAGCCTTCTCTGGATCGAGGTGCGTGATGGCCGCGACGCCTCTCAAGCCTTGGGGCAGCTGCGCGGAGACTTTGACTTCGAGATCCTGCGTGGGCCGCCCTTTGAGACGTTCCCTGGGGCGGGCGCGCGGTGAGTGACAAGCTTGAGCGGCTGCGCATCACCGTCGCGCGCCCTGTCTATGGCGGAGATGTGCTCGGCCACGCCCCCGATGGGCGCGTGGTGTTTACGCGCGGCGCAGCGCCCAGCGATCAGGTCGAGGGGCGGATCATCCAGCGGCGCAAGCGCTTTTTGCGCTTGGAGGCCGAGGTCATCACCCCAGGCTCGGCGCGCGTGGCCCCCTTCTGCCGCTACTTTGGCCGCTGCGGTGGCTGCCCGTGGCAGGCCATCCCCCTCGACGCCCAGCGCGCGGCGCTCATGGAGCACGTCACGCGGGGGATCAGCCACGCCGCGCCTGGCCCCATCGCCCCTTTGGCGGGCTTCGCCGATCAAGGCTGGCGCGCCACGGCGCGGCTCCAGGTCAAGGACGGCCAGGTTGGCTTCTTCGCCCACCGTGAGCAGACGCTGGTGCCCATCGCGCGCTGCCCGCTCTTTACGCCCACGCTCAACCGGCTCCTGGAGCACGCTCGTCAGCGGCTGCGTGGGGGCGATGGCGTGCTGCGGCTGAGCGCCGCGCTGGGCGCGGAGACGGGCACCCTCAGCGCGCGCGGCCCGCTGCGCCTCGACGCGCCGCTGGGCGGGCCGTGCCACG
>JAHJCH010000311.1 GCA_018813065.1 Myxococcota bacterium
GCCCCGCCTGCGCGGCGCGGCTGGAGACGGGGCGCGCCTCGGCGGCGGCCTTCTTGCGCGCCCGCCCCCCCAGCGCCTTCCTCGCCGCCCTTGAGGCGCGACGAGTTCAAGCCGAAGCCGTCACCGAGGCCGTCACCGAGGCGGGGCCGCGCGCGCTTGAGGCGCCCACGCCACCTCGCCGACGACGCGCGCGCCTGACGATGGGCCTGCTGGCCCTCGCCGCGCTGATCCTCCTGGCTTGGCCGCCGCGCCCCCCCCCACCCGCGCCGACGACGCGGATCAAGGCGGCGGTGGATCTCAGCTTCCACGTCAAGCGCGGGGCGCAGATCCACCTTGGGCGTGACGGCGAGGCGCTCTCGGAGGGGGATCAGATCCAGCTGCGCGTCTCCACCCCGCGCCCGGCGCACCTGGTGGTGATCTCCCTCGACGGCGCGGGGGCGGTGACGCCCTTCTACGACGACGACGGCCACGGCCTCGCGCTCGGCGCGGGGGTGGCGCAGCTCCTTGAGGGCAGCGTGGTCTTAGACGAGGCCCTCGGCGCCGAGCGCATCCTGGGCTGCTTCTCCAGCGCGCCGCTGGAGACGGCACAAGTTATCCAAGCCGCCCAAGCCGCGCTGGCCGCCGTGGGGCGCGATCCGCGCCGCGTCGAGCGCCTGGACTTGCCCTGCGATCAGGCCTCCTTCCTCATCGACAAGGTTCAGCGATGAGGGCGTGGGCGTGGGCGCTGGGCGCGCTGCTGAGTGTGGGCGTCGCGCATGGCGAGCTGCGCCGCTACGCGCTGCTCATCTCTCACCCCGACGGCGGCCCGGGCACCGAGGCGCTGCGCTTCGTCGAGGCGGACGCCCGCAAGCTCGCCGACGTGCTCACGGACCTGGGGGGCTTTAAGGCCGAGGACATCACGCGCCTCAAGCGCCCCGACGTGGAGGCGATCACCACGGCCTTCGCCCGCGTCGAGGCGCGCGTGCGCGCCGCGCGGGCCGAGGGGGATCAAGCCCTCTTCCTGCTGTACTACACCGGCCACGCCGACGCGGGGCGCCTGCGCTTGGGGCGCGAGCGCCTGGCCTTTGAGCGCCTCAAGGCCGATCTCATCGCCTCCCACGCCGAGGTGCGCCTGGCCTTCCTCGACGCCTGCCAGTCGGGGGGCATCACCCGGCTCAAGGGGGGGCGGCGTGCGCCCTCGTTCATCGTCGATGTGGAGCCGCAGCGCAGCACCCAGGGGCTCGTGATCATCACCAGCAGCGCCGCCGACGAGGCCTCCCAAGAGTCCGATGAGCTGGGCGGCTCCTTCTTTACGCACTACCTCGTCAGCGGGCTGCGCGGGCGCGCCGACGCCTCGGGGGATGGCCGCGTGACGCTCGACGAGGCCTACGCCTACGCCTACCACCGCACCGTCTCCCACACCACCGGCACGCGCGGCGGCACCCAGCACCCCACCTACACCTACGATCTCCAGGGCAACGGCGGCGTCACCCTCAGCCGCCTCGCCGGGCTCTCGGGGCTGATCTTCCCTGCCCATGCCGAGGGGCGCTACCTCGTCTACAACCGCGATCAAGGGATGGTCATTGGCGAGGTCGAGCCCCGCGCCGCGCGGCGGCGGATCTGGGTGCCGGCGGGGCACTACATCATCAAGCAGCGGGCGGAGGACCATCTCCTCCAGCAGACGCTGCACCTCGCCGCCGCCGAGCAGCGCGTGGTGGACATGAAGGCCTTCGAGCGCGTGGACTTCGAGGCGGACTTGACCAAGGGCGCCGCGCCCCGCGCGCGGCTCGATCTCTCCGCGCGCCTGGGCTACCAGCGCTTCTTCGACGCGCCGACCCGCGAGGGGCTCTTTCACCCCACGCGGCTCATCGGGCTGCGGCTAGAGGGCGAGGGGCTGATCTCAAGCGACGTCAGCGTGAACATCGACGGGGCCTTTGGCCAAGCGTCCACCGTCGTGCCGCTGCGCCACTACGATGAGGCCCAGCCCGTGGACTTCTCGATCTTCTTAGGCGGCGTGGGGCTGCGCGTTGATCACACGCGCGGCGCGCTGCGGCTGCAAGCGGGGCCGCAGCTGACGGCGATCTACGCGCGGCGGCGCTTCCCTCAGACGGCGCTGGGCCTCCAAGACCTCTTGACGCTCAGCCCGGGGCTGGGCCTCGGTGGGCGCCTGGCGTGGGGTCCGCTGCGCCTCGGCGTCGAGGCCCGCGCCAGCTACCTGCGCTACGTCAGCTCGGGCGCGAGCCACGATCTGGGCTTTGGCGAAGCCTATCTCTCCTTGGGCTACGCGCCATGAGGCACATCGGCGCCCTTGTCGTGCTGCTGGCGCCGCTGGCCTGCGGCGAGCCCTTCTCCAACGACGTCTTCGAGGATGACGCGCGCTTCATCGAGGCGGCGCCGCGTATGCGCGTCTTTCGCCTCTCGCGGGGCCTCGGCGAGGACGCCCGCTTCCCGCTGCTGGCCGCCGAGCCCGCCGTGCTCTACACGGCCACCCGCGCCGCGTTGATGGACGTGGACGAGCACGCCTTGAGCCTGCTGCGTGAGATCGACGATCTGGTCGAGGCCCCGCCGGACTACCGCGCCGTTGACGCGCGGGCTTGGTCGCCGCCGCGCGGCGCGCTTGATCCGCTGGAGAGCCGGCTCAGCGTCACCCGCCAGGGCGCCACGATGAGCGCCACGCTGACGCGGCGACGGCCAGGCGGGGCGTGGCGGCCCCTGATCACCGCCGAGGCTGAGGATGAGGCCACGCGGGGCGCCTTTCACCTGGATCTCGACGCCGCCGCCGCCCTGGGCCTGGGCTCAACCCGAGGCCAAGTGGAGGTGCGCTTCAACCGCGAGGCGACGCGCCTGCGCATGGCGCTGAGCTTCAGCGACTACCAGCCAAGGCCCGAAGCCTCGCCTTACGACACATATATGATCTTTGAGATCGACGATGAGGCGGGGCTGCTGGACTATGGCTTCCCCGACGAGGATGGGGGCTGGATCGATCTGCGCGCGCGCTGGCTCAACACGGGGGCGGGGCGCGCACAAGCGGCGCTGCGCGGCGAGGTGGAGCTGATCTGGGAGGCGTGCTGGGACGCCAGCTTCCAAGAGGTCTATGCCGCCTCTGGGGGCGTCGAGGGGGGGGGCGCCAGCGCCTGCGCCATCGAGGCGCTCTAGCGCGCGGCGTCTTGGGCGGGGCTGGCGTCGCTGAGATCGCCGTCCATCAAGGCGGCGTCTTGAGGCGTAAACAAGGCCCCGCCGTCTTGGCGAGGCGCCTCGGGCAGCGCGCAGCGTTGAAACTGGCAGCGCCGTGCCCCTTCACAGTCCGAGTCCAGGTAGCACTCCACGACGCAGCGGCCCTCGCGGCAGACGCGCCCCTCTTCACACTGGGCGGTGGAGGCGCAGGGGATCGTATACTGCTCATCCTCAGCGCAGCCGAGGAGCAGGGCGAGCGAGATCAAGAGTAAGGCTGGTGCACGCATGGCCCCCCTTTACAGCAGCGATGAGGGCGCGTCCACCCTCTAATACCCCGAGGAGGGATGAGATGGAGCTTGAGGCGGCCCTCGTGGCCCACCCCTACGCGGAGATCCGCGCCCCCGAGGACATCGAGTGGCGCCAGCGACTCCCCCGCAGGCTGCGCCGCGAGCCCGCCGCGCGCTTCTACGTCTTTGGGCAGCCTGGCGCGGGCGTCTCCACCGAGCTGGATGTCCTCGCCGCGTCCCTCCACGGCGTGGGCTACACCTGCGCGCGCCTGCGCTTAGACGCGCTGCGCGATCTCAGCCTCGCGGAGCTGCACTTGGCGCTCGCCGAGGCGGTCTGCGCGGCGGGCGAGGATGAGCCCTTTGGCCCGCTGCTGGAGTTCTGCCCGCCCCTGGAGAGCGACACGATCAGCCTCTACCCGCTCCAGCGCATCAGCGAGTGGCGCCGTGAGATCGCCCGCCGCCCCAGCGCGCGCCGCCGCTTCTTGGCCCAGGTCGAGCGCATGGAGGACAGCTTCTTCGAGCGCGTCGCGGCGGGGCTAGAGGAGGTCAACGCTCGGCTCAAGGCCGAGGGCGGCGGGCTGGTCTTGATCCTCGACGATCTCAAGCGCCTCCAAGGCGTCGGCGCGCTCCTCTTTGAGCACCCCGCCCGCTGGGCCACGCCGATCCCCATGATCTTCGCCCCGCCCCTCGACCTCTTCCATCACGCCCCAGAGCGGCGCCGCGCGCTCCTCGGCGCCCTGCCCCCCGCCGCGCGCCCCAGGCTCTTCGAGCCCCTCCTCGCCGCCCTCGATCCCGCGCGCGTCTTCGCGCCGGGCGCTCAAGCCGAGGCGGCGCGCTGGATCGCCAGCCCCGGCGACCTCTTTACGCTCCTGGAGGCCGCCTTCGATCTCGTCGATCCGCCCTTCACCCCCGCGCTGATCCGCGAAGCGGCCCTCCACCTCGCCTTGGCGCGCCGCGACGGGCTCTTAGAGGGCGATGACCTCCCCCCCGAGGGCGCGCGGCTGACCCCCGAGGCCCTCTCGCGCCTCCAGCGGGGGCTGTGGATCACCTACACAGAGGGCGGCGCGCGGACCCTCGCCCCTCACCCGCTCCTCCTCGGCCCCACGCCGCGCTGAGGCGAACTCGCCGGATAACCGCGCCGGTTAATTTTTTTGCTTATGTCAGCCCCCGCCTGGTCGATGGCCCGCATGTCCACCAAAAATCAGCCAAGATGGAGTCATCGATGGGTCCTGTCGAGTGCGTCGAGATCTACACAATCGCCCAAACGCTCAAGGCGCAGCTAGATGACCCCTACTCCAACGCGCAGCGGCTGGGGCGGCTGATTGATCGAGCCCGCCCCCTCTCAGAGCTGATCAAGCAGCAAGCGGAGGCGCACTGCGGCGGCCGATGGCAGATACAGCGCGCCTCACAAGCGATCACGATCTTGGGCTTTGAGCGCCTGCGTGGTGTGTTGGATCGCTTTATCCAAGAGCGCCCCCTCAGCCAGAGCAGCCAGCCTGAGCCGCTGCGCCTGCGCCCGCGCTATGTGGTGGTCGGCTGAAGCCACGCGCCGACAGCGAATCCTCTCGCTTTCATAAGGATATAGACGCCCAAGCCGCGCTCCCTTAGATTGCGCCCCTATGAGCGACTCGGCCCCACTCCCAAAGCTAGAAGGCGTCCACCTCAGCGATCGCGTCGATGAAGGCATCGGCGCGGGCCGGTTTTACGGTCAGATGGAGGGGGGGCGCGCCGCGGAGGTGCTCCTCTGCCCCGCCCAAGAGCGCGGCCGCTTCCTCACCTGGGCGCGCCGCTTCGAGCAGATCAACCACCCCACGATCCCCCTCGCGCTGCGGGTCGAGGAGTACGCCGAGCCGGGCTTCATCGCCTTTGATCGTGTGACGCTGCCCAGCCTCGCCGCGTGGCTGCGCCAGCGTGGCCGGCCTCTCGCCGCGCTGGACGCCGTGGCCCTCACCCTCCAGATCGCCGCAGCCCTGCGCGCCGCCCACCGCGCCCAGGTCTACCACGGCCAGCTCAGCCCCGAGGCCGTTCGCCTCGCCGAGCGCGCCGAGGGCTTCTTTGACGTGCGCCTCATCGGCTGGGGGCCGCCGAGCCTGCCCTTCGCCGAGGGCGTCTTGGAGGACATTCGCGGCCTGGGGCGGCTGCTCTACACGGCGCTCAGCGCCCAGCCCCTGCCCCCCGCCCCGCCCCGCGTCGAGGACCCGCTGCGCCACGGGCTTGGGGGCGGCGACTTTGATGCGCTGCTCTTAGAGCTCTTCGACGAGCAGCAAGCGCTGCATGGGTTACATGAGCTGGCGCTCAACGCGGCGCGCCGCCCGCACACCTTTGAGCACCTCGACGCCGTGATCGAGGCGCTGCTGCCGCACCTCCAGGGGGGGCTGGCCCATAACACCCACGCCGCCGCCTGGCTGGCCCACAACCACAACTTCCTCGCCGAGGTCAACCGCCGCCGCGCCCGCTGGGCGGCGCTGCGCGATCAGCTCGCCGAGGAGGAGGCGTGGCAGCGCAGCCATCAAGCGCAGATCGCCGAAGCCGAGGCCGCCCAGCGACAAGACCTCAAGAGCCTCCAGGCCTGCCAGTGGTTGACGACGACGCTCTCCAGGGGCCTGGAGCGGCCCATCACGCTCAACCTCACCGCCCCCTCGCCCGCGCCGCTGCGCGCGCTGCCTGGCCCCGATCCCTTCGACGCCTTCATCGCCCCCGATCTCCAGCCTCGCGTGGCGGTGGACTATCAAGCGCCGTTCATCGAGGAGGCCAGGCCCCCGCTCATGGCGCCGCGCCCGCCCTCGCCGCCGATGGCGCCGCCCGCGCCCCAGCCGTCGCCGGTGGAGCCCATCGAGGACGCCCAGATCGCCCCGCTGGAGCCGACGGCGCCGCCCAAGGGCGCCCAATCGCTCCTCTTTATGGGGCTCGGCGCGGCGATGATCCTGGGCGTGACGCTCTCCATCACCTTGGTCCTCCACCTCTACGACGAGCCGCACCAGGCCGAGCCGATCGCAGTGGGGGCTGACGCGGCGAGCACGCCCAGCGCGCCCAAGCCCAGCGCGAGCACGCCCAGCGCGCCACCTGCGCCCAGCGCGCC
>JAHJCH010000312.1 GCA_018813065.1 Myxococcota bacterium
AGCACGCCAGCCGCGCGCCTCGGCCCGCAGCGCCGCTGAGAGCGCCTCACCCTCCACCCGGCGGGCAGGATCGTTGTCGATGATGTGCTTGATGAGGGCGTAACCCGCCTCATAGCGGCGCGCGGCGGCGTGCTGACGGGCCAAGCCCGAGAGGTGGGCGCTGAGGGCGGCGCGGGTCCGCTCGATGTGCTCTCGCGGCGAGGGGCAGGCGCGCAGCGCATCGACCCGCGCGTAGGCGCTGGCGGGGGCCTCCAACGCCGCCAGGGCCAGGGTGTACGCGTGCTCGCCGATCTCACGCTGGAGGGCGTCGAGATCAGCCTCAGGGGCGTGGTGTTGGGCGGCGCGCTGGGCGTGGGCGCAGGCCCCTTGAAGATCCGGTAGCGCGCCGCGCGCGGCGTCGATCTCGCGCCGCGTCAAGGCTTGGCGTAGGGCATCTCGGTGACGCCGCGCGGGGGGGTCATCCGGGTCCTCAGCCAGCGCTTGATCGAGGATTTTCAAGGCGCCGAGGAGATCGCCCAAGGCGGCGCGCTCATCCGCGCGCTGGATCGGGCCGCCGCAGCCGAGCAGCAGCAGCAGGGCGGTGATGTAAATCGAACGCATGGGGGGGCTCCGGTCAGCTGGGGGCGGCGGCCGACGTCAACGCGAGGTCTTTCTTCTGCGGCTCACCCAGGAGGTGATCAAAGCGGACCAGATCGCCCCTCGCAAGCCCACGCACCCGCCAGCCGGAGATCAAGGCCAAAGCGGAGATCTCCACGAGCAGGCCCAGCCAGGCGCCCTCCGCGCCCCATTCCAGCAGATAGCCCATGCCCACGGCGGTCGGCAGCATCAAGCCCCAAGAGCAGCTGACGCCCACCACGAGGTTAAAGCGCGTATCGCCGGCGCCGCGCAGGGCGCTCATGTGGACCATCGCCAGGGCGTCAAAGAGCTGGAAGGCGGCGGCATAGAGCAGCAGCCGCGCGGCGATGGCGATGACCACCGGATCTGGGCTGAAGCGGGCGACGATCTGCTCACCCCAGAGCACAAAAACAAGGCCGCACAGCCCCATGACGGCCAGGGCCAGCGCGCGCGCTGAGGCCACCGCGCGGGCGGCGGCGTCTAGGCGCTTGCCGCCCAGGTAACGCCCCACCAAGATCGAGCCCGCCTCGGCGATGCCGTAGCCCGGCAGGAAGGAGACGCTGATGATGTTGATGGCGATCTCGCTGGCCGCCAGCTGCGCGGCGCCCATCTCCGCCAACAAGAGGTTGATCAACAGCATCGCGCCCATCCCGCTGATGGCCTGGAGCCCCGTGGGCAGGCCGAGCAAGATCGCGTCGCGGATGATCGCCCAAGGGGGCTTGATGACGCGCCGTAGGTGCTGGCGATAAAAGTACGCATAAAGCGCCCACATCGCCCCGGCGCTGATAAGGCTCGCCAGCGCCGCGCCCCGCGCCTCCATGCGTGGGAATGGCCCCCAGCCAAAGATCAACACCAGATCCAAGGCCACGTTCAGCGCATTGCCCACCAAGCTCCCCCACATCCGCACCCGTGTATGCCCCAGCCCTTGAAGCGCGGCGAGCATCCCGGCGCCAGAGAGGGCGAGGGGCTGGCCGAGGAGGCAGATCCAGAGGTAGTCCGTCGCCGCGCCCCGGACCGCCTCATCGCGCAAGGCGACGGGCAAGAGCAGCGTGGTCACGGCGACGAGCGCCAGGGCGGCGATGAGCCCCGAGATCAGGCCGATGAGCACGCCCGCGCTGGCGGCGGCCTCCAGCCGCCCCTTCATCCGCGCGCCGTCCGCCGCCGCGACGAGGCTCTGCGCCCCGGAGGTGATCCCTCGAAAGAAGGACAGCGAGGTAAAGATGAACAGGTTGGACAGCCCCACGCCTGCCAGCGCCTCGGTGCTGACCTGGCCCATCAGGAGCGTATCAACGACGCCCATGACCGTGTAGGACACCATGCCCAAGGACAGCGGCCAAGCCAGGGCCGCGACCTCCCGAGCGTTGCCTTGACGCATACAGGGCTCCTCTTAAAGACGAGGCGTGGAGATCGAACGTTGGGTAGAGGCGCCGACCTCAAGGATCGGCAGAGCAGCGGGGCGCCGAGCGATCTAGCCCAACACAGCCCCAGCGAGGGGGGCGAAGTGCTGGGCAATGTAGGGGCGCGCGTAGATCATCTGGGGCAGGATTCATAAAAAACGCGGTTTGTCAAATCTCGCGCGATTCTATTGTCCCTGAGGGCGAGGGCTGCGCGGCTGCGCGGCGTGATCAGAGCGTCGTGAGCGGCAAGAAGCCACGACCACGCGCCAGCGACGAGCCAGATCGGGTGGCCACGAGCACAGGCGGGCCGTTGGCCCGTCGAGCATCGTGGCTGCTTGAGGTGGCCGTTGATGGTGATGTGGGTGTGGTTGATTGGTGCTCACGCCGCTCTAAGTCTCTGGACACTGCTGGCCGGGGCGGCTATCGTCCGGCGATTCTTTTAGATCGGAGAATACCCAGTGGGCTTATTTGGCGTCTCGAATAGGGAGCATCAGCGTCTCCAAGATGAGCTTAAGAGCACAAAGGCCGAGTTAGAGGCCGCCCGTGATGAAATCACCACCGCGCGGCGCCGGCTCTCCGATAAAGAGAAATCCTTAGAGCAGGCCCGCCAAGCCGCCAAGACGGCGGAGCGCAAGGCCTCGAAGTCCGTCTCGGGTGAGCGTAAGGCTGCGGCGCACCGCGATAAGCTCAAGCGGCTTGAGGATGATCTGCACACCTACCAACAAGAGATGCTCACCGCGCGCCGCCAGCTTGAGGCTGAGCGCGCCGAGCGCCTCAAGCTGGAGGAGAAGCTGAGCCTGCGTCAGCCTGAGCCCGCGCCCGCCGCCCCGGTGGTCGAGGCGCCCGCCGCGCAGCCCCAGAGCGATGGCCCCGCCTATGACGCGCGGTTCGATGAGCGCATGGAGCGCCTCCAGCTCCAGCTCAAGGAGGCCCGCGACGAGCGCGAGGCGCTCAAGGAGCAGGTCGCGCGCGCCGAGCAGGCCGCCAGGGCCGCCGAGGGCCGCCTCAAGGGTGAGATTGGCAAGTCCGAGCGCGTCTTGCGTGAGCTGCGCCATAACCTGCGCAGCGAGCGGCGCGCCTACCGCATCCTGCAGCAGCAGTATGAGGCGCAGCTTGATCGTGTGCGTGGGATGGAGCAGCGCTTTGATGATCGCTTGGCCGAGGCCAAGGCGTCATTGAGCGGCACCGAGCTGAGCCCGCCCAGCGACGCCGCCCGCGTCGAGGATGAGCCCAAGCCCATCGCCAAGATCCTCCCCGACGCCGCCCCCGCAGAGTGAGCCGCCGCGCTCATCGGCGCTTGATCCGCCTCGAAGGTGGGCGCGATGAATAAGCGGCGACGCCGCTGAGAGGTTCAACGACCGCGAAGCGTGGCCAGGGCGCGCCCCTCCGGGTTTGCCCCCGCCTCACGCATCCCCTCCACGCAGGAGCACCCTCATGCTTGGTTACTTCCTTGGTTGGTTGGCCCTCGTCGGGGTCTTCTTGGCGACCGCCCGCGCCCTCCCGGCGGTGAAGATCACCTCGCTGCCTTGGGCGCTCAAGGCGGCGGGGGTCTTTGGCCTCGCCAACCTGCTCATTGGTGGGATCTTGAGCTTCATCCTCAAGCTGATCTTGACGATCCCCGCCTTCTTGACCTTTGGCTTGGCCTACCTGATTGGCCCCGTGATCGTGAACATGATCCTGCTCAAGCTGACGGATGAGTTCATCGAGGAGGAGTTCGAGATCGAGGCCGTCGGCGCCCTGGTTCAGTTCTCGGTGATCCTCTCGATCAGCAACCTCATCATTGGCTGGATTTTTGGCTGAGCGCGCTCATTGGGCGTCGAGTTTTTGTTCAAAAACGGCTTCTATCCCACTGATTTAAAAGCACTATTTAAAAATAAGCGTCCTATTTCAAAAATCCTCACAAACGTGCTACAAGCTCAAATCTCTCTCGCTTAGGTGAACTATGTTCAAGTACCTCCTGCTTTTGATAAGCCTCGCCGTGGCGCTGCCGGCTTGCGGGGTGGACGGCGATGATGGTGATGGGCCACGGCGTGAGGCCCTTGAGGGCAACCGCCTGGGTCACAGCGGCGCCTCAGCCAACGGGCTGGGCACCACCGGCGGGCGTGGCGATGGCCTGGGGGCGATGATGAGCCAAGACCTCCTGCCCACCACGCTCGGCGATGGCCCCAGCGAGGACACCACGCGCCTGGGCGAGGCGGGCGGCGAGGTGGGGCGGATCGACGAGGGCGGCGAGGGCGGCGGCGAGGTCGTGATCATTGGCGACAGCGATGAGGCCCTCTGCCAAGCCGCCTGCGCCAACTTCAGCGGCTGCGGCTTTAACGCGGACGCCAACTGTGTCTCTGACTGCATCAACGAGGCCCTCGCCGGGGGCCTACGCGATCAAGTCAGCTGCGCGGCCCAGACCAGCGACTGCGCCGCGATCATGGCCTGCTTCGATGATTCCGAGCCTGAGCCCGAGCCCGAGATTGAGCCTGAGCCTGAGCCCGAGCCCGAGGATCAATGCCCCGCCGCCTGCGCCAAGATCGTCAACTGCTTTGGCGAGCAGATCAACGAGGCGAGCTGCCTTCAGAGCTGCGCGGCCTCGACACCAGCGCAGATTGAATGCTTTGTGATGGCTGGCAGCTGCGAAGCCATTAACCAGTGTCTTTAACCTTGAACCTCTTCCACCTCACTGAGAGGGTGACTATGCGATATATCGCCATCCTGCTGAGCCTCAGCGCTTTTAGCCTCGCCCACGCCCAAGAGGCGGAGTCGGGCGCGGACAACTACACCAAGGCCATCCGCGCTGGTCGTGGCGCCCTTGTCTTCAGCATGGGCGGCTTGATGACCTCTACGCCCGGCAACATGGACGGCATCGGCGCGGGCGGGCGCTATATGCTCAGCCCTGATATGGCCCTGCGTGTTGGCTTTGGTCTGCAAAACACCACGCACGCGGTTGACCCGGATCAAGGGGATAAGACCGAGGATAAGGCCGGGGTCTGGGCCGTTGAGGCTGGCGTTGAGTTTATCCTGCGCAAGAAGCGCAACATGATGTTCTACGCGGGTGGTATCGCGCAGATCGGGGGTCAGACCAACGAGCCTGACGGCGAGAACAACGATGATGAGACCTCGGGCTATACCATCGCGGGGATCGCGGGCGTCAACTGGTTCTTCGTTGAGAACCTGAGCCTCGGCGCGGAGTATCGCCTGGGCTTGACGAGCCAAACATACAAGGACAATGACCGTGAGATCACCGATGATGTCTACGGCGTCGGCTCCGCGTCCTTCCTTGTGAGCTTCTGGTTCTAATTTTGATGTTTGTGGATTGTTGGGCTGGCTGAAGACCAAGTTTCAAGCGCTGATGGTTTTTATTAGACGCGACTCACAAAAAACGCGAAACCAGGGGGCCAAGCCCCCTGGACCCCCGTTCTGAGCAACCCACCGTCTATCCCTCCAAGCCCGCTACAGGGCCAGGCGGTTTCGGCTGACGCTGCGAAACCTCCGTCCCTTTCGCCCCACTTATCTGATCGAGTGTTCAAGTGATCAAGGGTCAAGGGCACAAGCCCGCCGCTATCGCGGCGTCCTGACAAGGCGAAAGCCGAGGTCGATGCTGCGGTTCGAGGGGGCCCAGCGGTTGCGGGCCGCCGCGCGGGCGTGGCCCGCGTCGCGGCTCCACGAACCGCCGCGCACGACCCGGGACGAGCCCTTTAAATGTTCAGTGCCGTCGCGCGGTGTACTGTCATAACTACCGTAGTAATCCGCCACCCACTCCCATACATTGCCCGACATGTCGCATACGCCTTGTTCAGTGTTCCCCCTCGGCTTGGAGCACACCGGCCACGTTCGGTCTTGACCGCAGCCATCCCCGCCATCGGACATCACCGCATACTCACACGTCGCTTGCGCATCTCCCCATGGATATTCTCGCTCTCGCCCTTGGCTCCGCGCCACGTACTCCCACTCCGCTTCGCTCGGCAATCGCCCCCCCGCCCAAGTCGCGAACGCTTTTGCTTGGTCCCAATCCACGCAGTTGATGGGGTGGTCTTCGCGCCCGGATTGACCCCAGTTGCAGTAACCCCCTGTACTTGGCTCGCTGCACGCCCCCGCCACCACGCACGCCCGATATTGCTTTACTGTGACCTCAGTCTTTCCTATCCAAAAGTCATCCACGCGCACAGTATGCACAGGCTTTTCATCATTCTCGCCATTGTCCGAACCCATCTCAAAAAACCTGCCTTTAATCTCAATCCAATCTATTTCTTCCTTATTTTGGAACTCCGCCCTCAACTCATCGGGCTTCGTCGCGAGGTCGAGAATGAACAACAACAACAACAACAACAACGCCGCCAAGGCCCACGCCCACCGCTTACGCCGCCTCTCCGCCCGCGCCTCCGCCTCCGCCAGCGCCAGGGCCTCCGCCTCCGCCAGCGCCAGGGCCTCCGCCTCCGCCAGCGCCCGCGCCTGAGCCTCCGCCTTGGCCCGCGCCTCCGCCTCAGCCTTGGCCCGCGCCTCCGCCTTGGCCCACGCCTGAGCCTCAGCCTTCGCCCGCGCTCGCGCCTTCGCCTTCGCCTCCGCCCACGCCTGCGCCTCAGCCCGCGCCTGACGCTCGGCCACGAGCTGCTCAAAATCCAACAGCTCCTCATACAGAGCTGAGCGCAGCGCCTCATCCAAAGCCGCAACCCCCTGCTCCAACGCCGCTTGTGCCTCAGCCAAGGCCACACGCACCTGAGCGCGGCGGCCCTCGATATGAACCTGCGCCGCCTGCTTGGCGGCCTCCACCTCGCCCGCGCGGCGAATCGCCTCCTGCATATCGCGCAGGCCCAGTCTCGCCACCGCCTCCGCCTCAGCCTGCGCCGCCTCGGCCGCCCAATTCACCGCGTTGAGCGCCCGCCGCTGCGCTCGCACAGCCTCCACCTCCGCCTGCGCCGCGAAAACCATAGGGAGCACCGCCGCCAAACGCTCAAGATCAAGCTCGGGCAAGCCCGGATTGACCGCCAAAAACGCCTCCACGGGGAACTCAGGCAAGCGCCCTTGCGCGGACTCGGCGAACCGCTGGAGCAGACGCCCCTCAAACACCGCCATCCAGCCCGCGCGAAACCGCTCATGACGCCATTTTTTGAGCAACTCGGCGGCGATGGGGCGGAGATCCTGCCCCAGCGCGGTGGCGTTCGGGTAGCGCTGCCTCAGATCCCGATTTACACACCGCTCCAAGACCTCATAAAGCGGCGGCGGGATGGGATGAACTCGCAGATCTGGGCTGCTATGGAGGATCGCGCCAAAGATCACCCCGATGGTTTTGCCATCAAAGGGAGGGTGACCCACGAAAAGCTCATAAAGCAGCGCACCAAAAGCCCAAATATCGGCCTCGGCGCCGATCTGATCCTGCCCCTCCACCTGCTCAGGGCTCATATACGCCGGTGTCCCCAGCATCTCTCCGGCTTGCGTCGCATATGTCGAGGCTTGGCTGTCGATTCGCCGCTGCTTGCTCAACCCAAAGTCGGTCAACTTAAGCTGGAAATCATCGCCGATCAGCGCGTTCTCGGGCTTTAGATCGCGGTGCGACAGGTTCGCCCCGTGCAGCGCCACCAAGCCCTCTAAAATTTGCCCCGCGAACAGCAGCTTTTGCTCATCATCGAGCCCCTGTTTGAGCAAATCGCGCAGCGTCAACCCGCTTAATGGGGGCATCGCGATCCAGAAGCGTGGCGGATGTGGATTTTGGAGCACGCCGCTGCTGAAATAATCCATCAAGTTTGGATGATCGACCGCCTGAAGCGCGGTCACCTCGCGCTTAAAACGCGACGCGTTATGCAACACCCCGATCTTCAGCGCCACCCGCCGCTTGATCTCCCCCCGATCATCCAGCTCATCCGCCGCGTAGACCTCGGCGAACGCCCCCGCACCCAGGAAACGATCCAGGCGATAGCCCGGCACCCTCGGCCACTGGGAAGACGGAGGCGCTTTCTCCTCCGCCGCCCTGGGCAACATCATGCTGGAGAGCACCGCCGCGCCCACCCGCCGCTGCCCTTCGCTCAAGCGCGGCGGCCGCAGCGTCTGCCCCGTCCCCTGCATCAGTGTTTGATTCAGCGTCGCCGTGATTGTTCCCCGCGTCGGCCCCGCCCGCAGCGTCTCCAACATCCCACGCGCCACCGGCTCCGCCTCGGGCTGATTCACCGTCAGCTCTCGCACCAACGCCTCTCGCTCATCGACGCTCAGCGCTTGCGCCCCCTCCACCAGCGCCTCTAAGTCCTGCGTGTGCCCTGAGAGCCACAGCTCATGGATGTCTTTGGCGATCTCAATCGCCATCTGCACCGAGTTGGGCAGCGCTTGGCTGGCGAGGTTCAGCAGCAGCCGCTTGCCAAACTCACGCAGCTTCTCCTTGTTGTTCATGAGCCTTCGCCCGTTGGTTTGCCTGCCCTCGCTTATTCCACACTCTTAATACATGCACCATCCCCCACCCGCGCTGGCCTCGGTCGTCAACAGTCAACAGAAGCTCAAGTCAACATCGCCCGCCAAGCCTCGGCGGCGGCGCGCAGCTCCGCCAAGGGCAGGCGCGTCACCGGCGCCTCATCGTCGATCACGTCCTCAAGCTCCGCCGCCTCGCGGGTGATCCGCAGGCAGTAGGCGTTGCCCACCCGCTGCCATGACGGCGCGCGGCCCGCGCTGACCGCCTCGATCTCGGCGCAGAGATCCGCCGCCCACTCAAGATCGCGCTGGATATCCATGCGCAGGAAGGCCGCCAGTTGATCATGGGCCGCGTCGCCCACGCGGCGGCCCGGCCACTCAAAGCGCTCGCTTTGGCTCATCAGCGTCTACCTCAAAGGGAAGGCGGTGTTGATGTCACCCCGGCTGAGGCTCGCCCCCGCGATGATAAAGGGCTGGCCGCCCTTGACCTCGCAGTAGCCCTCGCCGCCCTGGGCGGGCTTGCTGGGGCCACACCATGCCCAGCCGGGGGCGTCGGCGGGGCAGGGCTGGCGGTGGCCCTCGGCGTAGAGGATGGACTCAATAACCTGCGCTTGCGTGCAGCTGTCGGGGAACATCGTCGAGAACTTATCGGCGCCGGGCCGCTCGGTGAAGGCCCAGCGGCCGCCGTAGATGCCTCGGGCGTCGGGCTTCTGGGTGACGCGCAGCGCCGTGACCCCGCGCGGCGTCCGCCCGCCCGGTTGGGCGTGGAAGCCCTTGGCGCGGCCCTTTCGCTCATCCCACTCGCCACAGAAGACATGGCGCTGGTTGAGCTGAGGCCCCTTGGGGCGCTGGGTCCACTCGGGGAGCTGCGCGCAGTCAATGGCCGTGGCGACGGGCTGCGCCTTGGGCTGGGGGGTGGGGATCATCACGGGCAGGACAGCTGGCGCGGGCTGCGCGGGCTGCGCGGTGGGCGCGGGCGCGGGCTTGGGCGCGGGCGTGAGCTTAGGCGTGGGCGCGGGCTTGGCCTTCTTTAACGTGGGCTTCTTTGCCTTGGGGGTCTTGGCGGACGCTGTCTGCGTCACGCCGTTTTTGTCACAGGCCGTCAAGAGCGGCGCGGTGAAGGCGAGCGCGCAGAGCGCCGCGTGGCGATAGAGCTTCATGTGGATCTCCTCAGCGCTCAAGGCGCTGAGGCGCGACCCTAGAGATCAACGCGCAGGGCGTCAAATGAGATGGGCGGGGATGTACAGGTGAGGTGGGCGCGGTGAGGACGCTTACTTCTTGCCTTGGTTCTTGGCCTGCTCCATGGCCAAGTTCTGCATGGCGCGCAGGGCGCTCTCATTGCTGGCGCCTTCGAGGGCCTTGACCGTAAGCTCCTTGGCCCGCTGGTGAGAGGCCTCAAGGGCGTCGGCGAGGGCGCGCAGCTCCAGCTCGTTCTTCTTGATGGTCGCCTGGAGCGCCTTGATCTGCATCTCAAAGGTGCGCCGCTGCCCCGTGTTCTCGCGGGCGATGAGGTTGGCGGCGTGGCGCGCCTGGCTCTGGGCGATGCCACGGCCCATCTTGCTGGCGACCTCGACGGCGGCCTTGAGCTGGGCCTCGAAGCCCTCAACCTTGGCCTTCAGCGCGCGGAACGCCGCCTCACGCTCGGCCAACTCCGCCTCACGCTCGGCGAAGCCCTTGCGCTTGTCGGCGAGGAGCGCCTCTTGCGCCTGACGCTGCTCCTTGAGGCCCTGCTGATACGCGTCCTCTTCCTCTTCACGCTTGCGGGTGAGCGTGTAGCTGTACTCGTCCTGCTCGCGCTTGCGATCCTTCTTGAGCTGGCGGTCGCGCTCCTTGACCTCAAGGTTGTGGACCTCGACCTCTTTGCTCCACTCGGCGCGCTTGACGCTCATCTCTTCGTCGAGCTGGGTCTTCTTGGCGGCCATGTCCGCGTCGAAGCCCTCAGCCTGCTCGTTGTACTTCTCGATCATCTTGCCCAAGGCGCCGTCCTTGGGGGTGACGCCGTGGACGGCCTTGAGCTGCTTGAGCTGCTCATTGGCCTGCGCTTGCAGATCCGCCAGCGCGCTGGCCTCGGCGGTGAGGTTGGCCTGCAAGGCGCCCGCGGACTCGCCGAAGCTGTCGCGCAGGCTCGCCAGGCCCGCCAGGACGCCGTCAATGTCCATGGCCGCGCCGGTCGCGGCGGGCTTGGCGGCCACGGGCGCG
>JAHJCH010000313.1 GCA_018813065.1 Myxococcota bacterium
GCCGCCACCGCCACCGCCACCGCCACCGCCACCGCCACCCGTGCCGCCCTCGCCGCCCTCGCCGCCACCGCCGCTCTCACAGCCGAGGAGATAGCTGCCGCCCTGAGGGCAATCACCGGGGGACTTGGCCAGATCGCTGACCTCATCATGGCGCGTAAAGGCGCCGCTGACGGGGGGCCAGCGCGTGGCGCTCACGCCGTCCTTGATCAAGGGCCGATCATCGGGGGTGCGAGCGGGCTGATTGATGGTATGCAGCGGGCCGCTGGGGCCTTGGATAATAAAATCGATCGTCTCAGTGCTGTTGGCGAAGCGAAAGCTCTTCACATCCACGGCGGGCGGGCTCGCCAGATCGGGGCTCCAGATCAAGCCCTCGGGATCGCCGGTGAAGATGGCCACGGCGCCGCTGAGGCAGCCGCCGCTGAAGCGCAGCTTCTCCTCGCCGCGCCAGAGCACGGCCACATCGCGCAGGGAGACGGGGTGATCCGTGGCGTTGACGATCTCGACGAACTCATCGGCCTCGCCCTCCTCAACGCCATCGAGCAAGAACTCATCGATGACCAGCTCTCCGGGCAGGGCAGCGGGGCAATTATCCACGCCGCCGCCGCCGCCGCCGCCGCTGTCGCCGCCGCCGCCGTCCAAGACACCGGCCTCGCCGACGCCGCCATCGGCGCGAGGCACGCATTGACAGATATCGCGGGCCACGCAGATGGGCGCCAAGCCCTCCGCGCAGTCGCGATTACAAGACGCGTTGATCTCCTCGCACTCTGCCTCCTCACAGCCGAGGTGAAGGGCCAAGGCGAGCAACCCCAACAGGGGCGCGGCGCGCAAGAAAGTCATGGCTGCTTCTCCAGCGCGCGTGAGAGGGCGCCGCCGGTCAGGGCGTCGATCTCCCCGGTCAGCTGCTTAATCTTCAGCTCGGTCATCGCCGCCTCCATGGGGGTATTGGGTGGGTTGAGGGCCAGCTTGACTTGAACCTTGCGCCGCTCAAAGTACAGCTCGGTGACGAGGCGCAAGAGCTGCTGACGCTCCTTGGAAGCGTAGCGGTTCTCCTTCACCACGGTCGTCTCACCGGTGTTAAAGATCAGCTCATCGAGGTTCCAGGTGGCCTCACCTTGAAGGCCGAGCTGATCATCCTTGGTCTCGGTGGCGGAGATATCCTCGGGGCGGCTGTTCTCGGAGAAGCGGGTCAGGCTCTTGGACTCCTCATCCAGATCCTTGGCCACGCGCACCTTGAGCTGAGGGAGGATGGGCGCCAAGCGGCTGCGGCTGCGCATCCCCTCAAACAGCTCGGGGTGAAGGGCGGCGTACTGCAAGGCGGCCTGCTGAAGATCGCGGACGCTGGGCTCGCCCTCAAAGCGGGCCAATATCTCGCGGGCCTTGGCCTCAGCGGGGGGGGCAGCGCGTGCGGCGAGGGGGGGGGCGGCGCAGAGGGAGAGCGCCATCAGCCATCGAAACATAACTCACTCCTAAAGTCGATTCTCAGGGCGCTGCGGCGCGCAGCGCTTGACCCCAGGCATCCCCTGTCGCCGCATCGAGGAGGGCGTCAAGCTCATCCATGCGCAGGACCCACTCCACGGCCTCACGGGGGGGGCGGGCGCGCAGGGACACGTTGGCCCAGTGGCGCAGCGGGCGGCCGCTGACTTGGCGTGTGGCGATGACCTCAAGCAGGGCCTCGCGGGGGCTGACGAGGGCCTCATCCTCCGCCTCAACCTCCCAATCGGGGGGCAAGAGGGCGGCGAGGGCATCGACGTTCAACCCCGCCTCGATCCCCTGCGGGTTGGGCTCGATATAAACCGCGCGCTGCCCGCCATCGCTCAACCACAGCTGATAAAGCAAGCGCAGGCGCTCGGCATAGAGCCCTCGCAGATGTTCGATGAGGCGTTGACGATCGCGATTGAGCTGATTGGCTTGGAGGGCGACGAGGGCGTCGATGTCCACGGAGGGCGCTGCGGTCGTCTCCGTGCCGAAGAGGACCAGCTCCTCGGCCTCCGCCTCGGCGACCTCCTCCACCACGGGCGCGCCGCTGTCCAAGAGCTGCCGCGCCCACTCTTGATCGGTGGACTGGGGCGCGAAGGCGCCGAGATCCACCTGCCACTCGGCATAGACGGCGTAATCAAAGCGAGGTGGCGTGAGGGTGAGCTGATGAGAGCCTCGGATCAGCGTGGGGTTATCCTCATAACGCTGAGCATCCCAGCTCAGGGCGGCGCGCACGGTGGGCAGGACATAACGCCACAGGGGGCGATTGCCATAGAGGGCCGCCTCCTGCCCCAAGCTCTGATGCGCGATGGCCGCCTCCACCACGCGGTGCAGGGGGGGCAAGGCATCGACGGCCTGCTTAAACTCGGCGACGCGGCGGGGATTGGCCTCATCGACGCGGCCACGGCGCAGGAGGCCGTGGCTGGTCGCCGCCCACAGAGCGCCGCGAAAATAAAGACCATCGGTAAAGCGGGCTTGACTGATCCAAGAGCGCGGCGCGGCGACGATCTCGGCGCAGGCTTGATCGGTGGTATAGAGGCCGCCCTCAGCGACGATGAGCAAGCCATGAGGCGTGATTCGCAAGCGGGTGGGCGGCTCAGGCAGCGCCCCGCAGGCGCGCCAGCCGCCTTCATCGAGGCGCCAGAGCCCCTCGCCGCCCTCGGCCCACAGGGCTCGCGGGCCGCCGACGACGCGCACGAACAGGGCGGGTGCGGGCGGCAGGGGATCACCGAAGAGGGGGCTGAGGCGCCCCTCATGAAGCGTGACGACGCGCTCCCCCCAGCGGGTGACGACCTCAGCGCTGTCTAAGAGCAGCTCCCCCTCCGAGGCGCCTGAGCGCAGCTCAAAGAGCCCTTGAGGGGTGGTATAATAGAGGCGATCGGGGGTGGGGGCGAGGGAGAAGACGCGACCGACGAGCATGGGGGGCTGACCGGGGCGGAACAAGCCACCGCCGGAGGCCAACCAGACGCCATCGGGCGCGGCGACCATATCATAGACGCGATAAAGGCTATCGCTGGGTGGATCAAGCTCGGTGACGATCTCTAAGAGGAGGCTCTCGACCAGCTCTTGCTCGAAGTGCGCGCCCAGCTCCAGGCCCTTCGCCTCCAAGGCGATCTCAGCGCGCTGAGTGGCCTCATGAAGGACCTCACGGGAGAAGGGGCCATCGGCGTTGATCTCATCACCGTCCCAGCTTAGGGAGGGGGCGTACTGAGCGACGGCGCGCCAGCCCTCCTGACCGCGTTGAAGGATGAGCCCTGCTTGCGCAGAGTAAATAAGCCCGTCACCGCCGAGGGTGAGGGCGAGGGAGGGCGTATCAGGGCCGGAGTCAACCGGAATCCAGAGCGCCCCGAGGATAAGGGGGAGGAGCAAACTCACGCCCAGGGTTGTACAAAAAGGGCTGATAAGAGGGGAAGGATTTTCAAACCTTACTTAGAGATCAATCGTCCGACACTTTTCAGAGAGAATCTTTTGAATCGAGCCGCAGGGCTGCGTAAGCAGCCCGAGGACCGACATTTTTCGGACTTCATCCGCTCAAGGCGGACAGGCCGGAGCAAGAAAACAATCCGCAGAGCGGATTTTTTCGCAGCGGAGC
>JAHJCH010000314.1 GCA_018813065.1 Myxococcota bacterium
ACGCCGCCAGCGTTCGTTCTGAGCCAGGATCAAACTCTCCAGTTTAAATCCTTGCTGAAAAACCCGAAGGTCTTTCCATTTTTTAATTAACGGACGCCTGCTGTCTTTGCAGACTTTCTCGCTTAACTAGATTTTCAAAGAACCAACCGAATCTCTCTCGGTTTTGACCGTAGGCAGCTTGTTTGGTGCCGCCGTTGGTGAAGGCGAGTTTTAGGGCAGTCGGCTTCGGGCGGCAAGCGTTTTTTTTGAGGGGCAGGCGTTTATTTTGTAATATGCTGATTTTAAAGGGATATTTTTTATCGCCGCGTTGCCCTCATGGCGAAAGAATCGCCGATAGAGCACCCCAGAGGGGGCCGCTGAGGCGATCTGGCCTCGATCCAGGCGCAGATCACGCCCCTCATTTTAATCGCGCCCCTCGGAATCTCTGGGGGATCAGGCCTCGTTGCCGCCCCAAACCTGAGCTTGGCAGAGCGCTTGGTCGCTGTGCCGGTTGATTCCACGCTCAAGCTGGTGGTATCCGGTTGGGTCATTTACAACCAGCTCACCTTTTCTTTGAGGAGCATGAGGGAATGTTGAAACGAATCAGAGGCGCGGGCTTGGCGCTTATCGCCTTGATGACCTTCGCTTGTAACCCGCCGAAGGTCGCTGAGACCCCTAAGCAGGCCGCCGATGCCGCCCTTCAGGCGGTGCAGAAGACCTCTAAAGGCCTTCAAAAGCTGCAAGCCAAGGTCAACAATGAGCTGGAACTCCCCGCCGGCCCCATCGCTCGGGTCAACGGCGTGGAGATCAATAAGGCTGAGTTCATCGAGAAGTATAAGAAGATGACACGCACCTTCACTTCTCGAAAGAAGGCTGTTCCAGAAAATCTCTCTCGTCGTTATCAGCAATCCATCTTAAATCAGCTGATTGACCAAGAACTCCTTGATCAAAAAATTAAGTCTGAGAAAATTGAAGTAACTGAGGCTGAGTTAGAAAATGAGTTCGTTGAATATAAGAAAATGTTTAGGACTGACCAGAATTTTGAGCGTTATCTGCGTAGCTCAAATGGTGATATTCAACAAATAAAAGATAATATCAAGCATAATATCGCTGTGACTAAATTGCTTGAAAAAACTTCTGATCTTAAAGTTACAGAAGAAGATATTAAAAAGTATTATGATGAGAATTTAAATCGTTACAAGATTAAAGAGCAAATCAGGGCGAGTCATGTTCTTATTAAAGTAAAGGATGATGCTAATAAAAATGAAGCGAACGAGAAGGAGGCCCTCGCCAGAGCTGAGGCCGTCTACAAAGAGGCGATCAAGCCAAACATCAAGTTCAGCGATGTCGCCAAAAAGCACTCTGAGGGGCCAACGCGCAGCAAGGGCGGGGATCTAAGCTTCTTCGCGCGCGGGCGCATGGATCCAAAGTTTGAAGAGGTGGCCTTCGCCATGAAGGTCAATGAGATCTCCAAGCCCATCCGCAGCAAGTTCGGTTATCACGTCATCAAGGTGACGGATCGTAAAGAGGGGCGCGTACGCCCCTTTGATGAGGTGAAGGATTCGATCTCCAAGCTCTTGGAGAATAAGCAGAACCGTAAGGCCAAGGCGGCCCTGCTCAAAGATCTGCGCAGCGCCGCCAAGATCGACAAGCTCCTGCCTGATCTCCAGACCCCTGATAAGTCCAAGAACATTATCCGTCATGTGAAGCCCGCCGCCGCAGATCCCAGCATCAGCAAGCGCACCATCCCTCACATCAAGACCAAGCACAGCTTAAGCGTCCCTCCCCTCAAGAAAGAGGCCCCCCCCTCAAGCCCGGTGAAGTCCGTCAAGCCCGTCAAGCCCGCGCGGGATTAGGCCACCGCTCACCATTCAACGCCCGCCGTCTAAAGTCCCCTCAAAGCCCTCCCGTCAAGAGTGAGCGTCTTGTATGTAGAGGTCGTGGAGCCCATGATCGGCTCACCACGCCAGAACAGATGATGGAGAGGGCCTGCCCCTCAGCTCAGGTCACGCTTTATGGACATCTCCACAGTCATCGGCATCGTCTCAGGTGTCGTCCTCATCCTCGTCGCCATCTTGCTTGGTGGCTCGCTCGCGCTCTTTATCGATGTCACTTCTTTCTTAATCGTGATCGGTGGCACAGTCTCGACACTTTTTATTCGTTATCCAATGAGCGTAGTTTTTCAGACAGGATCAGTTGTTAAAAATAGCTTTTTTCATAGCCTTCAGGCTCAAGAAGAGGTGATTACACAATTTATTGAGCTTTCTCAGATCTCTCGTAAAGAAGGGCTCCTTGCCTTAGAACGCGTCAATTTTGAAGATCCTTTTATGGCAAAAGGCATTAATTATTGCATCGATGGTGCTGAAACATCTCAAATTGAGGGCATTCTTCTTAAAGAGGTGCAGTTTACCAAGGCGCGTCACAGCGCTGGCGTCTCGATCTTACGCGCGATCAACACCACCGCCCCCGCCTTTGGCATGATCGGCACCCTCGTTGGCCTCGTGAACATGCTCGCGGCCATGGACGATCCCAAGTCCATCGGCCCCGCGATGGCCGTCGCGCTCTTGACCACGCTCTACGGCGCCATCGTCTCCAACCTCTTCGCCACCCCCCTCGGCGATAAGCTCGAGTTCTACAGCGCCAAGGAGATCGATCTGCGTATGTTGATGGTTGAGGGGATCTTAGCCCTTAAGCGTGGTGAGAACCCTCGGATGCTCGAAGAAACCCTTCATACATACCTCTCTCCAAAGGCTCGCTTGAGCCTCAAGGGCGGCGCGAGCTGATCTATGGAAGATGAAGAGCTAGAAGGAGAAGCGCCCGCTGAGAGCGCATCAATTGAAGAGGAAATTAAGTGTCCTGAAGGCGCGCCTGAGTGGATGGTTACATTTGGTGATTTAATGTCACTTCTTTTGACGTTTTTTATTTTATTATTGTCATTTTCATCAATGGATGTTGCCCGATTTAAGGAAATGGCTGGGACAATTAAAGATAATTTTGGCCTTAGATTGTCTCGTGAAGAAGATATCATGGTTAAAAAAGCAGAAAATTTTATCCGTAAAGAGATTAAAATCGACTATAACGCCCGACGCATCTTAAAAGAGCTACGTAAGCGCCTCGATCCTCGCACACGACCACACCGCACCGGGCGCGTAAACATTGAGATCTTTGAGACCTATCGTGGCGTCGTGATCCTCTTCCCCGCCCGTGATGTCTTCGTTGAAGGCACCGATCAGATATTGCCCAGCGCGACGCCGCTCTTGGGCTTCGTCGCTGAGCAGATCAAGGCGACGCTCGCTGAGCAGGCGGGTCCAAAGGCGATGGAGATGGCCGTCGAGACACGCACGACCCCTCAAACACAGCGCGCGCCGCGCTTTGAAGACGCTTGGGCCTTGACCGCCTATCAAGCCGTCGCCCTCGCCCGCTTCCTGCGTGGCCCAGGCGAGATCGCCGGAGAGCACCTCCTCCCGCTCGGTCGAGGGGAGGCGCCCCCTGATCATGCCCCCGGCGAGGCCCCAAAGCCTGGCCCCAGCGTCGAGTTTGTCTTCCTCACCCCCCAGCTGCACCCGGAGTGAGCCTTGGCTGATGATGAGCGCCGCGCCGCCCCCCCGCCTGAGGAGGTCGTCTGCCCTGAGGGCGCGCCTGAGTGGATGGTCACATTTGGTGATCTGATGTCGCTGTTGTTGACCTTTTTCATCCTGCTCCTGTCCTTCTCCAGCATGGAGGTGATCAAATATAAGATGTTCTCCGGCTCGGTGATGAAGGCGTTTGGTGTCCAACAAGCGATCCCAGGCTTCTCTGTCCCTCAGGGGCGTAACATCGTCGCGACAGACTTCTCCATGAAGTTCGAGGCGCATCGGATCTTGGAGGGGATGAAGAAGGCCGTAGAGCGGCACAGCGATCGAACACCCTCCGGTCGCGTGGACATCGAGGTCTTTGAGGACTATCGCGGGATCGTCGTGCGGCTCGCGGAGGAGGCCATGTTTCAGCGCGGCCGCGCGGATCTGCGCCCCTCTGTGTGGCCCTTCCTTGATGACATCCTTGAGATCGCCAAGGAGCACCGCGCCGTGATCCAAGCGGGGACACACACCGACAGCAGCCCCATCAACAGCCCTCGCTTCCCCAGCAATGATCACCTCTCCGCCGCGCGCGCCGCCTCGGTGATTCGCTATTTCTTAGGTGTAGAGCCCAGCCTCCCTCCCGCGCGCTTCGAGGCCGCCCCCTTTGGCGAAGCCCGCCCTCTGGCGGTGAACCTCACGGCCCAGGGGCGGCGCAAGAATCGACGCGTGGAGCTGATCTTTCAACGACCCGCGATGAGCTGGGAGGGCGCTACGCCCCCATGATCTGTGGGGTTCATCCGAGCAGGACAGTGATCCTAAAAGAGCCCAAAGCGCTTCTTGGTTTGCGGCAGCCGCCCTCCACGCTCCAGCCGTCGCAGCTGAGCCTCATGGAGCCCCTGGGCGCTCAACCGCTTGAGGGCCTCTTCAGGTCCTGTCGCCCCAGCGAGGATCGGGTTGATGATGTGCGCGTCACGGACATTGAGCTGATCTACAAGGTCATCGCAGATCCCCTCTACATCACGAATAAATCCGCTGATGCGCATCAACTCTACCCTTGATTTAGCGCGCATGGATTCTTCCGTTAGCTTATCTCGATAGATAAGCTCAAATTTTCTTTTTTCCGCCAAACTTCGATGCTTTACCTGCTCAAAAAATGTAAGCGCGCCATCTAAATCATTAAG
The DNA here is from genome assembly GCA_018813065.1 of Myxococcota bacterium. Classification (GTDB taxonomy): domain Bacteria; phylum Myxococcota_A; class Bradymonadia; order UBA7976; family UBA1532; genus JAHJCH01. The sequence continues at coordinate 4,718 of JAHJCH010000314.1, forward strand.
ACGCATATATAAATCGCCAATTAACTTTAATGCATTAATATAATTACGATTATCTTGGTAAAATGGGTCTATATCCACGGCTTTTGTGAAGAAAATTATCGCTGAATTAAGCGCATCATTTTCATTTGAGGGGATCAGAAACCAATGATTTTTTAATTTTTTTGTGAAATTTGCCAGATATTGGTCTAAATCATCTTTTTCTCGATAAATCCACGCGATTCTTAAAAATAATCTCGCTATTTTTCTAATATCTTGGTCTTCTTCTGGGGTTTGTTCATAGATAAATAACGCGATTAAGTGTTGAGCCAGCGCATCTGCGTGTGATCTTCTCTCCAAATGGATTAAACTATAGATAAAACGGATAATTTTCTGCTCTGATGGCAGCATATTTTTGTAATTTTTTATTGTTGCTCGTGATTTTGATGTATTTGGCGCCTTGGTGTAGTCACCTACAAGGTCAGTAAACATACAAAGTGGGCATGAAATTAAACTATATAGTGGCGGATGCGTTTTTTTAACATCTGTTTTGCGCCAACCATAGCGGCTCGTATGGCCATCACTCTCCTTCTCTGCGCTGTAATAGAGCGCGCTGCTGAGGAGGGTGTGTGAGGCAGGCTCACCACAAGCGGGGCAGCTGATCGTTTTTTGAAAAAACGGGCTCTTCAACGCGCCTCCTTTATCGCCCTCTGCGCAGATCCAGCCCCCCTGGAGGGGGGATTGGGGGGGGCAGGATTCTATATGTCCCTCTCGCCTATCGGCGGGCGCTGGCCTCAGAATAAGGTGGAGGCGGAGACGCGCTGAGGATCAAGCGATGATTTTGGGTTTCTTGCTCGCGGCGTTGAGCCTGGGTGCCCTGTGGCGGCTGCGTCGGCTCACCCAGGTCGGGGCGCTGCGCGCCGCGCGGGTCGAGGCGCTCACCCTGGGGCTGGCGCCCTCAAGGCGTGGCTTCAGCGGCGCGTTGGCCGGACGCCCGCTGCGCTTGACCTTTACGCTGTCCGCCCCGACGCGGGTGGAGATCGAGCTGGACTTGGAGGCCCCCACCAACTTCTCCGCGCGCGCGGCAGGGCTCCTCGCGCAGCGGCAGCTCCTCGCCCTCGATCCTGTCTTTGATCTCCATGTCTGGGTGACTGGCCCAGAGGATTGGCTGCGCGGGCGGCTGGACGTCAGCACCCGCTTTGCCCTGCGCCGCTGGATCGAGCGAGGGGGGCGCGTCGAGGCTGGCGCGCTGCGAGGGGCCCGCGTCCTCGATAAGTCAACCCCGCTGACCTCACTCCTTCACGAGATCGAGGGGCTGGCGCGCGGCCTCTGTGAGGGAGAGACGCCCGCCCGCCTCCTCGATAACCTCCAGCGCGATCCAATCCCTGAGGTGCGACGCGCTTGCCTTAAGCAGCTCACCCTGGCGCATCCACGCCACGCAGAGACCCGCGAGGCCCTGGCCCTGGCCCTGCGCAGCGATGACGCGCTGATACGCCTTATCGCGGCCCGCGCTCAAGGTGGCCCTGATGGGCGGGCGGCCTTGGCCGCGCTGGCGCTCGATCCGCGCTTGGACCCAGCGACGCGCCACGCCGCCCTGCGCGCCCTCAAGCCCGCGCCCCCCATCCCCCTCCTCTCCACCCTGTCCTCGCGCGGTGATCCGCTGGCCGACGCGGCCATCGAGGCGCTGGGCGATCACCCCCAACGTCCCGAGGCGCAGGCCGTCTTGCTTGAGGCGCTCTTGCGGGTGGACGCCCACGCCGTTGAGCCCATCTGTGAGGCCCTCACGCGGCAGGCGATCTCCGTCGAGGCGCTAGAGCTGCGCTTGGCGCGGCGGCTGCGCGGCCCCGATGAGGCGATCACACGGGCGGTGGTTGAGGCGCTGGGGGCGCGAGGTGGCCCGACCTCGGCCTTGGCCCTCGCGCGGCTGCGGCGCGGTATGGACAGGGCGGCCACGCCGAGGCTGGCCCGAGCGCTGGATCAGGCCCTCGACGCGCTCTTGGCGCGCTACCCCGAGGCCCTGGGGGGGCTGAGCTTCTCCACAGAGAACAAGGAGGATGGCGGGTTAAGCCTCACGCCGCTGGCGGGGGCCTTGAGCCCTCAACGCTCTTCTTCAGAGCACCAAACGAGGCTCTCATCTAAGCCGTCTTCGTCCTCCTCATCCGGATCCGGCAGCGCCTGAAGGAGCGCCTCACAGTCGCGCTCAAAGCCCACCCCACGCGCGATGGCCGCCGCCGCAGGCTGCGTGAACTGATGGACGCGGTGCGGGTAGGTGGCGACGAACATCGAGATCGCCTCCACCACCCCATGCGTGTTGTAGCCCAAGTCATCGCCCTGGGTGTCTTGGCGTGGTTGGCGAAAAAAGAGCTCCTCTAAGAGATCAACAGCGCCCTCACCAAAGAGGCGCACGGCGAGGTGGCCGATCACCCCCGGCAGCGCCGGATCGAGCCGCCGGACGCTGAGGTGCTTGAGCTTGCGCTTGGCCGTGCCCAAGGTCAGCGGCAGCGCGTCGGGGGCCTCCACGCTCATCGCGCCACGCTCAACCCAGTCCAAGAGCGCCTTGAAGGCCCGCTCCTCTGCCTCTCGCGTAAAGATCAGGTCAGGTTGGCTGTTCCAGTTCAGCGCGAGGTGATCCGTGAGCGGCTCAATCAGCTCGCGCACCCCAGTGACCCCGCGTCGCTGTATCAGATCCTTGATCTCGTCCTCGGTGATCTCACCGTAGAGGCGACTCATGCCCTCTCCTTCAACGACGACTTCAATGGCGGGAAGAAAACACGACTCGGCTCAAGGCTCAAGCTTTCCTGCTTGTCCACCCTTGGGGTAATCCGTGATCTCATACCGCCTCAAGAGACGGCGGAAGTTGGCGCGATCCATCTGGGCGTGGCGCGCGGCGGCGGAGACGCTCTGAAAGCGGCCCATGAGGCCGGTCAAGTAACGCACGCGAAACACCCGATCGGCTTGCTCCAGCGCCTCACGGAAGGGCAGCTCAAGGTTCACCTCCGGGCCACCAGGCTCCACGCCGCCCTTGGCCTGGGCGATGCGCTGAATCTCGGGGGGGAAGTGGCGGAGGCTGAGGGCCTCGCCGGTCTCAAAGATCATCGCCGCCTCGATGACATGCTCCAGCTCACGGATGTTGCCCTTCCACTCATGGCGCTGCAGGGCCATGAGCGCCTCGGGCTCAATCCCGTTGAAGCTGCGCCCAATGCGCGTGGCGTGGCGCTGCATAAAGTGGTAGGCCAGCCGAGGGATGTCCTCCACCCGCGCGGCGAGGTGAGGCACCTGAAGCTCAACGACCTTGAGGCGGAAGTAGAGATCATCGCGAAAGGCGCCCGCCTCGATGGCGCGCTGGAGATCGATGAGCGTGGCGCTGATGACGCGCACATCGACGGCGATGTCCTCCTCGGCGCCCACGCGGCGCACCCGCTGCTCTTGAAGCACGCGCAGGAGCTGGCGCTGCGCGCTCAACGTCAGGTTGCCGATCTCGTCGAGGAAGAGGGTGCCGCCATGGGCCTCCTCGAAGAAGCCCACACGATCAGCGACGGCCCCCGCGAAGGCCCCCTTGCGATGACCAAAGAGCGCCGACTCCGCCAACTCTGAGGAGAGGCTGGCGCCATCCACCAAGACGAAGGGGCCGGCGCGCCGCGCGCTTTGATCGTGGATGGCTTGTGCGATGACCCCCTTGCCCACCCCCGTCGGCCCGGTGATGAGGACGTTGCTGTCCACCCGCGCGACCCGCGCGGCTTGATCGAGCAAGGCCCGCATCTTGGGGCTCTGGCTGTCGAGCAGGGGGGAGCTGGGGGCGGCCTCGACGATGCGCCGCAGCGCGGTGTTCTCCTCACGCAGCCGCTTGACGCGCGCCGCTTGACGCACCTTGTTGATGCACTCCTCGATCTCGCTGAAGGGCTTGGTGAGGTAATCAAAGGCGCCGCCTTGGATGGCCGTCACCGCGTCACGGATGGTGCCCACCCCCGTCATCAAGATGACCTCAACCTCCGGCTGGCGCTGCTTGACCCGCTTCAGCAGCGTCAAGCCGCTCATCCCAGGCATGTTGACGTCTGTCACCAGCACGTCCAGCCGATGCGCGTCCATCACCTTGAGCGCCTGTGGCCCATCCCCGCAGACCTCGACGTTGAACTCATCCCCCGCCAGCATCCACCGCCAAGCTTTTTGGATGTGAGGCTCATCATCAACGACGAGCACGGTGATCGGCGCCGTCATCCCTTGGCTCCCGCGCGCGCAGGCAGCGCGACGATAAAGCACGCCCCGCCTTGAGGTGAGGCCTCCACATGCACTCGCCCGCCGTGCGCATCGACGACGTTGCGCACAATCGAGAGCCCCAGCCCCGTGCCGCCCTTGTTCTTGGCCTTGGTGGTGAAGAAGGGCTCAAAGATCCGCTCACGCAGCGCCGCTGGGATGCCAGGGCCATCATCACTGACGCGGATCTCAATATCATCGCCGCTTCGCGTGGCGCTTAATGAGATATGACCCTGCTTGTTAAGCGCTTGGGCTGCATTATTGAGCAGGTTTAACACCAAGGACTTTAACGCATCCGCGTTGCCCCAAATAGAGCCCAGTCCAGCCCAACTTGCTTCAAATTTAAGGCCCTGATGCGCAGAGATTTGAAGCTCATTGAGGCGCACGCAGGTCTCAATCAGAGGGTCAAGCTCAACCATGGCATAGGGGGCAGCATCGCCCGTGGGGCGGGCGTAGTCGAGCAGGCTCTGCACGATCCGGCTGCAACGCTGCGCCGCCTCCTCGATGTCCGTCGCCAGCCCCTCCACCGCCCCCGACGGCAGGCCGCCGCGTCGGAGGATCTGGCTGAAGGTCAGGATGCCCGTCAGGGGGTTGTTCAGCTCATGGGCGACGACCCCCGCCAGCTCGCCGACCGCCGCCAGCTTGGTGTAGAGGAGGAGCCGACGCTGAAGCGCGCGGGCCTCGGTGATCTCGTGGTAATGACAAACCGCCGTGGCCGCCTCGCCCTCCTCCTCGAAGCGCCACGCCGAGACCGCCCAGGCGCGCTCGCCGCGCTCGATCTCAACCCGCTGGACGCCGTCATCGCCGCCCTCGGCGCTGAGGGGGCAGCCCTCGCAGGGCGTCGCCCGCGCGAAGAGCGCCTCATGGCAGCGGCGGCCAAGGAGCGCCTTGACCCCCGCGCCCGCCAAGCGGGCGGCGGCGAGGTTGGTGCGTTGAAGCTCAAAGTGAGGGTTGATGAGGATGATGGGCTCGTCGATGGTGTCTACGGTCAGGCGCCACATCCGCGTGGCGCGCTCCAAGACGCCTTGGGCGACGCCCCCCGCCGCCTCGCCTCGCCCAGGCTGCTGATCCATAAGATGATCTCCTCGTGGGCGCGGCCCTCAGTGATCTAAATCATCTTCATCGATCAAGATCGCGCCAGATGCGTCACGCCGCACATCGGCGACCCCCGGATGCTTCTCCTCCAGATCGCGAATGAACTTCGCTTGATCCTTGAGCAACCCCAAGAGACGCTCATTCTCGCGCGCCAAGCGCAGGTGCTCTACCGCCATGTGCAGGGTCAGCTTGAGATCATCATCATCCCAAGGCTTGCGCAGGAAGCGCAGCACCTCGCCTTGGTTGATGGCGTCGATCACCGTCTCCATCTCCGCCTGACCCGTCAACACGATGCGGCCCACGCTGGGGTAGAGGAGGCGACAGCGCTTGAGCAGCTCCAAGCCCGTCATGCGGGGCATCAGGTGATCGCTGACGAGCAGATCGGGGATCTCCTCACGCATCATCTCCAGGGCGTCCTGAGCCGAGCCCGCGAAGCCGAGCCGATAGGGCTCTTTACGCAGCGTGCGGCGCAGCGCGGAGAGCACGCTGGGCTCATCATCGACCAAGAGGATATAGGGCTGTTGCGACATCTGAGGGGGTCCTTTGCAGGTCTAGACCCCTCTTCGGAGATAAGCAATCCGTGCTTAAGGTGGGTCTATCATAACCCAGTGGGTCATAGCCCCCGCGCCAGGGCGCTCAGCTCCGCAGCGGCCTTGGTGTGCCCCGCCGCCGAGGCGCGCCGCTGCCCCTCCTCGATGACCTCGCGCGCCTCATCGCGCCGCCCTTGACCCATCAACAGCTCACCGAGCTGGTAGTAGGTGTAGAACTGCTGGGCGTCGATCACCAAGACGCGGCGCAGGAGGCCCTCCGCCTCCGCCAAGCGATCCAGCTGGCGATACTCTACCGCCAAGCCATAGAGGGCGAAGGTGTCCTCGGGTTGATCCTTGAGCATCTGCTCAAGCGCGCTGAGGCGTTGCTGTCGAATGGCGTCGATGTTGTTCATCTTTGGCTCCTCAAAGGTTGGCTTGTGTTGGCGTCGTGGAGGCTTCGCTGCCTTGCGCATCGGTGCGATCCTTCCAGCGCGTCAACCCCCTGGTCTACGCCTTTTTGATGAGTTATAGTAGGCGCTTATCACCTCTTGGGGCTCACGATGCGCGCTGAGATCACCTCCAAAGTCAATCAAATCCTCATCGATGAGTTCGAGCTTGAACCGGAGAGCATCATCGCCACGGCGCGGCTCTACGAGGACCTAGAGCTTGACAGCCTCGACGCCGTTGATCTGATCGCGGCGTTGGAGCGCCACTTTGAGCGCCGCGTGCCAGAAGAGGCCGCGCGCGCGGCCCGCACCGTGGCAGATATTTATGCGCTGATCGAGCGCCTGAGCGTTGAAGGAGAGGGCGCCGCATGAGCCGCATCACCCAAAAAACCCAGTACGCCATCCGCGCCGTCCTTGAGCTCTCCTACAGCTTTGGCGGCGCGCCGCTGTCGGTGGCGGGCATCTCCAAGGCCCAGTCCATCCCCGCCCGCTTCCTAGAGCAGATCATCGCCGAGCTGCGCCGGGCCAACATCGTCAAGTCCCATCGAGGCGCCCACGGTGGCTATACGCTGGTCCCCGCCCCCGAGGATCTCAACATCGCCCAGATCATCCGCCTCATCGACGGCGATCCGCGCCCGGTGGACTGCACGGTCTGCGGCGGGGAGCGTGAGTGCGAGCTGGCCTCGGAGTGCGTCTTCGCCCCGATGTGGCGCGCCGCGTATGAGGCGGGCTTCAAGATCTACGAAGAGACGAGCTTCAAGGACCTCCAAAGTCAGGACTCTGAGATCGCCAGGAGGCTCTCCCAGCGCGAGTAGAGCGCCTCGGCCTCCGCCGTCGCCGCGCGCAGCGCCTGCTCCAAGCGCCGCCCCTCGGCGCCATCGCCTCGCCACACCTCTGGGGCGCTCAGCTGCGCCTCCAGCGCCGTCACAGAGGCATCCGCCGCCTCGATGCGCGCCTCCATCCCCTCCAGCTCCTTGCGCTCGTGATAGCTCAGCTTGCGTGGCTTGCTCGGCGTGGACGCCGCCTCGCTGACGACGCGCCGCGCCCGCGCCACCTCAGCCGCCGCCTCAACCTCCGCCGCCTCAACCTCAGCCGCCTGACGCAAGGCGCGATAGGTGGAGTAGTTGCCTTGGAACAAGCTCACCTCGCCGCCCCCCTCGAAGGCCAAGACCGCCGTGGCGATCTTGTCGAGGAAGTAACGGTCGTGGGTGACGACGATCACGCAGCCCTCGAAGCGCAGGAGGCTCTCCTCCAGCAGATGCAGCGTCTCGATGTCCAGATCGTTGGTGGGCTCATCGATCAGCAGGACATTGGCGGGGGTGAGGAGGAAGCGCGCCAGCGCCAAGCGGTTGCGCTCACCGCCGCTGAGGGTGCTGACCTTGCGGTGATGCGTGACGCTGAGGAAGCCGAAGCGATCCAGCCAGCCCGCGAAGTGCATTGGCTTACCCGAGGGGAACACCGTGTCGCCGTCGGGGCAGACCGTCTCCTTGAGGCTGGCCTCTGGATCGATGACGCGGCGCTGCTGATCAAAGAAGGCCACGGTGGTGTTCTTGCCCAAGCGCACCTCGCCGCGCGTCTGGTGCAGCTCCCCGGCGATGATCCGCATCAGCGTGGACTTGCCGATCCCGTTTGGCCCTAAGATCCCCACCCGCTCACCCCGACACAGCCCCAAGCTCAGGTCCTTGATCAGCGTCGGGCCGCCCTCAAAGGCCATGCTCAGGTTGTGGATCTCCAGGATCTGCTTGCCCAGGCGTGTGGGGCTACCGAAGTCGATGGTGGGCGTGATCACCTCGCTGGCGAGCTGATCGATCTCCGCTCGCGCCGCGTCGATGCGATCCAACCGCGCCTTGGCCTTGCCCGTCCGCGCGCTGGGCGAGCGCTTGGCCCAAGCCAGCTCCGTCACCAGCTGCCTCAAGCGCCGTCGGCGCCCCTCGGCGCGCCCCGCCTCCTCCAAGGCCCGCGCGGTGATAAAGTCTGTGTAGTTGCCCAGATAGACCTTGATCTGCCCCCGCCGCAGCTCAAACAGCCGATCGACGACCTTATCGAGGAAGTAACGATCGTGCGTGACGAGGATAAAGGTCCGCCCGGCCTCCGCCAAGTAGCCCTCCAGCCACTCAATCGTCTCCGCGTCGAGGTGGTTCGTCGGCTCATCCAAGAGCAAGATATCGGGCGCGGAGAGGATCACATGGGCCAGGGCCAGGCGCTTCATCTCCCCGCCGCTGAGGACGCTCAAGGGCGTCTCATGGGGCTGGACCTTGAGCGCCTTGGCCACCTCATCGATGCGATGCCCCCAGCTCCAGCCGCCCAGCGCCTCGATGCGGTGGAGGTGCTCATCCGCCGCCGGATCGAGGGCCGCCACCGCCGCCTCATAGGCCTCGATGAGCCCCGCCACCTCGGCGAAGGGCGCGTTGAGCACCTCACCGACCGTCTCCGCCGCGAAGGTGGGCTCCTGATCCAGCATCCCCAGCCGCGCGCCGCGCCGCAGGGTGATGAGGCCGCCGTCGGGCTCGAATTGACCGTTGAGGGCGCGCAGCAGGGTGGACTTCCCCGCCCCGTTGCGGCCCACCAAGCCCACGCGCATCCCGCGATCGACGCCGAAGGCGCACTGCTCAAAGAGGACGCGGCCATCAAAGGACTGCTCTAAGCCCGCGACGCTGAGGAGATGTTCACTCATATAAACCCACACAGGACATATCGACGGCCCCCTTTCTAAGTTAGAGTGGCCTCCACCGAAAGGAGGTCTTCATGCGCGCGGCCCAAGCCCACGACTTCCCCACCGAGATCGCCACCCTCGGGGCGCCGACCATCACCTCGCCGATCCCCTACTGCCGCTTCATTGAAGACAGCGGGCGGGTCCTACACAGCCAAGACGCGCAGGCCGTCGAAGAGGCCATCCAGCGCGGCGAGCGCCCCGCGCGCTTTGAGATCGCGGGGCCGCGGGCGCAGATCTACTTCAACCCGCCGGATCTCAAGGTGGGGATCGTCACCTGTGGGGGGCTCTGCCCGGGCCTCAACGACGTGATCCGCGCCATCGTCAACGAGCTGTACTTCATGTATGGCGTGCGGCGCATCAAGGGCATCCGCAACGGCTACGCTGGGCTCAACCCCGCCTACAAGCTGCCCATGCTCGATCTCACCCCCGAGGTCGTCAGCGAGATCCACGAGAAGGGCGGCACCTTCTTAGGCACCTCGCGCGGCCCTCAGCCGATGGACGTGATGGTAGACACGCTCTATCGCGAGGAGATCCGCGTCCTCTTCGTCATCGGCGGCGACGGCACCCAGCGCGGGGCCGCCGCGTTGGCGGCGGAGATCCACCGGCGGGGGCTCAAGATCGGCATCATCGGCGTCCCTAAGACGATCGACAATGACATCAACCTCGTCTCGCGCACCTTTGGCTTTGAGACCGCCGTCTCCAAGGCGGTCGAGAGCATCCGCTGCGCGCACATGGAGGCCAAGGCGGCGCCCAATGGGATCGGGATCGTCAAGCTGATGGGCCGCCACGCGGGCTTTGTCGCCGCCAGCGCCGCCCTCGCCCAGCCAGACGCCAACTTCGTGTTCATCCCCGAGGTGCCCTTCCGCCTTGAGGGCGCGGGCGGCTTCTTTGAGGTGCTTGAGGCGCGGATGCAGCTGAAGCGTCACGCGTTGATCGTGATCGCCGAGGGCGCGGGCCAGCACCTCTTTGACCAAGAAGACGCGCAGGGGCGTGACGCCTCGGGCAACCTCAAGCTGGGTGACGTCGGCGTGCTGCTCAAGCAGCGCATCGGCGCGCACTTCCAGCGGCGGGGCTTGGAGTGCAACATCAAGTACATCGACCCCAGCTACATCATCCGCTCTGTCCCTGCCACGCCCAACGATGGGATCTTCTGTGTCTTCCTCGGCCAGCACGCCGCGCACGCGGGCATGGCGGGGAAGACGGACATGCTCATCTCCAGCTGGAACGGCGCCTTTATCCACCTGCCGATCGCGGCGGCCATCGCTGGGCGACGTCAAGTTGATCCCCAGGGTATCCTCTGGTCAAGTGTACTTGAATCTACGGGTCAACCGTTGAGCATGTTTGGTGACTGATCCCCCCTCGGCCCCATGACCGCCATTGACAGCGGCGGTCGAGGTCCACTACACGGACACGTTTTTCCCCCCAAGAGATATGTCATTGGAATTGAGGAGCGAGTATGGCCCAGCCTTTTTGGTTTAAGACACACGCTCCAGGCCGCTACACCGTGCGGCTTCGAGAGGGTGATGTTTACCTCGGCGAGATTGAGAAGCGCGGTGAGCGCGCTTGGGTGCTTGAGGATGGGCGCAGCTTCCCCAGCCGCCGGGGCGCCGCGGAGGCGCTGAGGCTCAAGCTTGAGGCTGATCCTGGCCTCCCCATCATTCAAATCACGCCAGCCGCCACGATGGTGGGCTTGGAGGATGAGCCCGCCCAGATCGAGGATGAGCCCGCAGATGAGCCCGCCCAGATCGAGGATGCGCCCGCAGATGAGCCCGCCCAGATCGAGGATGAGCCCGCAGATGAGCCCGCCCAGATCGAGGATGAGCCCGCAGATGAGCCCGCCCAGGCCGAAGATGAGCCCATTGAGGCCATCTGGGCAGAGCTAGAGCAGCGCTTTCAGTCAGAGACCCCCATCGAAGGGACCATCATCGCCCGCATCCGTGGGGGCTACAGCGTAGACATCGGCGTGCGGGGCTTCCTCCCCGCCAGCCAGCTCCAGGTGCGCGCCAGCCGCCCCTCCGATAAGCCCATTGGGCAGCGCCTTGAGTTTCGGATCATCAAGCTCAATGCCGCGCGCAAGAACGTGGTGCTCTCTCGACGGGTGCTCTTGGAGAGCGCCCAGCAAGAGAGCCGCGCGCAGCTGCTGACGCGCTTCCAGGAAGGCGACATCGTCGAGGGCACCGTCAACAAGATCATGCGCTACGGCGCCTTTATTGATCTGGGCGGGATTGACGGCCTCCTCCACATCACGGATATGCGCGAGGGCTGGGTGAGCCACCCCGCCAAGGTCGTTGAGGTCGGGCAACGCCTCAAGGTGAAGATCCTCAAGATCGACGCGGAGGCTGAGCGGATCTCCCTCGGCCTCAAGCAGCTCCAACAAATCGAAGAAGACCTCGCCTTGGCGGGGCAGCCTGGGAATGAAGAAAGCACGCCTCACGATCACGCCAACGAAGCGCCTCTCGCCGCAGCGGTGGCGCTTGAAGCGGGCGACGCCCGAGACGCCGACGCTGGAGAGAGCGCAGCCAGTGGATCTGATCAAGCGGTGGTCCTTGCCACGTTAACCGAGCCCGTCGCCGAGCCCGTTGAAGCCGTCGCCGAGCCCGT
>JAHJCH010000315.1 GCA_018813065.1 Myxococcota bacterium
CAGCCGCGCCGCGCCGATGGCCAGTAAGAGGCGTGGGTCATGGAAGCCCAGCAACGCCAACGCGGCGGCGGCGCTGAGGTGATCGCGGCGCCGCCCATAGAGCACACACAGCGCCGCGCTGAGCAGCGCGTTGAGGGGATCGAGCGCGCCATTGAGCGCGCCGGCGGCCAAGATCGGCAACGCGCCGAAGATCATCAGGCCGCCTCGCCCGCCTCGCTCGATGAGGAGGCCCAGCAGCGGGATGATCGGGGCGCTGAGGCGAAGGAGATCGTGCATGGAGCCTCGCTGAGCAGGTGCGCCTCCATTAAGCCAATCGGCGCGCGGAGCACAAGCGGGCGGTGTTGCGGCGCGTCAGACGAGCGAGGCGGCGTGGACCTTGGGGCAGGATCTGCGGCGATGGGGGCGATGAGGGCGATGGGGCGATGGGGGCGGGGCGGTGTTGCGGCGCGTCAGGCAACGAGGGCCAGGCCAGCAGGATCAGCGGAACTGGGCCATGACGTTGGCGACGATCATGTCATAGATGCCGCTGACGGCCTCGACGAGGTAGCCGTTGGACTTGGTGTGCTGGTTGAGCGCGGCGAGCGTGCCCGCGTCGTCCTCGTTGATCAGCGTCGCGCGGTGGCAGGACCCGCAGGCGCGTGAGCCCGGACCAGAGACATAGCTGGGCACCGCGCCGATGTTGCGATCTGTGTCCCAGGCGTCGGCGGCGGAGAACACGCCCGGCAAGGACTTGGACTGATCAGGCACGTCATAGGTGTCGGGGAAGTGGCAGGACTCGCAGTTCTTGATCGTGAAGTTGGGGTAGGTGTGCTCAACATGGTGCTGGTAGCGCATCGCCTCGACGGGATCGCTCATGTCCACGTCGCCGGAGTCAAACGCCTGGAAGGCGTGGATGGCGTGCGTGTAGGCGTCGATGGAGCGTGACTGCATCTCCAGGTGGGAGCCGCCGTTGGCGGGGACGTGGCAGAGGCGGCAGACCCGCATGTTCCCGCCGCGATCACCGGAGTGGAACGTGGTCGCTAAGGCACCATGGCAGTCATTACAGCCATTCTCGACATCGACGATCTCATCGAAGTAGCCATCATCGAAGTCATTGGTGATCAGATCGAAGGTGCGCGAGGGCGCGTTGAGCGCGACGATGAAGTCGTTGTCCTCGCCGTTCTCGTCGCTGTCCACCTCGCCGATGATCCGGGTCAGCTTGGGCATGACGGCGATCTCGACGCGCTTGACGATGCCCGTCTCGATCATCTCCGCCCACATGGACAGATCCGCCGTGATGGTCCAGCTGCCCCCCGCGGCGCTCTCGACGGTGAAGCGGGGGTTGGTGGAGACGCCATCGACGACCAGCTCAAGGAGGCGGTTGCGATCCGCGTCACGGCCATGCGGCCCGACGATGTAATCCTTGGTGTCATAGCCGTACAAGCCCACCATCAGCGTGGGGATGATGTCCGCCGCGTTTAACTCTGAGGTCGAATCGGCGTGCTCATTGACGCTGAAGGTCATCGTCAAGAGATTGTCGGCGAACTCGGCCTCATCAATCGAGGCGGTGAACCACTCGGCGTACTTCACGCCCGGCGCGGCATAGATAACCTTGTCATAGCCGGTATGGATTTGATTAAAGGGAGGCGCCATTCCATTGGTCGTATGGCAAGCAGCGCAGTTCATTTCGAGGGTGTGGTTGGGGCTCGTGGGCAAGATGTTGATCAGCGCGAGGTCGCTCGTGCCGTACTCTTCAGATCCATTCACCGGGTGACAGCTCTTGCATGTCGCGATGTTAAAGTTCTCATCGGTGAGGATCATGTCCAGCTTGCCTTCGTGGCAGGTCGAGCAGTTGGCCATGGATTGAGGGTAAGGGAACTCCATGGCGTGAGACATATGCGTGTCGTTCATCACGTTGGCGATGTAGGCGTATTGTGTCCGCTCCTCGGCGGTCAGGGGGGTCTCGCTCAGCCCAACGTAGCGCAGGGGGTCATCGACTAAGATCTGCCAATCGACGTGACCCCCATTGCGAGTGTCATAGTGGCAGAACTTGCAGGCGACGAAGTCCGGCAGCCCCTCGACGGCGGCGGCGCGGTAGCCATGCTTCATGTAAGGCGCGCCGTGGCACTTCTCACAGCCCGCGACGGTGGCCTTGGACGTGCCCGCTGCGCCTTGATCAAAGCCATTGAAGGTCAACGCGGCGTTGGCCACGTTGTCATAGAGGGTCATCCCCTCGGTATTGAGGATGGTGTCGCCAACATAGGCGTAGACGGCGCCATCGGTTTGCTCAAGCGCGTACGCGGCGCCTTCGTTGATGGCGGTGTACTGCCCAGGGGTCCCTGTGGCGGTAAAGGTGCCGAAGGAGAGCGGGTTGACGAACAAGCCATTGACAAGGGCGATCCCCATCACGCGCTTTTGCTTGAGGTTGGGCAGCCCGTTGGCGTCGATGAAGGGCGCGCCGCCCTTGGTGATGGAGAAGGTGACGGTGGTGTTGAAGGTGTCAGGCTCGGCGCCCGCGACGCTGGTGACGCCCTCGACGACCAAGCCCAGATCGCTCTCATCGGCGTAGTTGTTATAGACGGCTTGGTGCTCAAAGCCGCTGTCGCGGTGGCAGACCGCGCAGGACTCGGCGCCGACCGCCGCGAGGGCCTCAAGCTGCGCCAAGGCTTCCGGGTCCACGTCCGTGCCATCAGAGACCGTCACCGTCTCGCCGCCACAGGTCACGGCGTAGGTGCCGTCGCCGTTATCGACCACGGCGCAGCCCTCGCCCGCCTGGCCGTCAGAGACAATCACGTCCTCGGCGCCACAGTTGATGGTGTAGGTGCCATCGCCATTGTCGGTCACGGCGCAGCCCTGGCCCGCCTCACCGGCGGGGCCTTGCTCACCGGCGGGGCCAGCGGCGCCCTCGGGGCCTTGCTCACCGGCGGGGCCAGCGGCGCCCTCGGGGCCTTGCTCACCAGCGGGGCCAGCG
>JAHJCH010000033.1 GCA_018813065.1 Myxococcota bacterium
CACCGCCACCGCCGCCACCGCCGCCGCCGCCGCCGCCGCCGCCCGTGGAGCGCAGCGAGGGGATGTCTGGGCGGTTCCCGGACGACATCGGCTCGGTGGCGGATCTGGTCGAGGTCTTCGTCAACAATCAGCGCAGCGGCGCGCTGATCTTGACCGATGAGCATCACCAAGAGGGGCGCGTCTTCTTCCGTGACGGCGAGGTCTACTACGCCACCATCGCGCGGCCCACGCGCCCGGGCGCGGAGGCCGTCGCCATCCCGCCGCTGAAGAACTTTTATCGCCTGCTGGCTTGGTCCGAGGGGACCTTTAAGATGAGCAGCAACCCCCCACCCAAGTTTGAAGAGGAGATCCAGGGCAACACCCGCCACCTCTTGGTCGAGGGGCTGCGCCAGTACGATGAGATGAAGCGCTATGAGCCGCACTTGCCCAAGCTGGAGCAGCACCTCACCCTCGCCGTGCCCTTAGAGCCGCGCCTCTCAGCGCTCTCGGCGGAGGCCCTCGACACGCTCCAGGTGGCGATCAACTGCGTGGAGTTCTCCTTGATCTTGGACTACAGCGAGGCCAGCGACCTGGAGACGTGCCAGGACATCCTCTACCTCCTCCAAAACGGCTACCTCCTCGTCTCTGATCCCTGAGCCCACCGCTGATCTCAGGGCGCTTCGGCGCCCTCAACCCGCCCCCATAATTGACGCGCGTCGATCTCGCCGTTAGTCTTTCGCGCCCATTGCGTTGGGCCAACCCTCTGCGATCGAGCTTCTCGGGGAGATCATGGAATTTTACGTCGTCGATCCAAAAAACAAGGACTTCAGCGAGTGGGCGGCGAAGATTAAAGCCTTCCTCGAAGAAGAGGGGCTGTCTTACACCGTAAGCGAAGGCGACCTCTATTATATCGGCGATGATATCGTCACGCCGTGGCATGAAGATTCTCTGCTCTTTAAAATCAGCGCGCCGCTTGAGGGCTTCATTGAAGTTCGCGATGAAGATCGCAACTTTTATCTCTTATCAGAGCCTCTTGATCTGTTCCAAGATGGCGATGTGGTTCAATCTTTAGGATATCGTCCTCACCCGGAGAAGGTCGTCTACGGATTTCAAACAAACAGCCAGAAAAGCTGTAGATTCCATCGTGGACCCATCACCGATGTTAACTTTTTTTGTGGAGAAGAGGACGATTTTCCACCGATTCTTAGACTAAACCAAGTGTTAAGTTTATTTAATGAATTGATTAATTTTATCAACAATAATACTGCGCGAATCCAAGATGTTAAAAAAATTAATCTAGAAAAGATCAACATTGATCTTGAAGTGGATTTAACATTTAAGCATCCGGCATCACTTGACGCGCTCAATGAACTTCTCGTTGAAGAAGAAGGATATGATCGCAGCAAAACCAGCTTACAAGCGGTTTTTCAGCAGCGTGATCCGACGTGGATTCAAAGATTTTTGAATGAATTACCGACATTCGCGGATGATTATCAAGAAGCGATGATCAAGGCCGTTTGGCGTGGAAAAATAAACGGTAAACCAAAAGATTTGTTTTATTGTGGTGTCGAACGTCGTCAGTTGAACCCTTTTGTGCAATTACCATTGCATTGTACAGATAAAACATTAGTTGAAAAACTACGGAAATTTATAAAAGGGCATCGAATCGATCGGCAAGAGTATTATTTGGAGCCTTGAGTGATCCCCGATGAGATCATCCGCGACGTCATCGACGCCGTTGACATTGTCGATCTTGTCGGTCGCGCGGTTGATCTTCGTAAAGCAGGGACAATTTATAAAGGTTTATGCCCTTTTCACGGCGAGAAGACCCCCTCTTTTATCGTAACACCTGAGCGGCGAAGCTATCACTGCTTTGGCTGTGGGATGCACGGCAACGCCATCGACTTCTTGATGGAGCATGAGCGGCTGAGCTTCCCCGAGGCGGTGCGCGCCTTGGCGCACATGGTGGGCGTCGAGGTGCCTGAGCCTCGACCGGAGACGCCGCAGCAGCGCCAGGCCCGCGCGGAGAAGAAGGACGAGGCGCGTCGGCTCCTCGACGCTCAGGCCGCGCTGACAGACTACTACGCCCAGCAGCTCTTTGGCGTAGAAGAGGGGCTCGCCGCGCGGCGCTACCTCATCGAGCGCGGCGTCAGCGAGGAGGCCGCGCGGGCCTTTCGCCTCGGCTGGGCGGGCGGCGATAAGGCCGCGTTTGAGGCTTGGATGCGCCGCGCCGCCATCGATCGCGAGGATCTGGTCAAGCTCGGCGTGCTGCTCAAGCCCGATGAGGGCTGGGGCGGCGCCGTCCTCGGCGGCGGCTATCTCCGCTTCCGCTCTCGGCTGATGTTCCCTGTCATCGACATCAATGGTGAGGTCGTCGGCTTCAGCGGGCGCTTGATCGAGGCGGGCAAGAAGGCGGCGAAGTACATCAACTCACCCGAGACGCCCATCTTCACCAAGGGCGAGCACCTCTACGGCGCGCACACGGCGCGCGGGGCGGCGCGGCGCGCGGGACGATTGATCTTCTGCGAGGGCAACCTCGATGTCGTGGCCTTGTGGCAGGCGGGTTTTGAGGGCAGCGTCGCCGCCATGGGCACGGCCCTCACCCAGAAGCAAGCTCGGCTCTGTAAGCGGCTCAGCGAGGACGTCCTCTGCCTGATGGACGGTGACAGCGCGGGGCGCAAGGCCCTCTTTGAGAGCCTGCTGACCTTCCTCGACGAGGGCATCCACCCGCGCGGGCTCTTGCTGCCCGAGGGGGAAGATCCCGACAGCTACATTAAGCGCGGGGGCGTCACCGCGCTCCAGCAGGCGCTGCGCGGGGCAACACCGCTCTTTGATCTCTTTATTGATAAGGTCGTCGAGGAGACGCCCCCCGATCCGATGGGCCGCGCGGAGGCGGCGCGGCGGCTCATCCCGCCCTTCTCGCGCCTTGACGATCCGCTCACCCAGGCCCTCTATCGTGAGCAGATCTGCGCGCGGCTTCAGATCAGCCCTCAGGCGTTTGATCTCGCCGCTTCCCGAGGCGCGCCCCTCAGCCCTGCGCCGCCGCCGCGCCCGTCTACGGGCGATCCAGCGCCCCCCTCCTGGGATGAAGGGGATCGAAATCAGAGCGCCGCGCCGATCTCGGTGGCTGAGGGCAAAGTTGTTGAATTTGTTTTACAATTTCCTCATATGCTCACCCGCGTCGGGCGTGACTTTTGGCGTGAAAACTTGACGCATGAGGGGCTGATCCGCTTTCTTGCGGGCCTCTACTCGGAGATCGAGCGGGGACAACCACCCAATATCGATCGAAGGCTCACGGATCTGGGTGGCTCTGCCCTCGCGAGTCAGCTCTGGGAGTGGCGCGCGCGGCTCCCTTCTCAGGATGAAGAGACCATCCAGGATGCTTTTGACCAGGCGATTGGCAATCTTCAGCGTCGGCGCTTTGAGAGGACCCGTGAGGATCTCCTCCGCGCGCTGTCCGTCGCCTTCGCCGCGCGCGCGCATGATCGCTGCCATGCCCTGCAAGCTGAGCTTCAAGACATCCAAAAGCGCCTCACCGCTTTAAAACCATCGAAATAAGGGAACGCGTCTATGTCCATGACCCAGGAGCGTCGTCTGATCAACGAGCTGATCACGCGTGGACAGAGCAAGGGCTTTCTCAGCAATGAGGAGGTCAACAAGGTCCTCCCTCCCGGGCACCTCCCAGAGCTGCTCGATGAGGTTCTTACGACGCTCAAGCACGCAGGGATACGCGTCATTGATCGCGAGGAGGCCTCCGCGCGTCAGGGCAACCGGCCCAAGTCCGATAAGGAAGAGGACATGGACTCCGCTTATGGGCGGACGAATGATCCCGTGCGTGTCTATCTGCGCAAGATGGGCTCCGTCTCCCTCCTCACCCGTGAGGGGGAGGTGGAGATCGCCAAACGCATTGAAGCAGGTCAATTTCAAGTCCGTGATGCGATTCTAGAGAGTCCGATCGCCTCGGCGACGTCGATTTTTTTATTAAAGCAGTTTGATCGAGGCTTGATCCGCCTCAAGGATCTGATCAGCGAGCCCGGAGAGGATGAGCCAGCAGAGCCAGAACCGGAAAAGCGGCTCTTGGAGCTTAAAGCCTCGCTGATCAACCTTGATAAGGATCGGCGTAAGATCGAAGAGCGCCTCGCGGGCATCCAACCGATGAAGGCCAGCTATCGCAAGCAGCTGGTGACTCGTCTTAAGCGCATCCGCGCCGAGACGATTAACATGCTCCTCGATGTGCGCTTCCTCAAGCGCGTCATTGACGTGATGACGGATCGCCTCAAGCTGCTCTATCTGCGCTCGCGCAACGCCAATGAGGCGATCCGCGAGGCGCTACGGTTGGTCGGGGCCTCCGACGTGGAGGCCTTCCAGGCCGACATGGCTCGGCTTAAGCATAATCCTACGCCAGCGGAGCTACAGGCGATCCTTAACCGCTATAAGACCCAGGACATCGCCGCGCTTTGGGCGCAAGAGGCCAACATCAAGCGCGCCAAGCGGCGCTTGGCGTTGATCGAGATGGAGTGTGGGACCAACCTCGATGAGCTGCGGGATCTATATCGCCGGGTGATGCGTCATGAGCGCGCGGCTGAGCGGGCCAAGACCGAGCTGGTCGAGGCGAACCTTCGCCTTGTCGTCAGCATCGCCAAGAAGTACACCAATCGTGGCCTACAGTTCCTTGATCTTATCCAAGAGGGCAACATCGGGCTGATGAAGGCCGTTGATAAGTTCGAGTACAAGCGCGGCTATAAGTTCAGCACCTACGCGACCTGGTGGATTCGCCAAGCCATCACGCGCGCCATCGCCGATCAAGCGCGGACCATTCGCATCCCCGTTCACATGATCGAGACGATCAACAAGCTCATCCGCACCAGTCGCTATCTCGTTCAGGAGATGGGCCGCGAGCCCAGCCCCGAGGAGATCGCCGAGAAGATGGATTTGCCGCTAGACAAGGTGCGCAAGGTCCTCAAGATCGCCAAGGAGCCGATCTCCTTGGAGACGCCCATCGGCGAGGAGGAGGATAGCCACCTCGGCGACTTCATTGAGGATAAGTCCGCCGTGAGCCCCAGCGAGGCGGTCATCAACCTCAGCCTCCAAGAGCAGACGCGCAAGGTCCTGGCGACCCTGACACCCCGCGAAGAAAAAGTGCTGCGGATGCGCTTTGGCATTGGCGAGAAGTCCGATCATACGTTAGAAGAGGTCGGCCAAGATTTTGACGTGACACGCGAGCGCATCCGCCAAATCGAGGCTAAGGCGCTGCGTAAGCTGCGCCACCCGTCTCGGAGTAAGCGCCTCAAGGCCTTCGTCGAGACACAGTGAGCTGCGCGCGGGCGTCTCGGCGTCGGCGCTTTACGGGCCTATAGCTCAGCGGTCAGAGCTGCGGTCTCATAAACCGTAGGTCCCAGGTTCAAATCCTGGTGGGCCCACTTTGAAATCGTGGTGTGGAGGAGAGCGTGAGAGAGAAACTCGCGATGTTGCTCGAGCTGCAACAGCTCGACGATGAGCTGAGGGATCTACGAAGGGCCTCCGCGGCCTTGGACGCTCTCAAAGCAGAGAACGCCGAGACGCTCAGCTTCTTTGAGGCGCGGCTCTCCGAGCGCGCCGCCCAGATCAAAGAGACGCAGGCTTTTTGTGAGGAGAAGCGCGCCGAGGTTCAACAGGCGGAGGAGGATCTCCGCCACGCCCGCACGCGGATGTCGAGCATCTCATCTCAGCGTGAGCTGACGGCCCTTAACAAGGAGTTAGACGCCTCGCGCAAGTCCATCAGCGTGCGCAGCGAGGAGCTGAAGCGGCTGACCGAGGAGCTTGAGGAGGCGCAGCGCGATCAGGCCAAGAAGAGCGTCGAGCGCGCCGCCCTTGAGGTGGAGATGCGTGACGTTGAGGCCCGCTTGGGGGCCGATCTTGAGGCCCGCCACGCCGGCGCCTCGCGGATCGAGGGCCGCAAGGCTGAGCTGAAGGCCACGCTCGGCGGCGCCCTCTTCTCACGCTACACGCGGATCTCCAAGGCGCGCGGTGGCGTGGCCGTCGCTGACGCCTCGGGGGGCAAGTGCGCGGTGTGTAACATCGCCATCCCGCCCCAGGTCTATATCCGCTTGCAGCGGCTTGAGAGCCTGGAGAGCTGCTCTAACTGTCAGCGTTATCTGATCTTTTTCCAAGGCCTAGAGGCCACAGAGTAGAAGCCCCGCGCTTCGGCGTGGGGTGGAGGAGGCGAGCGTCTCTCACTCGGACTGGTGATCGCCGGCGATCTTCGCGGGAGGAAAGTCCGAGCTCCAAAGGGCGTGGTGCTGGTTAACGGCCAGTCGGGGTGACTCGAAGGAAAGTGCCACAGAAAGTAAACCGCCGAGCGCCGCTCGGTAAGGGTGAAAGGGTGCGGTAAGAGCGCACCGGGGCTTTGGTGACACGGCCCGCATGGTAAACCCCACCTGGAGTAAGGCGACGATGAGAGCGCCCCGCACCGACGGGGCCCGGGTGCCCGCCCGGTAGCTCTGGGTCATGCCGCTCGGGATCGTGGTGACACGATCTTTAGATGAATGATCACCCCCCCTCCTCGGGCGACCGTGGAGGGGAGACAGAACTCGGCTTATGGACGGGTGAGAGACGCTCGTTTTTCTTAAACAAAACCTCCGATCCCTCCAAGGATCGACGCCGATGAGGACGCCGTGGCCCGATGAGCAAGAAGAGGCCTGATGAGATCATCATCGCGCGCAACCGCCGCGCGCGGCATGACTATGAGCTGCTTCAGGTCTTCGAGGCGGGCTTGGTGCTGACCGGCACGGAGGTCAAGAGCCTCCGCCAAGGGCGCGCTAGCATCGGCGAGGGCTATGTCACGGTCCTCGACGGCGAGGCCTTCTTGATGGGCGCCCACATCCCCCCCTATGTCCACGGCAACCGCTTTAACCATGAGCCCGTGCGGCCTCGAAAGCTGCTGTTGAAGATCCGCGAGATCGCCCGCCTGGATCTGAAGCTGCGCGAGCAGGGGCTCACCTGCGTGCCCACCCAGCTCTACTTCAAGCTCGGCTGGGCCAAGCTGGAGTTCGCCCTCGCCCGTGGCCGCAAGAGCTACGATAAGCGCTACTCCGAGCTTGAGAAGATCAACCGCCGTGAGGCGCGCAGCTTCAGCCCCAAGATCTAAAAAGCCGCGTCGAGGGGCAGCACAAGATCAACCTCTAAAAGAGCGCGCAGGCCGCCACGGCGCAGGCATCACCGACGCCATCGCCGTCCTCATCGGCCTGATCGGGGTTGGGCTGAGCGGGGCAGTTATCGCAGGCGTCGCCGACGCCATCGCCGTCCAAGTCGGCCTGGAGCGGATCAGCGACGCGCGGGCATACATCACAGAGATCACCGCGCCCATCGCCGTCGCTGTCGCGCTGATTGGGATCGTGGACGCTGGGGCAAGCGTCGCAGGCGTCGCCGATCTGATCCCCGTCCTCATCGGCCTGATCGGGGTTGGCGTCATTGGGGCAGTTGTCCTCGCTTTGGCAGATCCCGTCCTCATCGGCGAGATCATCACCGCAGACGCCGCCGAGGGAGCGCTCTAAGACCAGGAGGGCATAAGCAGTGGCGCTCGTGGGTGTCCAGTAGCCGTTGGCGGCGTCCCTGGGCCAGCGACCATCAGCGCTTTGGAGCGCGATGAGCTGCCAAGAGAAGTCGTAGTGCCAACCGCGCGGCTCCTCAGGGTAGCCATCGGCGGCGGGATCGCGCAGGCCCCCGATCTGATCGGCGTAGACGCCCCCGGCTTGGCCCTCGCTGACCTCAAGCGCCTTGGCCGCAGCCCAGAGGTAGTAATAGTAAGACTGACTCCAGGTGTTGATGTGGCTGGCGTAGCGGTAATGATCGCGCAGCCATGTCAGCGCGGCTTGAGGGCGTGGATCATCGACATCTTGCCCCGCCAGGCGCATCGACCACAGCCCCGCGGCGGTCATGGCGCTGCTGCTGGCGGTGTTGGCGCAGCCACGATAGGTCATGCCCCCATCCTCCCGCTGCGCGTTGCCCAAGAAGCCCAAGGCGCGCGGCAGCGTGGCGGCGGCCTCTGGGTAATGCGTGGCGGCGGCGCTGAGGCCAGCCATGGCGAACTGCGTGGTGGAGAGATCCCCATCAGACTGGGGCGCTTGATAGCTCCACGCGCCGCTGTTGCACCAGCCCGGCGCGTCCGCCTGGTGCGTCAAGAGCGCGCGGCTGCCGTTCTCAATGGCGACGCTCACGCGGACGACCGCGCCAACGTCATCTGGGCCGCCGCTCTCCAAGAAGCGTGAGAGGAACATCAGGCCTGTGCCTGTGCCATAGGCGTAGGGGGGCTCAGCGCGGGCCAACGCGGGGTCCATGCCGATGACGAACTTGGCCATGCGCGTCAGCCGCGCTTTATCCTCATCCGTTGCCCCCGTATAGCCGCGCGTAGGGGCACGCCAATGCGGGCTCTGTCGCTGCTCAAGGAGCGCCAAGCCCGCCAAGCTGGTGCCCCAGCCGTCCACCTGACCATCGCGCTCGCGGCCGCGCAGCCAATCAAGCCCTCGGTGAATCGCGACATCGACCTCCTCGGCGAAGGGGGTCGCCAGCGCGTTGATCTGGACGACATCGGCGGGCGCCTGGACATGGATGGGGAAGCTGAGGCCGCTGCACATCTCTGGGCGATTGGCCTCACAGACCGTGATCCGCGCGCCATAGTCCCCTTCAGTGCGCGTGAGGAAGTGGAGCTGGCTGCCCTCCTCGATGAGATCGTAGTCCGCGCCGGGTGGGGCCGCCTCGATGATCCATGTGTAGGTCAAGGGATCGCCCTCAGCGTCCAGGGCGTAGGCGCTGACCTTGAGGTGTTGGCAGGTGAGGATGAACTTGGACGGCTCGATGATCAGGCGATCGAGATAGGGCGGGCTGTCGAGCCCCGCCACGATGTCCAACGCGCCACGCCCAGGGGCGTCGCAGGCGGCGATGAGCACGATCTCAGTGGTGAGGCTGGCGGTGACCGTGACGGCCCGCTCAGCGGGCTGACAGCGCGCCGTGGGTGTCTCTGGGCCCTCCATGGGCGTCACCCGCGCCAAGTAATCCCCCGCAGGCAGCACCGTGAAGAGATCCGCGAAGCGGCCTCGCCCCATCGCTGGCGGGAGCGCCTCATCCTCAAGCGGGACATAGCCGTCATGGACAGGCCGCGTGGTGGGCGTGAGGATCTCGAAGTAGAAGCCGGCGACGTCCTCCGCGTTGGCCTCCAAGCGCAGGCTCAGCTCGCCGAAGACGGCCTCGCCGTCATCGACGCCGCGCGCAGAGGACTGCTGGGCTTCATTGCAGGCCATCAAGAGCGTCAAGGTGAGGGTGGCGAGGGTGAGCGCGCGGTTCATGAGGGCACCTCCTCACCCTCACTCGTTTTTTATGTGATTTATTTGATGCCTGTGTCTCGCCAGACAGGGGGGGGAGTCGGCGCGGATCTTCGTCCGTGGTTGGGTGCGTCACGTTCACTCTTTACGGAGGAGATCCAATGAGAAAGCTGTGGCTGTGTGTTTTTCTTTTGCAGAGCGTCGCCCTCTCCGCTTGTGACGATGACGCGCCTGGTGGCGTCGCTCAAGACGCGCGGGTGATCACCCGCGCTGACATCGCGCCGATCCCGATCTACCTCGATCAAGGCCCCCTCGCGGACGCGCAGGTGAGCGACGCCGCAGAGGGGCTCGACGCGCTGATGACAGCGGATGGGGGCGCGACGGACGCGGCAGAGCCCATCGACGTCGCCACCTCGATAGACACAAGCCCCAGCCCCGATCAAGGCCCGCCCGCCCCGGACGCCGCGCCGATTGAGCCCTGCCCTGCCCCCCGCGATGGCCGCCTGGGTGTGCGCATCATCGATCTCGACGGTGATCCGCTCTTACCCAATGATCGAATCCGGGTTGAGATGGAGATCATGACCGACGCGCCCAGCGCGGCGCCTGCCTGGCTGGGCCTTCAAAACCTGGGGGTGATCATCGATCCGCTCAGCGGCGCGCTCGATGGCGCGCCTGTGCTTTTGCCTGAGGACAGCCCCAGCTACATCAGCGTGCCCCTTGAGGCGGGCATCCAGCCGGGGCTGCTCAGCTACGAGGGGCATGTCCACGACGCGGCGCAGCTGGCGGTGGTCATCGGCGTGCTCAACCTTCAAGATGGGCGCTGCCCGAACCCCCGCGCGGCCAGCGGCGCCTTCTTTCAGCTCTTAGGGCGCACCGGCAAGACCCCCGTCTGCGTGGATCTCAATGACTTCAGCTCCATCCAGATCGCGCCGCACGTCGAGCGCAAGAACACGTCTTCTTATGACGAGGCCAACGGGCGGCGTGAGGATCTCATCGCCGATGACTTTATCTTCTGCCCAGAGTCACCCAAGATCGTACACTCCACTGAGTTCTGTATTGGTGAGACGGCGGGCACACGTGTCTCTCTCGCGGGGAGCTACAAGGGAGATGATGGCTGGGAAGTTGATGATTTTATGCTATTAGAGATTCTTCGCGCAAACCAGCTTATTAACGCAGCATCTACAAGCCAACATCATACGGGAGGGAGTACATTTTGGTGTGGTGATGTAGGAGCGCTTATGTGTGAATCTGGTTGTATTGCTACGCTTTACAATACTGATTCAGGAGATCCAATCGATGTTTTAACGCCTGTATCCGAGTCATTAAGCAGCCCACCGCGCTGGCAGCGCGACGGTGAGGTGCGCGTCGATGGCCTCTTTCCAGGCGACGGTCAGCTCTTTCAGCTGCGAGCGACGGCCCTGGACGTCGGCGTTGAGGGCACGATCCAGCCCGCGCTTTATCTGCTCATCGAGCCTGCGTGAGGTCCGCCGCCAAGGCCGTCAGGCTGGGCTGGCGTAAGGATCACATGACAGGGATGTCAGCCCTGTGAATGAAGATTAACAGGCCGCACTCCGACCCCGTCTCTTAAAGATAACTTGCTGTTATTAAAGATGAAATTCCTGCTCATAAGGGAAATATGGGGGGAAGATCAAGGGCTCATCAATAAAGCGCGCGGGCGCGTCGTTGGCATACCCCGTGCAGACGGCGCACACGATTTTTTACCGGAGAGCCCCATGAAGCAAGCGATGACACACGAGCAGAGCAGCATCCAAGCCTACCTCGCCGAGATCGGCCGCACGCCCCTGTTGACCCGCGAGGATGAGGGGCGCTTGGCCCAGGAGATGGAGTCTGGGCGTGAGGCCATCCGCCTCGGCGTCTTGCAGACACGCGCGGGCTTCGAGGCGATCAGCCAGCTGTACGCGGATCTCAAGGCGCGTCACCGCAGCGCCAAAGAGGTCTTCGACCAGCCCGATCCCAGCCCGGAGCAGATCGAGCGCTTGGCCGCGCAGACGGCGCTCTTGAAGAAGCTGAGGCGGCGCAAACCCTGCCCTGAGGTGCAAGCGCAGATGCAGGCGATCGTCCGCGAGATGGACGTCAGCTGGGCGGTGATCGAGGAGCTGGAGAAGCAGGCGCTGAAGGCCAATGAGGTGATCAAGGAGCGCCAGACGCTGATCGAGGAGTGTGAGATCATGGCGGGCGTCAGCGCGCCGCTGCCCGAGGCCCCCGCGCCGATCAGCGGCCTCGACGCGCGCGCCTGGGCGGCCTTGCGCGCCACCATCGACAAGGCCACGCGGGTCATCCGCGCCCAAGAGGCGCGCATGGGCCTCGACGCGGCGCAGCTCAACGCCCTCTGCCTTCAGCTGCGTGAGGATGAGCGGCGCTTGGAGAAGGCCCGTCGCCAGATGATCAAGGCCAACCTGCGGCTGGTCGTCAGCATCGCGCGGCGCTTTATGCACCGAGGCGCCTTCCTCGACCTCATCCAAGAGGGCAGCATCGGCCTGATGCGCGCGGTGGAGAAGTTCGATTACCGCAAGGGCTATAAGTTCAGCACCTACGCGACGTGGTGGATCCGCCAAGCCATCACCCGCTCCATCGCCGATCAAGGTCGCACGATCCGGGTGCCTGTCCACGTCGTCGATCTGATCAATCGCATCCGCAAGGCGAGCCTGACGATCGAGTGGGAGAGCGGGGAGGCGGCGACCCCCGCGCGGCTGGCCGCCTATTTGGGCGCCACCGAGGAGCAGATCCGCCGCGCCCTGACCGCCGCTAAGACCCCGATCTCCTTGGCAAACCCGGTGGGCGAGGATGACAGCGAGCTGCAAGACTTCATCTCAGATCCCGAGGCGGAGCTGCCCTCTCAGTCCGCCGAGCGCAGCCTGCTGGGGCAAGAGACCCTCAAGGCGCTGGAGCAGACGTTGACCAAGCGTGAGGCGGAGATCTTGAGGCTGCGGTTCGGGATCGGCGTGCGCGCGGATCACACGCTGGAGGAGGTCGGTGAGGTCTTTCAGCTGACCCGTGAGCGCATCCGTCAGATCGAGGCCAAGGCGCTGCGCAAGATGCGCGTGGCCCACGCCCGCTCCCACCTGCGCCTGCTCGCCGAGGCCTGAGCCTCAGCCGCCCATCCCCGCCGGGCGGCAGAGGCCCTGGCGCGTACACGTGAACCCCTCAATACACGGCAAGCCGAGGTTACAGTCGGGCAGGCAAGCGCCCAGCTGAGGCTCACAGATATAGCCCGCGCGACAACCGCCGCCGCCGCCGAGACCACAGGCCTGTAGGCAGAGCGCCCCCCCCGGCTGTGGGCGGCAGACGCTGCCGCCGCCGCACACGGCGTCATTGAGGCAGCTCTGCGTGCAGTAGCCGTCTGGCCAGTATGTGGGTATCCCGTCTGGCGTCACCTCGGGGATACAGAAGCCCGCGCAGTCCGCCGTCGAGGCGCAAGGCGCGCCGGTGTTTGGGGTCTGGATCGTCTGCTCTATGCAGCGGCCACTGGCCTCATCACAGACCAACGGGGCGGCGCAGTTGGCGCCCGCAGCGCGGCAGTCCGGCACACAGACCTGCGCGTCATTGCAGAGGTAGCCGACACGACAATCCCCATCGAGGCCGCCGCAGCGGGCGAGGCACATCGGTCGCTGAGAGATGTTGAGGCAGCGGGCCGCCTCGGGGCAGCTGCTGTCATCTTGGCAAGCGCGCGTGCAGTAGCCCAATGGCCACTCGGCCACACAGATGCCCCCATCGCAGCCCTCATCGCGGACGCAGGCGCTGCCCACCACCAGCGTCGGCGGAGGATCATCCGGGGCGCGACATTGCCCATCCGCCTCATCGCAGCGCAAGGCGCCGCAGTCCCAGCCCAAGCGACAGTCGGGGAGGCAGCTCGACCACGCCTCGCCACAGACATAGCCCTCCCGACAGGGGGTCTGCGCGTCACAGTGGAGGAGGCAAAGTTCGTCGTTTCCCAGCGTTTGGCAGTCCGCGCCCTCCGCGCAGCCATCCACGGCGCAGCTTGAAGCGCAGTGGCCGCCCGGCCAGCCTTGCGCCTCGGGTAAGCAGACGCCGCCGAGGCACTCGGCGTTGATCTCACAAGGCGCGCCGTCGGGCTGCGGCGGGACGCAGCGCCCATCGGGCTTGCACAGGCCCTCATCGCAGAGGCGACCCAGGGTGCAGTCGGGCTTGCAGACCCCCGCCTCACAGACATAGCCCACACGGCAGCCCTCATCCCCTTGACAGGCTTGGAGGCAGAGCTGCTCTTGGTTGACCTGGGCGCAGACGCCCTCCTCGCAGCCGTCGCCGCAGGCTTGGGTGCAGTAGCCGTCAGTCCAGGGGGTCAGTTGATGGTGCATCACCGCCGCGAGGCAGACGCCGCTCTCACAGCTACGGTGATCATCGCAGGGCGCGCCGATGCCCTCTGTCTTGAGCTTACAGCCGAGGGACAGCGAGAGCAGGGCGCCAGTCAGGGTGAGGCGTTTGAACATATCAAGGCTCAGGATGAGGGTGGAAAGAGCAGCCGCGCGGCGTTGTCGATGTAGAGCTTACGCAAGACCTCTCGCGGGAGATCAACCCCCTGAACCTTCCACGCGCCTTGGCTGGGGGTGGGGTGATCCATGTCAACGCCCGCCGTCTCAAAGTAGGCCCAGTGGCGCGCGTAGAACCACGCCGCCTCCGCCAAGCCGGGCGGCGCCTCGGAGACGGAGCCCAGCTGGAGATCGCCGCGCCCGTTGGAGATGAGATCTGTGCCGAAGAGGACCCGATCTTGGTGCTTGATAAAGAAGGCGCGCATCGTCGCGGCGGGGTGACGACCAAACTCGGGCACGCGCGCAGAGGTATCGACGTAGACGTTGGGGTGGGCGTCGAGCAGCGCGTCCACATAGGCGGGCTTCTCCGGGTAATTCGCCAGATGGATGAGCAAGAAGGTGGTGCGTGGGTGACGCGCGATGACCCGATCTCGGGCGGCGATCAGGGCATCATGGCGGGGGTAGTCGCCGCCATAAAAACTCCACTGTGGCGCCATCTTAAGCTCCTCATAGCGCTCATTCTGCGGCGTGATCGGCTCAAAGAAGGCGACTGGATCGGCCACATGCCAGGCGACGATCAATCCCAGCTCAGCGCAGGCGTCAAAGAGGGGCGCGAGGCGCGCGTCATCGGGGCTGATCAGCGCGCCTTGGGCGTCGCGGACGCTCAGCCCCAGCGCCTTAAATATCTTGATCCCGATGATCCCATCCGCCTTGGCGCGGCGCAGCCCCTCGACCTGGGCTTGGACGGCGCCGGGGGCGTCGATCCCGCGCCAGTCGAGGTTGGCAAAAGCGCGGGCGCGGCCCTTGAGGACGCGCATCATCGCCAGGGTCGCCTGGTAGCGAGGGCTGCCGACCTTGCCCGCGCTCTTGACCACGAAGCGATCGACCCCCGCGCGATCGAGGATGGTCAAGGCCGTGTCCAGCCCAAGCATCGTGGGATCGACGTGGAGGTGTGAGTCGATGATCTCGCCGTGCAGCGCGCTGCGGGTGGCGGTCGTCGGCGACGCGGGCGCGGAGGCAGGGCGGTCGGCGGGCGTGGAAGGGCTGGGCGGGGCTGGGAGGGGCTGGGCTGGGCAACCCCAGGCCAGCGCGCTGAGCGCCAAGGTCAATGAGCGGTGTCCCCACATGGGCGTTACTCCTCGGGCCAAGTGAAGGCGAGCCGCGCCGTGGCCCCGCGCCCCGCTCGATCAACGACCTGCATCGTCAACGTGTGCGCGCCAGGCTTAAGCCCCTCGGCGGAGAACTCTGTGGGGTTGTAAGCCACGCGCTGGAAGCTGCGCATCCACTCCAGCGAGATGGGCGCGCCGTCGATCTGGGCCAAGACCTTGAGCACGCCCGCGCCCAGATCCTCGACGGGGACGATGATCCGCCGCCCGCCAGGGTGCGCCTCGACGCGCAGCGCG
Organism: Myxococcota bacterium; assembly: GCA_018813065.1. Lineage (GTDB taxonomy): Bacteria > Myxococcota_A > Bradymonadia > UBA7976 > UBA1532 > JAHJCH01. Next base: position 15,187 of record JAHJCH010000033.1, read on the forward strand.
CCGATCGTCGGCGGCGTCACGTCGCGCATCACCGCCAGATCCGTGAGGTGGGCGGTCCAGCCGTAGATCAGCCCGTCCTTGGGCTGCCCGCCGAGGCGCCACCACGCCTGACGATCCCTGAGGTAGAGCCCCAGGCCAGCCCAATCCACCCCCTCGCCCACCGCCAAGCCCACCGAGAGGCCACGGCGCGTCGGCGCCCAGCCGTTCTCAAAGCGATACAGCGGCGAGGCGGGCATCAAGCCTGGCGGCGCCCAGCCGGGCGCGTCGGCGGCCTCCAGGACCCGCAGCGCCGTGGGGAAGGCCTCGAAGCCTGCGTCCTTGGCCGCCTTAATCCCCACCAGCGGGGTGGCCCACTCCGCGCCTGGGGCGACCCCCAGCGCGTCGAGGGAGATCCGCCCCAGCGGCGTCAGCACGCGCAGCGGGGTGGGCTTGTCGCCGTTGAGGGTGACGGCCAACGCGGGCGCGTCGCCCAGCCGGGTCAAGGCCCAGCCACGCTTGATGATCTTCTCGCCCTCCAGCACGCTGAGCGTCCCAGCCTGACAGATCCCCTCAGGCAGCGGCAGGACGACCATCTGATCGCGCCACGCCGCGCTTATCCAGCCCAGCTCGGCCCCCTTCAGCGCGGCGCGGCGCGCCGCCTTGGACAGCGGCCCCAGCGCGCAGGGCGGCTGGGGGGGCTCGACCTTGAGGGTGAAGGTGGCCTTGGCCGTGAGGCCCGCCGCGTCCTCAGCGAGCAGCTCTGCGGTGTGCGCGCCCGCCTTGAGCCCCTTAAAGCTCGACTTGCTGACACGGTGATGGCGGAGGCGGCGCCCGTGGCGATAGAGCCGATGAAAGACACCCTCGCGCGCGGCGCGTAGGCGGGCGTCATAGTCCAGCTCGGTGTCGCCCTTGTCGCTGTAGGAGGTCCGCTCATAGACGCCCTCGTACCAGATCACGCCGTCGATCTTGAGCTGGAGTCGATACGGCCGCAGCGCGCGTGGGCTGCCGTCGATGGTGTCGTCCACCTCAACGAGCAAGGCCACGTCGCCGCCGATCCGCACCGGCGCGGCGAGGCGCCCCGCCTCATCGAAGCTCAAGAAGACCTCATCGTGGCCGCCGTTGACGTGCGCCTTGGGCTGGCGCGCGTAGGCGTAGAGGCGCTTGAAGCGCGGCGGCTGGGTGTCGGGGATCTTCAGGCCGTGGGTCAGCGGGTTGACCGGCGCCCCGGCCTCACGCACCTCAAAGTGGAGGTGGATCAGATCGGTGCCGCTGGTGCCGACGTAGCCCAAGGGCTCGCCGCGCTTGACCGGGATCCCCTTGACGTTATGGCTGAACTGAAAGCCCTTGGCGCCGAAGCGACGCACCCAGGGCAAGAGCTTGGGCGCGAAGGCGGAGAGGTGGGCGTAGACCGTCACCTGGCCGCTGGGGTGGCGCACATAGAGGCTGCGCCCATAGCCCCCCGCGCTGCGACGGATCTTATAGATCTCGCCCTCATCCGCGGCGAGCACCTTGACGGTGTCATCATCGCCGGTGATCAGGTCCAAGCCCGCGTGGTGATGGCCGAGGCGATAGGCGCCCAGCGTGCTGCTGACCGAGGGGGGGTGATCCAGGGGGTAGAGGAGATCGCCGAGCAACAACAGCGCGGCGCAGAGAGGCGCGATCATCCGTCTTGTGGGCGCTGCGCGGCGATGATCGCCTCGCGCTCCTTGCCATAGAGCCGGAGGTGATCGAGCACGATCTGGAGGTTTTGGTGATTGATCTTATCCTCGCGCAGCCGATCTAGATCGTCCATCTGCCGGGCGAGCAGGTAGAGGCCCTCGCAGATCACGTCGAGGCGGGCGAGATCTCGCGACTGCCTTGATTGCCCCGCGAAGCCCTCGCGGTAGCCCTCAAAGAGCGCGTTGGCCGCCTCGCCCAAGGCGTTGACCAGCCCCTCAAAGGTGCTGGCCGCCTTGGCCTCGCGGATGAGATCCAGCTCCTTGAGGTAGGCGCCTCGGCGCTCCGTCAGCAGCTCGATGTTGGCGCGGTGAGCGTCGCTGTGAAAGCCCTGCGACGCCAGGGCGCGCATCCGCTCCAGGATCGCCTCCAGCTCCAAAATGACGCGAGAGAGGCGGGCGGGGCGGCGGGAGAGGCGGGCGGCGCCAGCGAAGTGATCGCGGTAGATGTAGAGCTGCCCATTGGCGAGCTGGGCGAGGAGGGCGGACTGCTCGGAGAGGGGGCCTTCGATGCGCAGCTGGGCGATCGCTTGGCGCTCACGGCGGAAGAGATCAAGGTAGCGCTCGATGTGCCCAAGCGTCTCTTTGATGCGTGGATCATCGGCGCCCTTGAGCTGCCCATCCAGGGCCTCTAGATCCTCAATCATCTCTGCCAGGATGCCCAGATCTCGTGTGCGACGATCTTGCCCCGCGAAGTGACGGCGATAGCGGGCGAAGACCTGCTCGGCCATGGCCGCCGCGTGATGCGCCTCGGCGATGACCTCGCCGCGTGACTGGGCCTCGGAGATGGCGGCGGCCTCGGCTCGATAGAGCGCCAGCTCCGCCTCGATTGAGGCTGAGAGGGGCGCGCTGGCCTCTCCAAGGAGCGCCTGCGCCTCCGCGATCATCTCGTTGAGGAGGGTGAGGCTGCGAGAGATCCGAGGATGCCCCGCGAAGTTAGACTGATAGCGCTGCTGAAGGGACTCTAGGCGTTCATTTGCGTTCATGGCGGCGATTATATCGAGGGGGGGGGGCTGGCAATAGGCTTTGAGGCCCAGCGCGCGTGCCAGTCGGCGAAGATCATCGCGCGCCAGCCGGTGAAGGGGCTCTCTCGCGGGTGCTTGGCGAAGCTCTTGAGCTGATCGTGGGTGGCGAGGAGGGTCGCCTCGACGCCCAGGGCCTCAGCCTTGTCGTGCAGCGCCTGCTTGAGGAGATCAAGATCGACGAGATAGGCCCGCCCGTCATCACGGCGCTGGCCTTTGGCCTTGGGGCGCGCGCCGCGGAGAGTGGGGCGCAGGGCGGCGCTGAGCGACGCGTCCGCTTGGGGGCCAAGGCCCGTCTCCAGAGGGGCTTCACCGCGCTCTGCCGCCGCCGCCAAGCGATTGAGATCGCGATCATCGAGGATAAAGCGCGCGGGGCGGTCCTCTAGACGGGCGAGCGCGTCACGCCAGACGCAGATCTCATGGACGAGGGCCTTGTTGAGCGGGGTGCGGTGCTTGGGGCCGCGCACGCGAAAGCGGGTCTGTGGCCCGCGCGCGTACTGGGCGGGCGACTCCATCGTCGTCATCTCCTCCCAGGCCCACGCGGCGCGGCGGCTCTCGTTGAGGACGGCGACGACGCGCTCATAAACGGCGATGAGGTGGCGCACATCATCGGCGGCGTAGCCCAGCTGTCGAGGGGAGAGGGGCCGCTGACACCAATCCGAGCGCTGCACAGACGCGGACTTGTTCATCTCCACGCCCAAAAAGAGCCGCGCCAGCCCCCCCAGCCCCCCCTTGGGCGGCACGCCGAGGAAGCGCGCGCCGAGCTGCACGTCAAAGACCGGCGCCCAGGCCCAGGCGCCCGCGTGATAGAGCAGCTCGATGTCCGCTTGCCCCGCGTAGAGCACGATGACGCGGCTGGGATCGGCGAGCAGCTCGAACAAGGGGTGGAGATCGAGCCCGGCGAGGGCGTCGATGAGGGCGAGCCCTCCAGGGTGAGCGACTTGGATCAGGGCGAGGCGCGGCCAATAGGTCTTTTGGTTCTCAAACTCGGTGTCGAGGGCCAGGACATTGAAGGCGGCCGCCGAGGCGCAGAGCTGATCAAGCGCGGCTTGGTCTTGGATCAGCGTAGGATCTTGCGGTGAAGCGTTCATCGGCTGAGGATGGGGCAAGCGCCTCGCCTCGACAAGGTACACCGTGCCCGATGATCTCGACCTCGAAGACGCCTTAGATGACCTCCACCACGACTTGGGCAAGTACATCGCCCTGCCGCTCTCCCTCTTGCCCCTCGGCGCGTCGCAGGCGGCGCTGCGCGAGGCGCTGCGGCGTGGCCTGTTGGAGACGCGCCGCGTGGGCGGGGCCTGCCAAGGGGCCGAGGCGCTGTGGCGGGGGTTCTTAGAGGAGGCCCCTCAGGCGCGATCGCGGGCAGGGTTCGCGGCCTTGGAGGCGGCCATCGCGGCGGCCTTGGCGTGGATCCCACGCTTGGAGGACGAGGCGCCGCTGGATGAGGCGCGGGCGCGGGCGGATCTCACGGCGGTGCGGGCGGCGATCCGCGCTTTGATGGGCTAAAAAGGCGGCTCAGCCCGCCGCCTCATTGATAAAGACCTCACACTCCGCGCTGCCCGCTGCATACGCCTTGGGCCAGAGCACGCAGGCGGAGAGGCAAGCGCCAGGGGCCACGCTGGCGCCCTCATCGACGAAGACCAGCCCCTTGAGCCGCGCGCCGGCGCCGATCCGCGCCCCTGAGAGGACGGCGCAGCGAGGGCCAATCTGCGCGCTGGGGTGGATCTCCGCGTCAGGGGCGATTCGACGCCCCTCCGCGTCGGCAGGGGGCAGCCAGGGGGCGGCGAGGCGCCCCTCTAACACATAGCGATGCGCCTCGATGTAGCGCTTCGGGGTGCCCACGTCGAGCCAGAGCGCGTCGGGGGGGGCGAAGAGCCCCTTGAGGGACGCCCCCTCGTTGAGTCGGCGCCGCCAAGCGCTGCGCAGGATGTCACATGGCCCCTCGGGGATGGCCTCGATCAGCTCAGGCTCGATGATCTGGATGCCCGTGTAGGCGGCGCCGATCAGATCCTCACGGTGCCCCGGGCCGATCACCTCGGCGATGCGGTGGATGTCACCCTCGGCGTCCAGGCGAACGCGGTTAAAAGGCGAGGAAGCGGGGACATGGCGGAGGATCAGCGTGCCCATGGCGCCGCTGGCGCGGTGCGCCTCGATGAGCGGCGCCAGCGGGAAGCTGAAGAGGGCGTCGCCGTTGATGATCACGAGCGGGCCGCGCTGGGGGAGCGCGGCGGCGATGCCACGGACCCCCCCGCCGGTGCCCTGGAGTGACGCTTCGTTGATCCAGTGGAGCGTGAGATCACGATCCAGCCTCAACGTGCGCTGAAAGGCGGCCCCAAGGTGATAGGTGTTGACGCCGATCTCATAAACCTCGGCGGCCTTGAGGGCGTCAAGGGCGCGCTCTATGAGGGGGCGCCCCGCGATGGGCACCAAAGGCTTGGGGCGCCGGGCGGTGAGGGGCCGTAGCCGCTCGCCGAGCCCCGCCGCGAGGACCGCGCCATACAACATCTCAGGCTCTCACTTCGCCGAGGGGAGGGCGGTGATTGTAGGGGGCAGGACACGGATGTCGTGATTTTTCCAGAGAGGGGCCCCTCTCGCGCTATTTTAATTAAGTAAATTCAAGAGGTTAACCTCAATATATTCTCATGGCATATGATCTGCTAAAAATCGGCGTGTGCGATACCTCACCCCGCTGCTGTTGACCCTCTTGGCCTGCGCTGATCCAGCGCCAGGGCCCGCGCCTGAGCCCCAACGCGCGGACGCCACGGTTTATCCCCGCGCGTCGATCACCCACACCCTCACGCTGGAGATCCTTGATCGCGCGGGGGGCGCGGCGGAGGGCGCGCCGCTGCGGCTCTCGGTGGAGGGGGGGGACGCTTCTGCCGTGATCTATGAGGTCGGCGATCCCACACGGATTACGCTCGATCTCGTCGAAGGCGCCTATCGCCTCACCGCGTTTCGTGATCGCGGCGATGATGGCGCCGATGACGCCTGCCCCTTCCCTCCCCTGCCAGAGCACGTCGAGATCGCCGATGAGCTGGATAATGTGCGCGGCGTCCTCTCCTTAGAGCTGCGCAAAGACACGCGCGCGACCCTCACCCTGGAGCGCTCGATCTGCGGGCCAGGGGAGCCGCTGACAGGGCTAGAGGGGATCATCCAGGCCCCCAATGAGGCGGCCTCATCTGGCCCCGTGTGGATGCTGCTTGAGCCGCTGGCGGCGACGCCGGAGGGCGCCGCGCCCCAGCCGATCTTGCGCGTCCCCATCTTCCCAGAGGGCCTCCAGGGGGCGCGGCCCTTCAGCTTCGGTGAGCTGCTGCCGGGCTTTTACCAGCTGACGGTGTTCGTCGATGAGGATGAGGACGCCTGCTTGACGCTCTGCGGGGGGCCGCTGAGCGGCGGAGATCGCCTCTGGGCGCGGCGAGCGCGGATCGAGATCCAAGCAGGCGCGCGCGCGACGCTGGAGGAGATCTTGACCTTGGAGGCCGCCGACTGCGCGGCGGAGATGACGGGGCTGCGCGGCGCCGTGACCCTCGCCTTGGTCAACAGCGAGGCGGCGGAGATCGCTGAAGAGGGCGCGCCGCGCTACGCTGGCGCGCTGATGGCGGCGCTCTTTAACCTTGAAGGGCAGCGGCTCTATCAACGCACCCTCCTTGAGCACCTCGACGCGCGCCCCACCCCGCTCCCCTTCACCCTCACCGGCATCGCTCCAGGTGACTACACCCTGGCGTTGTGGCTGGATCGCGACGCAGATGGGGGCTTCTCCCCTTGTGGTGGGCTCATCTCCGGCTGGGATCTCCTCTCGCTGCGCCAACCTGTGCGCGTCACCGCCGATCAGATCACAGACAGCGGGCTGTGGGCCTTGGAGGCGGGTCACTGTGAAGACGATCAGGGCATCGAGGGCGCGATCTCCGTGGAGATCGAGGCGGGGCCGATGAGCACGGGGCGGCCTGTGCGGCTGGAGCTTTATCCGCTGGAGGCTGAGGGCGCGCGCCGCAGCGTCCTCCTCTTTGAGAACCACGCGCAGCTGACGGGGATGACCCCCTTTATCCGCACCGAGGCCTTGCCCCAGGGCGTGTATCGAGCGCGCGTTTATATCGACACTGATCAAGACGGCCGCTTCTTGAGCTGCGAGGCCAGCCCGTGGGCGGATCGCAGCAGCACCGAGACGTTCATTGTTGAGATCGATGAAGGGGCGCGCGTTGATCTTGGACGCCGCGTCATCGCGCCGATCGGCTGTCCGGTGCCTCAGATCGAGCTGTGGCCTGTCTTTGGGCTGAGTGATCTGGGCGCCTCAGCGCCTTTCCCCCTCCGCGTGGAGATTGAGGAGCGCGGCGGCTGGCGCGACGATCGTCTGTTGATGGAGCGCTTTGAGCCTTACACCCCCGCCCGGCTCCTCCTCACGCCAGGCCGCTTTCGCTTGACGGCCTACCTCGACAGCGACGCCGATGAGCGCTTCACCCCTTGCGGGCGAGCAGGCGCGGATCACAGCGCCGCGCAGCTTGAGCTTGAGCTTGGCGCGCATATCTCGATCACCGAGGTTGAGCTTCAGCTCAGCCGCTGCGCGCCCTGAGCGGCGCGCTTAAGCGAGGGGGGGTCAAAGAAACTCACCCAGGGTCAAGCGCGACCCGAACAAAGGCAAGTATTTAAATATAAAGCATTTAGTTTTTTTTAATACCCCACCGTCGTGATCACTCTGGGTGTACTTTGACCCTGTGTGCTTCAGCAAACCGGGGCGAATCTGACTGGCATACCCTCTGCACAAGCGGGCCGCGAGCACAGGGGGGATGAGACCATGAGCAAGCACCTCGCGCAGAGCACCCAGGCTGAAGCGGAGACCTTCGATCGCAACCGCATTGTCGAGCGCTACGCCTACCTGATTAACAAAGTCGCCTATAAGATGATCGCCCGCCTCCCCGCCAACGTCGAGATGGATGATCTGCGCAGCGCAGGGGTCATCGGGTTGATCGACGCGGCGGAGAAGTACGATCCTGAAAAGAGCAGCAATTTCAAGAGCTACGCCGAAATCCGCATCCGCGGCGCGATGGTCGATGAGCTGCGCAGCTTGGACTGGGTGCCCCGCAGCGTTCGCCAAAAGAGCGCCAACATCGAGGGCGTCCGCCGGGCCATGACCGCCCGGCTGGGGCGGCCCGCCAGCCACACCGAGGTCGCGGATGAGATGGGGTTGACGCTGGAGGAGTTCCAGCTGATGCAGCGCAAGGCGCAGGCCCTCTCGGTGATCTCATATGAAGATCTGGGCGGCGGCGGCGAGGAGCGGCGCAGCTTCCTCGACTGCATCGCCGACAGCAAGGCCGCCGATCCTGAGCAGTCCAGCCAAGAGAGCAATGAACGTCAGCTGATGTTGAAGGCGATTCAAAAGCTCACGGAGCGTCAACGCGTCGTCCTTAGCCTCTACTACTTCGAGGATCTCAACCTCAAAGAGATCGGCGGCATCCTCGGCGTCACCGAGTCACGCATCAGCCAAATTCACTCCAAGGCCGTCTCTCTCCTGCGCCCAATCCTCGCTGAGATGCTTGAAGCGTAAACCTCGCCGAACTCCGCCTCGCTTAAGCGCTTGAGGTCAAATCTCCACCGCCGCGCTTCAATTCAACAAAGATTCGGTTTTTCTCTGAGCCCTCGTTGACAGGTGAGGAGGGCGACCTTATACTGCGCCCGCTCAAACACCATACATGGATCATTCGGGATGGGACCTGGTGAAATTCTCTTCTTGGTTCTTTACTTTGGGGTCCTGCTCGCCCTGAGCTTTTACGGTGGACACCGATATCACATCGCTTACTTGTACTACAAGCACAAGAAAGAAAAGCCTCAAGGGCTTATCGATGATAATCGGCCACTGCCCAAGGTTACAATTCAACTCCCCGTGTTCAACGAGCGCTACGTCGTTGGTCGTTTGATTGATCACGTTTGTAAAATTCGCTATCCAGCGGAGCTGTTAGAGATCCAAGTCTTGGATGACTCTACAGATGACACCGTTGAGCTGGCGCGGGAGGCGGTAGATCGCTGGCACGCTAAAGGCGTGAACATTGTCCATATTCATCGCACAAACCGTCAAGGTTTTAAGGCGGGTGCCCTTCAAGAAGGCATGGCCGTCGCGCATGGCGAGTTTATCGCGGTCTTTGACGCTGATTTTATTCCGCCTGTTGACTTCTTAGAGCGTACGCTGCCTCACTTCAAGCATGATGGAATTGGGATGGTGCAGACACGCTGGGATCATATTAACCGTCACTACTCTCTGTTGACTGAAGCCCAGAGCATCTTACTCGACGGTCACTTTATGATCGAGCACACCGCGCGTAACCGCTCCGGGCGCTTCTTTAACTTCAATGGCACCGCGGGAATCTGGCGCAAGACATGTATTCAAGACGCGGGCGGTTGGGAGCACGACACACTCACAGAGGATCTCGATCTCTCCTACCGCGCTCAAATGGCGGGGTGGCGGTTCGTCTTCCTCAATGATCTCCTCTCCCCCGCAGAGATCCCCATCGAGATGACCGCGTTTAAGACGCAGCAACATCGCTGGGCCAAGGGGTCCATCCAGGTCGCCTTGAAGATCCTACCCCGCATCCTTAAGAGTGATTTGCCCCGCAAGGTGAAGTTTGAGGCGTTTATTCATCTTACAAGCAACGTCGCTTATGTAATGATGATTGTGCTCTCACTTATGATGCCATTCTCTTTGCATATTCGCATTGATCACAATTGGTATCAAGCCCTTCTGCTCGATCTGCCTTTCTTCTTGGGCGCGACCTTCTCTGTATCGGTTTTCTATTTGATCAGCCAGGTTGAGGTTCAGAAATGGGATAAGTGGTGGCAGCCCGTTGTTTATTTGCCCTTTGTCTTAGCCTTGGGGATCGGCTTGGCGGTGAATAACGCTAAAGCCACGCTGGAGGCGCTTTTCGGTCATGAGTCTCCCTTCGTGCGCACCCCTAAGCTGGCGATTGAGGATAAACAAAGCAACCTCTCCGTACGCACGCCTTATCGCGCGGGTAAGAACCTCTTGGCGTACATTGAGCTGGGGTTGGGGCTTTATTACACCTATACCGTGCTCTATTGCCTCTGGGCCGGGCTCTTCCTCGCGCTGCCCTTTATGCTCCTCTTCCAGTTTGGCTTCCTCTACACCGGCTTGATGAGCCGCTTTCAGTGGAGCTTCGGTCATAAGAAGCCCGTTGAGGCTGAGCAGTAAGCCGCCTCTGCCCCGCCTGCCCCGCCCAAAGCACCCGATAACAGCATCCCCCTTGAGTTTGAGCGCCTTCGGTGTTCTCTTTGGGCAGCCGAGCGGCTAACAATGATCACCCTCACCGGGCTGCTGAGTCGATGATGTGGACCCCCCGAATCGGATCTTTTGTTCTTATGCTCCTCACGGCGATGAGCATCAGCGGCGCCCTCTCGCTCGTCGAGGCGGAGGCCAACGCGCCGCTTGAGGAGGCCACCCAGCGCGCTCAAGGGCTCAAGGCGCTCGTCGAAGCCCATCTCCTGGATCTGCGTGGGCGTCGCCTCGATCTGCTCTATCACCTCAGCCGCGATCCTGAGCTGTCTACGGCGCTGCGCACCTTTAAGCCATCGCGCGGCGGCAAGCGCAGCTCAACCACCCCCCTTGAGCCCATCCTGCACCGGCTCACCGCGCCCTATAACCGAGGCGCTTGGCTCCTGCTCGATGGTGAAGGGCGCCGCTTGGCGCAGATCAACGCCGATGAGGCCCAGCTTGAGGCCCTCGCCGCCTTGCCCGTTAAGGCTGAGGCGCCCTCAATCGGGCAGCATCAGGGGGATTGGCTCTTGAGCGTGCCCATCGAGGGGGATGGGCAGCCTTGGCGCTTGGCGCACGCTTATCCCATCCCCTTTGAGGCCCTTGAGCGCTTCGCCCAGCACCTCCAAGGTGAGTTTAAGTGGTTCTTCTTCTTAAACGGGGTCGCGCGGCTTGAGCCCCTCAAGGGCCTGAGCTTGCCCCTCGCCGATCCCTTCCCCACAGAGCTGGAGCTTGAGGGCGCCACCCAGGCGATCTGGCGTTATCCCCTCGACGCGCAGCTGCAGGGCTTGGAGGTGGGCTTGATGGCCCCCGCCCTGCCCTTCCGACAGCGCGTACAGACGCACCCGTTGGCGCTCTTTAAGGCGGCGCGCGGTGATCTGCGCCGCACGATCGCGCTGACAGGCCTGTTCCTCATCGCTTGGCTCTTGTTGATCGCCGTCAGCGAGTGGGGCGTCAAGGAGCCGCTGGCGCGCTTGGCCAATGAGCTTAAGGCGGAGAGGGCTCCACAGGTGAGCCGCTATCCAGGTTGGCTTGAGCCCCTCATCGAGGCCCTGAACTACAACGGGCGGCGGCGCAGCGGCGCTTCAATCAAGCTCGACTCGGCCCCACAACCCCAGCGCGTGCCCACCGAGATGCTCGGCTCGTTGCCGAGCAAGCCCAACTCGCTTCAAGCGCCCACCACCGCGCCGCAGCCCGCCTTGGATGAGCGTGACACGGTCGCGGTTGAGGCCCTTGATACGTTTGATGATCCCGAGGAGCTGGAGGAGGGGCTGGAGGAGAAGTTTCAATTTTTATTTCGAGAGTTTATCGATACAAAAGCGCTCTGTGGTGAAGGGACGCATAGCATCGACTATCTTAAATTTAGAGAGAGCGTCATGAACACACGCGCCTCTCTTATGAGCCGGCACTCCGGTTGTGTTGATATTCGTTTTCGTGTTTATGTAAAAAACAATAAAGCTGCGCTTAAAGCAGCTCCCATTTATGAAAATGAGATTAATCAAGAAGATCGCGACTAATTTTACGATATCTCATCAAAAAATAGCGGCGCGCGTAAATCCATGAAGGCATGAATCGCCTCTTGTGATGCTTTATCTAAATTCAAAAACTCTACGCCCATCCCAGGCCAGCGTTGAGGTTGGCTTGGGTCCACTGTTCGCACCCAACGCACGATCGCGTCGGCGCGCATCGCCAGGCCGCCCGGGAGGGTGAAGGCCACCTCCACAGGGTGGCCGATGGGCAGGAGATCGAAGCTGGCGATAAAGAGCCCGCCGCCAGAGATGTCTTGGGCGAAGCCTGAGAAGAAGTTGTCCTGGCTGGTCAAGGAGATGCGCACGTCGAGGCGCTGGCGATCGGCGCCTCGGCGCTGGTGCGTCGGCGAGGGCGCGCTGAAGAAGGCGGCGGTGCGGCGTGGATCTTGGCGCGCCTCAAGGTGGCTCGTCCAACGGCTGCACTCATCGAGGCGTTGGTAGGCGTCGCTGAGGCTACGCTGAAGAAAGTCCAGCGCGCCGTCACGGGCCTGGAGCCCACGCGCGCGCTCCTCAAGGGCCACTTGGCGCGCCTGAAAGCCTCGATGGCGCTCCGCCACCCCCGGCGGCGGCGCCACCCTCGGCAACGCCTTGAGCACCTGCCCCGCCTCGCTGTCGCCCTCGCTCAGCAGCCGCGCCAGCCGCTTTTGCAGCACCCGACAGCGGCCCTCAATCCCCAAGATCTCCGCCTCCAGCGCCTGCTCTCGCTGGAGCATCGTCAGCTCACGCCTTGAGGCCTCATCCTCCTCCGCCTTGAGCTGGCAAAGCAGGTCTTCATAAGGGCTGCTCATCATCACTCTCCAGGAGGGCGTATCCCTCGCGCGCCCGTCGTGATAAAACCCCTCTTATGCACGCGTGGCTCTCTGTTGGATATCTCATCGGCGTCGGCGCCTGGGGCGCGGGGCTGGCCCTCGTGGCGCTCCACGCCGCGCGGCGGCGACTCTACTACGGACTCTCCGCGCTGGGCTTATATCTCTGGATCTTCTGCGGCGTTTGGACGCTGCACCTCGATCCTGCGCGCCTCAAAGCGCCCCTCACCCTCGCCTCGCTGGCGGCCCTGGGCGCGGCCCTGGGCCTCGACGGCTATCTCAGCTGGGCGCTGAGGCGTCAGCGCCTCCGCCCACGCTGGCTCTTGGCCCTCATCAGCGTGATCCTCGTGACGCTCATCGCCTCCACGCGGCTCTTGGGGGCGGGAGGATAAGGATGCAGCCCCCCCCCGATCGTAGAGCGGTCCTCAGCGGCCTCCTCAGCGCCGTCGTCATCCTCTGGGCGCGCGCCCCCCGCGCGGCGACCCAAGCAACCACGCTGACGCTGACGCCCTCCACTCAGGCGCCACGGCGGGTGCGCGCGGGTGAGCGGCTGCGGCTGCGCTGCGCGGGCGCGGAGGGCTTCGCGCTTGAGGGCCTCCTCCAAGACACGCTGCCCGCCGTGGCGGGTGAGCTGGCGCTCTTCGCGCCGTCGCCGATGTCGAGCCTCGGTCAGCTGCGCTGTACACCGCTGCGCCAAGGCCGCCCTTGGGGCGAGGCCGTTGAGATCGTGGTGGTGTCGATGGCCCCGCGCTTTGGGGGCTGAGATGCGCCGCGCCCGCCTCCTGGCGCTCCTGGCGCTGCTGAGCCCCCTCGGCGCCGCCGCGCGCATGAAGATCGACCGCTATGAGCAGGCGGCCCTCCCCCAGATGCACCTCTGGGTCAGCCTCCTCCACGACACCCGGCCCGTTCAGCTCGGCGTCATCCGCGCCTTCTCTGTCTATATCAACGGGGAGACCGTCGGGGCCGTCACCGCTGAGACCGCCGCCGAGCGCGGCGCGCCGATGGCCATCGCCGCCGTCATGGACGCCCGCTTCGATGAGCGCTGGCGACAGACCCGCATGGGGCTCAAGGAGGCGCTGGCCCTCTCCACCAAGGGCTCCATCGCCTTCGGCATCGCCACCCACGAGGGCCTCAGCCGGCTCCCCGAGGAGAAGTGGTCAAAGAAGCCCATGGAGCTGTCGGCCTCCTTCCGCGAGGTGGACGCCTCGGGCCAGGATCCGCGCCTCTATCGTGGCCTGCGCCGCGCCCTCCTGGAGTTCCCCCTCCGCGACGGCCTGACCTGGGAGAGCGCCGATGGTCCTGTCCCCCAGCTTGATCCCAAAGCGCCGCCCTTCCCCGTTGATCGCGTCCTGTATGTGGTGGGCGATGGCCGCATGGGCGTCGAGATCGGCGGGGCCAGCGCCAGCGAGCGCCTGCGCGATCTGGTCTATATCGCGCGCCGTCGCGGCGTGCGGATCATGACCATCGGGATCACCGAGGAGGAGACGGGGGGGCTGTGGCTCCTGCGCGTCTTGGCCCGCAAGACCGGGGGGACATATCGCCGCGCGCCGCGCCCCAATGATCTGCCCGCGGTCTTTAAGGAGGCGGCGACGGAGCTGGCGGGGCGCTTTATCTTGACGTTCGAGGATGATGACGCGCGCCGAGGCGACATCGCCTCGTTCTCCGCCAAGGCGGCCTTGACCGATGGCAGCCGCGAGGCCAGCCGTGAGTTCACCGCCCAGGTGGGCAATGAGCTGACGTTCATCGAGCGGGGCATGGACAAGGTCAATGACTACTGGGAGGGGCTGAAGTGGTGGATCCGCTGGCTGATCATCGGCGGCGTCATCTTCATCATCGCCCTGCTCATCGGCCTCAAGATCTTCTTCAGCGTGCGTAAGGCCCGTAAAGCGGCGGCGGAGGCGGAGGCGGCGCGCCGCGCGGTGCTGGCCAAGCGGCGGCCTTGCCCGGTCTGCGGCGAGATGATGATGCCTGACTGGAAGCGCTGCCTCTTCTGTGATCGCGCCGCCGCGCAGGTTCGGCCAATGAAGTTCCGCCTCGTTGGCCGCAGCGGCGGCTATGAGGGCCGCGCGCTGCGCTTCGATCTTGAGGTGATGATGATCGGCGCCGCGCCCGACTGCGCGGTGCGCGTCGTCGATCGCGGCGTCGCCTCTAAGCACTGTGGGCTGCGCGAGCACGGCCCTGATCAGTACGTCCTGACAGACTTCAACACCGACACGGGGACTTGGGTCAATGACACGCGGATCAGTCAAACCTTGCTTGAGGAGGGCGACGTGATCCGCGTCGGCGCCACCGAGTTCGTCTTTGGGTTAGAGGCATGAGCGGGCCGACCTACCTCGTCTATAAAAAGCAGCGCGTGGACATCGGCGTGCGCGTCGTCTCCTACCTTGAGGCCGATCAGGGCGCGCCGAGCTTCTATCACGTCACGGATAAGCGCCGGCGCTTTAGCCGCATCACCTTTGAGAACATCCAAGGGGCCCGCAAGGACGCCGTGGACAAGGTGATCATCCACCATGACGGTATGCGTGACAGCCGTGGTTGCTTCCAGGTGTTGGTGCAGCGCAACCTCTCGACGCACCTGATGGTGGACACAGACGGCACGGTCTATCAGCCGCTCGATCTCAGCGATGAGGCCTGGCACGCCGCGCCGTTTAATAAGCAGAGCGTGGGCGTCGATCTCAACAACCCCATCCACCCCGATCGGGTCCGTGATCCGATTGAGCGCAAGCAGCGCGGCGTCTACTCCGGGCGCATCAACGGCGGCTTGATGCACAGCCTCGGCTATACCGACGCTCAGTACGCCTCGCTGACGGCGGTGGTGCGGGGGCTGATGAAGATCTTCCCCCGGCTCAAGCCCATGGCGCCCATCGGGCTCGATAACCGCGTCCTGCGCACCAAGCTTGAGGATCTCGCCTTCGTCGGCGTCGTCGGCCACCTCCACGTCTCGGCCAATAAGTGGGATCCCGGCCCCGGCTTTGACTGGGAGCGCTTCCTCATCGGCGTGCGGGGCAATGACTTCCACTTCCCGCTGACCCTCAAAGGCACCCGCAACCTCGCCCAGGTGCCCAAGGAGCGGGCGCTGCGCGAGGCGCGGCCCTATTTTGACAACACGGAGCGTGGCCCAGGCGGCTACTTCCCGGTGGGCGTCAATCAGGCCTGGCATACGGGGATTCACCTCAACGTGGATGAGGGCACCCCCGTCCACGCCCCCGCTGATGGCCTGATCGTGGTGGCCCGCAACACCCGCTTGGGCAAGATGGGCAGCCCCAACATGGTGCTCATCCGCCACGATCTGAGCATCGACAATCAACAACGGACCTTTTTTAGCCTGTTGATGCACCTTCAAGAGGAGACGCTCGACGCGCAGAAGAGCCGGCTCCCTTGGATTCGCCGCCTGGCGCAGATGGACGGGCCGCTGGGCCTGCCCTCCGATGAGGACTCAGATCATCCGCTCTCAGCGCCGGGCTTCATCGCCTTGATCAATCACCGCGCGGCGCTCATCGAGGTCCCCGTCAAGGCCGGTGAGCTGGTGGGCTACAGCAGCACCTTCAGCCCCGCCGTGGACGGCAGCGAGATGAGCCCGCTGCTTGACTTCTCGATCTTCGCCGACTTGCCCCTCTTCCCCCGCTCAGACACCACCTTTGAGCGCGTCGATGATGACATCGACCCGGATATCCTCTGCAACGCCCGCGCGGTCTGGAAGCGCTACACCCAAGATCCAGAGGCCCTGCGGGGCTTGGTGGAGGGCGGCTACCCGCTGGCGCCCGCTGAGATCCGCGCCTTCTTCGGCGGCGTGACCGGCGCGGAGAACACCGACGGGCGTCGCCCCCATGAGGAGCTGCGCTGGCTCTGCTGCAAGCACGTCGTGGAGTGGAGCGATCGCACGGACTTCAGCGGCCTCTTCGGCGGCGGCGTGGACTTTGAGTGGAGCACCCGCAAGGAGGCCAAGCGCTACGTAGACCGTATCCGCAAGCTCCTGTGGTGGGATAAGCGCGTCACGCAGCACATCAAGTTCAACACCGAGCGCGTGGTGTGGGCCTATCACCCCATCGCGCTCTTGGCCGTGCTGGCCTTGGGTGAGGCCCGCCGCGCGCTCAACCCAGGCAAGAGCGGCTTTATGAAGGGCCTCGACGGCGAGGCGCTGCGCCGCGCCCGCAAGGAGGACGCGATCTTGGAGCGCGAGGAGGGCATGGAGCACCGCCACGTTGAGGTCCACATCGAGGGCATCTCCGGGGGGCAGGACATCTATGAGGATGAGCAGAAGGACCCCGAGTCCGAGGCCTGGATGCGCTGGGAGCAGGGGGAGTGGCCGCAGGAGTAGCGCGTGCGTGTGTTTATCAAGATCCATGACCTCGCCCCGCGCCTCGTGGAGATCCTCGACGCGCCGCTGATGATCGGCCGCCACCCCGACGCGTCGATCTACCTCGCTCATCCGACGATCTCCAAGCGCCACGCCCTGATCACGCGCCAGGGCGAGGCGATCTACCTCCAAGACCTCGGCTCCACCTGCGGGATCTACGTCAACGGCCACAAGGCGCGTGGCCGCCATCCGCTCACGCTCGGCGACGCCATCCGCCTGGGGCAGATCACCTTGGAGCTGATCGCCTTAGAGGTCTTGCCCCCACCCTGAGCGGCTTGCACAGCGCCGCCACAACCTCGCCGCCATAACGCCTCTGCCTCGCCCCAAGGGCGCCACGCCGCCTCATTAAGCTCAGCCTGCTTTAAGAGATCAGAGGAGGCGCTTCATGCGCGCGCAGAAGATCCACGCCCTCGCCCTGCTCGGCGCCGCCCTGCTCGGCGCCGCCATGGGCGCCCAGCTCGGGCTGGAGTTCACCGCTCGGCTGAGCCTTGGGGTGCCCTTTGTCCTCCTGGGCGTGCTGGTGATGACCACCCCCGCCCTCTACATCACCTCGGCCTTCTCCGGCGTGGCCCCCTCAGCCAAGATCATGCTCCATGAGGTCGGCGCCATCCTGCGCGATGGCGGGGTGATCCTCTTGGGCGTCGCCCCGGCCCTCTTTTTTATGGGCAGCACGACCCTCAACCCTTGGGTGGGCTATGCCCTGGGCCAACTCACCCTCACCGTCACCGCCTTGATCGCCTTTGGCCTGCTCTATCAGCGGCTCTTTCAAGGCGCCAAGGGCAAGCGCCTGCCCCTCTTCGCCCTGTGGGCCTTGGTCACGCTGGGCATCGGCCATCACTTACTCTCGCGTCTGATCGCGTGATGGATATCTCGATGAACACCCCCCCCTCTGAGCATGCGCCGGCGCCGCCCAAGATCACCCACGCGCACAAGGCCATTGAGGTTGAAGGGCTTGGCCTGGTGGATTTGCTGCTGCGCGATCGCCCTGCGCTCTTGACGCTGCTTGATGAGCCCCCTCGACAGCGCGAGATCGCCAAGATCATGCTCTTGACCCTGATCGTCTCCAGCGCGATCTTCGGCGCCACCTTGGGGGCTTATCGAGGCGGCGCGCAGATCTTCTTCGCGGGCTTTAAGCTGCCCATCGCCTTGCTCTTGACCGCCGCGCTGACCACGCCCGCCTTCGCCGCGCTCAACTTGGCGCTGCGCGGCGAGGCGACGATCCGCCGCGACTTTAACTTGGTCCTCGTCAGCTTGGCCTTGACCAGCCTGCTGCTCCTCGCCAGCGCCCCGCTGTTCTTCCTCGCCTATAGCCGCGAGGTGGGCTACCACAAGGTCTTCCTCTTGGCCGTCAGCCTCTTGGGCTTGGCGGGCTTGGCGGGCCTCAGGCTGTTCTTCCAGGGCCTCACCTCGCGGCCCCGCCAGCCGGTCTGGAGCGTGGCGCTGCCCCTCTTCGCCCTCTTCGCCATGGTCGGCGCGCAGATGAGCTGGACGCTGAGGCCCTTCCTGGTGCGCCCACGGACGGTCAACGTGCCCTTCGTGCGCGCCATCGAGGGCGGCGTGCCGGAGGCGGTCTATCACTCGCTGCGCTCAGCGCAGGGGATCTACGCCGCGCGGCGCGCTGAGGTGGTCGATGAGGTGAGGCGCGATGTGTATGAGCTGAGCCGCGTCGAGGAGGAGATCCCGCCGCTTACCCCCGCGCAGGCCCCCGCGCAGGCCCCCGCGCAGGCCCCCGCGCAGGCCCCTGATGCGGCGGGCGCGTGGGGGGCCGCGTCGGGAGAGGACGCGGCGCTCAGCCCTGCTTTCAGATTCCCCTAATGAGCGCCTTGACCCTGGTGGGGATCTACCTCGTCGGAGGCGGCCTCTGCGCGCTCTTTTGGCGCAAGCGCGTCGATGGCGCCGATCTGCTGCTGCTGTTGATTGGCTGGCCGCTCTATCTGCCCTTCTTGATCAGCGCCCCCTCTCCCCTTGGCGAGAGCCTGCGCCACGGCCACACGGTGGATCTGGGGGTCTGGCTGCCGGATGAGGCCACCGCGCGGCGCGTCCGTGGGCGGCTGGACGCGGCGGCGCGGCGGGTGGCGGAGATCGAGCTGCTGCTGCGTGAGCCTGACTTTGATCTAGACGCGGCGATGGCGCGCGCGGCGCGGCTCAAGGCCGAGGGGCGGGCGGCGGCGATCAGCGCGGCGCGGACGGTGCGCAACATCGAGCGGCTGATCGCCCTGCGGCGACGCTACCTGCGCGAGATCGAGGACATCGAGGAGCTGGCGCGTCAGCTGCGCACCCAGGCGGAGATCTTTCGATTGGCGGGGCAGGCGGGGCCGCATGATCTGCTCGACGCGCTGATGACGCGGGTGCAGAGCCTAGACGCCGTGCTTGAAGAGGGGCTCATCTTTGAGGATCTCTCCGGGGAGCCGCCTTCGTCTTAGCGGGGCGCGCCCTCCTCGCGCTGTCGTCGGATCTCCTTGAGCTTAAGGCGCACGCGGCGGCGCTGAGTGAGGCTCAAGGCCGCGCGCTCCAGGGCGGCTAACCTCAAGATCGCCTCAGGCCGACGCCCCAAGGCGACCAGGGCGTCGGCTTCACCCAAGTGCGCCGCCAAGGCGCTTGGCGCCCGCTCGCTGAGCACCTCGAAGATCACCAATGCCTCACGCGCTGCGCCCTGCGCCAAGAGCCGCGCCGCGCCCTCTAGCTCCTGGCTCATACGCCACTCGGCGTAGTCGCCCTCGGTGAAGCTCAACGCCGTCAACGCGCCCAGCCCATCGCTCAACGCGCCGTCGGCCATCCGCAGGGGGAGCAGGTTGGTGATGACGCCAAACGCCGCCGCCGCGCTGACGGCTTGGGCGCAGATGATCCCCACATGGCCGCTCGGGGTCCACAGCCGCTCGCCGAGGAGCAGCGCCAAGAGGAGGATCACCATCGCCTCGCTCAGCGGCCCCGCCAGGTAGATCAGCGCGTGGCTGATCCGACTGGGATCACGGGTGAGCTGCCCTGGGGGGCGCAGGCGGACGTAGCCAGAGAGCGGCACGCGCTTGATCTCAACCGGCACCCCAGCCACCTCGAAGGCGCGCCAACGCGGCCCCGCGCCGATGACCACCTCGCGCACACCCCAACCCAAGAGGCGCGCGGCGAGGGCGTGACCCAGCTCGTGGAGGGCGACCAGCGGGGGGTAGGCGAGGAGGAAGAAGAGCGGGCTGAGCTTGGCAGGGGAGATGTCCTGGATCAGCGCGCCGAGGAAGCTGCCAAAGACGACGATCGAGAAGATCCAAAGGAAGACGCGCTCACCCGTGGCGCTCATGGTGACTCCGGGGGACATCAGGGCGCGGGCAGACTAACAGAAAGTCAACAGAACCTCAGATGTCTTGGAGGCTCTCGGCGTAGAAGCCATCGAGGAGCTGGGCGTAGCGCGCCTCGACGGCCTTGCGCTTGACCTTGAGGCTGGGCGTGATGGTGCCCGCCTCCACGGAGAAGTCCTCGGGCAGCAAGGCGAATCGCTTGATCGTCTCGTAGCGCGCCAGGCCCGCGTTGAGCTGATCGAGGTAGCCCTGGAACAGCGCGATGACCGCCGGCGCCTCGGCCAGCTCCGCGTAGCCCTTGCCGCCCAGGCCGTTGGCCTCAGCCCAGGCCAGGATGCCTTCCTCGTCCATGGTGATCAGCGCCACGCAGAAGTTGCGGCGGTTGCCGTGGACGATCATCTGGCTGACAAAGGGGCAGATGGCCTTGAAGTCGCCGACGAGCTTCTGCGGCGCGATGTACTTGCCGCCCGAGGTCTTGATCAGCTCCTTCTTGCGATCGGTGATCTTGAGGTGCCCCGCCTCGTCCAGCTCGCCGATGTCCCCTGTGCAGAGCCAGCCATCTTGGAGCACGTCGGCGGTGGCCTCGGGGTTGTTGTAGTAGCCGCGCATCACGCCTCGGCTCTGGATGAGGATCTCGCCGTCCTCCAAGAACTTAACGGCGGTCCCGGGCAAGGGCGGGCCGACGGTGCCAAAGCGGTTGCTCTGAGGGACGTTGCAGAAGCTGGCGGCGGAGCTCTCGGTCAAGCCATAGCCCTCAAGGATCAAGAGACCTGCGGCGTGGAAGAACTCGGCGATGTCGCGGTTGAGCGGCGCGCTGCCAGAGATGAAGAAGCGCAGACGACCACCAAACCTCGCGCGCAGCTTGGAGAAGACGAGCTTATCGGCGACCTTGTATTGGAGCGCCAACGCCCCGCGCGGCTCACGGCCCATCTGACGCAGCTTGGAGACCTTGAGGCCCGCGCTCATTGAACGCTTGAAGATCTTGTATTTGAGCCCGCCCGCCTGCCGTGCGCCGTTGACCACCTTATTGTAGACCTTCTCGAAGATTCGAGGCACGGCGGCGATGAACGTGGGCTTTACATAGGCGAGGTTGTCTACGATCTTATTAACACGACCATCTACCGTCGTGGGGAAGCCAAAACGGAGGCTGAGACTGATGAGCATCTTGCCAAAGACGTGAGAGAGGGGCAGCCAGAGGTATTGCTTGTCTTCGATGCTCAGGAGCTTGGTTTCATCCAGCGCCTCAGTGACATAAACCCAGGCGTCATGCACCAGCTCAACGCCCTTGGGCTGCCCTGTGGTCCCCGATGTATAAATCAAGGTCGAGAGGCTCTGCGGGGTGAGGCGATCAATGACCTCATCATAGGCGCCAGGGTGAGCCTCATCATAAGCGCGGCCGCGCGCGGCGAGGTCATCCAGGGAGATGACCCACTCATCCTCGCCGACCTGGCCTTCGATGAGGATGAGCTGCTTGAGCTGGGGCATCTGCGCCCGGCATGACTGGAGCTTGGCGACCTGGCTCTTGTCTTCGACGAAGGCCAAGGTGGCACCGGAGTCGTTGACGATGAACTCGCAGCCCTCGGGCGTGGTGGAGGGGTAGATCGTCGTCGTCGCCCCGCCCGCGTTGTTGATGGCGAGATCGGCGTAGATCCACTCCACGCGCGTATTGGAGAGGATGACGACGCGGCCCTCATCCTCCAGACCGAGCGCCCGCAGACCGCAGGCATAGGCGCGGGCCTTGTCGCCGGTCTCAGCCCAGCTCACCGTGCGCCAGCCATCCCCCTCGGGGAACTCGAAGGCAGGGCGCGTAGGGCTCTCCTCAACGCGGTGGCGAAAGATCGCCGCCAGAGATTGGAAACTCGTCATGCTTTGCTCACTCATCGGAGGTGTCAGAGCCCCCAACCCCCTTGGGATGCTCAGGATTGAAGATGCCAGCCCAAGGGCGAGAAGCCAAAGGAATTGTCAGATCAGTGTCCGAGGGGGGCCTCGAGATCCTCCGCGCCGTGGGTCAGGCGCTTGAGGGGCTTGAGTAGGGCGATGATCAGCAGCCCGAAGAGGACGCAGAAGGCGGTGATCCCCGCAAAGAGGGTCACCTCGCCGAGGCTCTCCGCCTTGGCGCCGAGGAAGCCCGCCAGCTTGTTGCCGATGCCCGTCACCGCGAAGTAGGCGCCCATCATCAAGCTGGCGTACTTGGCGGGGGCCAGCTTGGTGATAAAGGAGAGGGCCACGGGGGAGGCGCACAGCTCACCGATGGTGTGGAAGAGGTAGGCCAAGATCAGCCAATACATCGAGGCGTTCCCCGAGGCCTGATGCTGCTTGGAGGCGGCGACCATAAATACGAAGCCCAGGCCCATGATGATTGTCCCTACAGCCATCTTAAAGAGGGAGCTGGCCTCCTTTGAGCGGGTACCGCGCTGATACCAATAGCCCGCCACAGCGGTGCCAAAGATCATGATAAAGAGGGGGTTGGCGGACTGGAAGAAGCTGGCGGGCATCTCCCAGCCGAAGATCAGGCGGTTGACCTTCTCCTTGGCATAGAGGTTCATCAGCCCGCCCGCTTGCTCAAATGCGCCCCAGAAGACGATCACGATGAGGAAGGAGAGAAAAAGCACCTTGAGGCGGTCCTTATCCACGGCGCTGAGCCCAGGCTTGAGCTGTTGAGGATCATCCTTGGGCTTGGGGAGCAGATCGCCGACGCCTTGAAGGTGACGTTTTCCTTGAATAAAGACGAGTTGACCAAAGAGCATCCCGATACCAGCCAGACCAAAGCCATAATGCCAGCCGATCTTCTCGCCAACAAAACCAACAATTAAGCTAGATAAAAATGCACCAAGATTGATGCCAATATAAAACAGGGTAAAGCCTTTATCCCGACGATGATCACCTGGTTTATATAATCCGCCGACCATCGTAGATATATTTGGCTTAAGGAGGCCAACACCTAAGATGATCAACACGAGGGCGCTATAGAAGCTCAAGGCGCCAGGCAAAGCCATCACACCGTGCCCCACGCAGAGCAGCAGCCCCCCGAACATCACGGCCTTGCGTTGACCCAGGACGTTATCCGCCAGCCAGCCACCTGGGATGCCCATCACATAGACCATCATGGTGTACCAGCCATAGAGCGTCAGCGCGTCGCTGCTCTCCCAGCCCAGGCCAGCCATGGGGCCAGCCTGGGTGGTGGCGGCGGTCATATAGAAGACGAGGATCGCGCGCATCCCGTAATAGCTGAAGCGCTCCCACATCTCCGTGAAGAAGAGGACGAATAGACCCTTGGGGTGGCCAAAGATCTCCTCGATTTGATGTGTGTTATCCATCTCACTCCGCCAAAATATTGCAGACCCCTTGTGTCAAAGCCTGAGCGTCGCGGCAAGACAATATCCAGCGCGCCACGCCCAAGCGCCGCTGGCCGCCGCGAGGCGATAGACAGCGCGGCGGGGGGGACATACAAAAGGGCATGGCTACACTCCACGATCTCCTAAAAGAGCTGGTTGACTCTGACGCGGACTCACTGCAATTCCGGGCAGGCCAGCCTCCCCTCCTCTTTATCAACCGCGAGGCGCGCCCGATTGGGATGATCCCGCTGGAGCATAAGGCGATAGAGGGCTTCCTGACGCAGCTCCTCGACAACCCCGCGCGGGCTACGCTGATGGGGCTTGGGCAAGCCGACGGCCACTACACCAACGCGCTGGGGCGCTTTGATTTTCGGGTCCGCGACAGCCAGGACGGCTATGGGATCGCCTTCCGCTACACCCCCCCCGCCGCAGAGGCGACGAAGGAGGCGACGGAGCCCGAGGTGCTCATCGCGTGGCCCAAGGACTCGATCCACGCGCTCTTGAGCCGGGTCTATGAGGAGCGCGCGGCGGATCTTGTCGTCTCCAACGGGCTGGAGGCGCGGGTGCGCACGGCGGCGGGCTTCGTGGCGGTGCGTGACGCCATCTTCAGCGATCAGGCCATCCGCGAGGCGCTCAAGGCCCAGCTCACCCCAGAGCGTGAGGCGCGGCTGAGCGAGACGGGTAGCCTGGACTTAGCCCTTGAGCTGCGCGTCGATGGGCGCCAGCAGCGCTTCCGGGTCAACCTCTTCCGCCAACGCGGTGGCCTCGCGGCGGCCTTTCGCCCGATTTGGGACCAAATCCCGGGGCTGAGCACACTCAACATCCCCGAGGCGCTGCTGAGCTACGCCGACATCCCTTACGGGTTGGTCTTGGTCACGGGGCCGACGGGCTCAGGCAAGTCTACGACGATCAGCGCGCTGGTTGAGCACATCAACGCCACCCGCGCGCGGCATATCATTACGCTTGAAGACCCGATTGAATATGTATTTAGCCAAAAACGGTCAATGATTCACCAAAGAGAGGTTGGTGTACACGTTGATGCGTTCTCATCCGGGCTAAGAGCGGCGCTGAGAGAAGCACCAGATGTGATTTTTTTGGGAGAGATGCGCGATTTACAGACAATTAGCGCTGCATTAACAGCCGCAGAGACAGGACACCTGGTGCTCTCGACGCTCCACAGTGGCAGCGCTGCTCAGGCCATTGACCGAATCATCGACATCTTCCCTGAGCACCAACAAATGCAGGTGCGTATTCAACTCTCGGATGTACTACGCGGGATTATCACTCAACGGCTCTTGCCAACCACAAAAAAGCGCCGTATCCCTGCTTTTGAGCTGGTAAAGACCAACTATGCGCTGGCGAACCTTATCCGTGAGCGTCGAACACACCAGTTCTCAACCGTGATTCAAACACACCAAAAAGAAGGGATGGTCCCATTTGATCTCTCGCTGGCGCGACTGGTCAATGAAGGCCTGGTGGAGCGAGAAGAGGCGCTGCGCTGCGCGCGGGATCAGAAGTACCTGCTTGGCTTGATTCAGCCTCAGCTTGATCAGAGCAGCGAGAGCACATAAGCGGCGCCGATATAGGCGCCGAGGGCTGAGCCGATGGTCGAGGCCACAGCGACGATTAAGACACGGGTGAAGGGGTTACGAAAGAGCCCCTTGACGGTCATTGTGTCTTCACCCAGCCGCTCCATATCACCCACGGTGGGTTTACGCAGCCAAGCCTCCACCAAGCCCACGACCATCCCCGCGCCGATCGTCGGGTTCAGCGAGGTGATCGGAGAGGCGACGATCGCGGTCAGGACGGAGAGGGGCTTGGCCCCCACCAAGGCGCTGAGGAGCCCCGCTGCCAGCGCGTTGGGCAGCGTCCAGGCGAAGATCATCTCCTTGAGCCCCGCGCCAGCGTGCTCACGATAACCAAAGTAGAACGCGAGCAAAATTAAGGCAGGGATCACCCACTTCAGGAGCCCCACCCAGCGGCTCGGGGGGGGGATCGTCGATAAGGCCGCGCGATCAGCCCCCTGACCTTGATAGCGCACCATCCCCTCAACGTGCCCTGCGCCCACGACGGCGACGATCCGCGTGCCGGGCGCGTCCTCAACGGCGGACATCAAAAAGCGATCTCGCTCATCAATCAGGGGCTTTTGAATCTGAGGCATCACCTTAGCGAACTCAGACATCATCTCAGAGAGGTGATCTTTCTCTTTTAAACGCTCAAGGTCTTCCTCTGAGATCTCTTCTTTGCTAAAAAAGCTCTCAATCAGAAGATTAAAAACCTTTGCTTTGTTAAATAAGGAGAGATTTCGCCAGGTTCGCTTTAATGTTGCTTGTATATCGCGATCAGCGAGCACAAGCTCAGCCCCGATCTCCTTCGCGACTCGAATTGCCTCTAACTGCTCAGCTCCAGGGCGCACGCCAAGCTTATCGCCTAAGCGCTTCTGGTAAGAAGACAAAACTAAGTTTGCGAGGACAAAGAGCACCTTTGATTTTTTAATCACCTGGAAAATATCCAGGTTTTTAAACCTCGACTCATTATTTAAAGATTCATAACGAGTGGAGCAAAGCTCAACGCAGACGGAATCGGGTTGAACCGCTTTGATCGTCTCGCGAACCTCTTGAACGCTCTTCTCGGAGATATGAGCGGTCCCCACGAGATAGATCGTGCGTTCGCCCTGAAGGATTGTGGTGACGTTTGGGCCTAATTCCATGGACGCGGGGTATACACCGCGTCCACAGGGGGCGCAATGGCGAAGAGGGGGTTAGAGCGTGCGACAGAGGCCCGCTTGGAGATCGCAGGTGGTCTCCAACTCGGCGGGGCAGTCGGCGTCTGCCTGACAGGGATAGCGGCAGAACTTGGTGTTGGGGTTGGCCGCGTCGGGGGCGACGCAGACGGGGGTGCGATCA
>JAHJCH010000316.1 GCA_018813065.1 Myxococcota bacterium
ACCCTGGAGCGCTTCGCCTGGCAGCGTCGTCAGGCGACGGCGCCCCTGGCGGCGGTGATCTTGGATGAGGGCGCGCTGCAGAGCGTGTGGTCACTGACCCTCCACGCGCCCGCCCCCCCCAAGGCGCTGGCTCCTTGTCTGCGTGGCCCGCTGACCGCCACCCCGCGCGTCATCGTCGCCCTCAAGGCGCCCATCGCCCAGAACGCCGCGTGGCTGGCCGCCCGCCCAGAGGCCCACAGCCGCCTTGATGGCCGCCCGCTCGCCGAGATCGAGGCGCGCCTCGCCGCCCACGCCCCGCTCTTTGATCGCCTCGTCGAACAAGCTGCGCGCGCAGGCGCACAAATCATCACCCTCGACGCCGCCACGCCCCTTGAGGCGCAGCTTCAGTCCCTGCGCGCTGCCTTGGCCTTGCCGCCTGGCCCCATCGGCGTCGCCGTGCAAGCCGCCGCGCGCTGAGGCTTTACGCTTGCTCCTGGGGCGATCCTTTGGCATGGTTTGGCGCTTTTTTTACCCCTCATTCCTTGGAGTCAGCGCATGGCCATCGAGCGCACCCTCAGCATCATCAAGCCAGACGGCGTCGCCCGTAACCTCACCGGCAAGATCTTCAGCCGCTTTGAGACGCAGGGCCTCAAGGTCGTCGCCACCCGCATGATGCACCTCTCCCGCGCCGAGGCCGAGGGCTTCTACGCGGTGCATAAGGCGCGGCCTTTCTTCAATGATCTTGTGGAGTTCATGACCAGCGGCCCCGTGGTCGTCAGCGTCCTTGAGGGCGAGGATGCCATCGCCAAGAACCGCGAGATCATGGGCGCGACCAACCCCAAGGAGGCGGCCAAGGGCACCATCCGCGCTGACTTCGCCGAGAGCATCGACGCCAACACCGTCCACGGCTCCGACGCCCCTGAGACGGCCGCCGTGGAGATCGCCTACTTCTTCCGCAGCACTGAGATCTTCTCCCGCTGACACACCCCAAGCGGCCCGCGTGGGTCGCCGCCGCCCCTGGAGCCTTTGTGCCCTCCTCCAAGCACCTCGTTGATTTGGATCGCGCGGGCGTCGAGGCCCTCGTCCGCGCGCTCAAGCAGCCGAGCTATCGCGCAGCCCAGCTCTATCAGTGGATCTTTAAGCATGGCGCGCGGGATCTCGATGAGATGACCAACTTGCCCAAGGCCCTGCGCGCGGCGCTGCGCGATGAGGGCTGGGGGGTGGGCCGCGCGCGGGTCGAGCGCGTCGTCGAGAGCGTCGATGGCACCCGTAAGCTGGCGCTGCGGCTGGCCCAAGACGGCGCGGTGGTCGAGGCGGTGCTCTTGCCCATGGAGAAGGAGCGGGGCCGCTATGCCCTGTGCGTCTCCAGCCAGGTCGGCTGCGCCATGGCCTGCGCCTTTTGCTACACGGGCACGCTGGGCCTCGCGCGTCACCTCAGCCCCGGTGAGATCGTCGATCAGCTCATCCTCGCCCGCGCCGAGCTGCGCGAGGGCGAGCGGGTGGGCAATGTCATCTTCATGGGCATGGGCGAGCCGCTGCATAACTTCGACAACGTCGTCTGCGCCATCGAGCGCATGGTCGATCCCGAGGGCGTGGACTTCACGCACCGCAAGATCACCGTCAGCACCTCGGGGCTCGTGCCCAAGATCGACGCGCTGGGCGCGGCGGCGCCGGTCAACATCGCCTTGAGCCTCAACGCCACCACCGATGAGCAGCGCGATTGGCTGATGCCGGTCAACCGCAAGTGGCCGATCCGCGAGGTGCTCGCCGCGCTGCGCCGCTACCCGCTGCCGCCGCGCCGCAAGATGACCATCGAGTACGTCCTCCTCGGCGGGGTCAATGACACCGATGAGGACGCCCATCGCCTCGCGCGGCTGCTGCGCGGGATGCCCGTGCGGGTCAACCTGATCCCCTGGAACCCCTTTGGTGAGGGTCAGTTCAAGCGCCCGGATGAGGCGCGCGTGTTGGCTTTTCAGCAGATCCTCAAGGCCAAGGGCCTGATGACCCTGCTGCGGGTGACGCGGGGGCTAGACATCGACGCCGCCTGTGGGCAACTTGGCGAGCGACCCCAAGCGCTCCAAACAGAGATCCCTGGAGAGATGGAGGAGGAGCATGGCTGAGATCACCCTCGGCGTGATTGGCGGCAGCGGCTTGTACGAGATCGCGGGCCTCACCGAGATCAAAGAGATCACGCTGGAGACGCCCTTCGGCGCACCCTCGGACGCCTTTATCACGGGTAAGCTCGGCGGCGTCCGCTGCGTCTTCTTGCCCCGCCACGGGCGCGGCCACCGCTTCACCCCCAGCGAGGTCAACTACCGCGCCAACATCTGGGGCCTCAAGAAGCTGGGCGCCCGCTTCGTGCTCAGCGTCTCCGCCGTCGGCTCCCTGCGCGGCGACATCGCGCCGGGGGATCTCGTCTGCCCCGATCAGCTCCTTGATCGCACGCGGGGCCGCGCCAACAGCTTCTTCGGTGAGGGCGTCGTCGCCCATGTGCCTTTTGGCGATCCGCTCTGCCCAGATCTGCGCGCGCTGGTCTACGCCGCCGCGCAGGGCAAGGGCGCGCGGGTCCATAACGGCGGCACCTACGTCTGCATCGAGGGGCCGAGCTTCTCCACCAAGGCGGAGAGCGAGCTGTTCCGCCGCTGGGGGTGCAGCGTGGTGGGCATGACCAACCTCCCTGAGGCGCGGCTGGCGCGGGAGGCTGAGCTGGCCTACGCCACGCTGGCGCTGTCGACGGACTATGACTGCTGGCACAGCGGCCACGACGCCGTGACCGTGGAGGCCGTCGTCGCCGTGGTCAAGAAGAACGTAGAGACGGCCCGCGCCGTCATCCGCGACCTCTGCGCGCGGCTTGAGGGCGTCGGCGACGTGGCCTGGCCCGCCCACCGCGCCTTGGCTGGCGGTGGGGCCGTGATGACGGCCCGGGATCGCATCCCCGAGGAGGCCAAGGCCCGCCTGGATTTGCTCTTAGGGCGTTACCTTTGGCCGGAGGAGAACCCATGAAAGACATCCTGATCGTTGGCAGCGTGGCCCTCGATGACTTAGAGACGCCTGCGGGCAAGCGCGACGCCTGCCTCGGCGGCTCCGCCACCTACTTCAGCGCCAGCGCCTCGCTCTTCGCCCCCATCAAGCTCGTCGGCGTGGTGGGCACAGACTTCCCCCCTGAGCACATCGAGGCGCTGTCTAAGCGCGACATCGATCTGACGGGGCTGGAGCAGGTCGAGGGCGAGACGTTCCGCTGGGGGGGGCGCTACGGCGCTGATCTCGGCGATCCCGTCACGCTGCGCACGGATCTCAACGTCTTTGAGCGCTTTGATCCCAAGATCCCCGAGGGTCATCGCCGCGCGCCGCTGGTCTTCCTGGGCAACATCCACCCCAGCCTCCAGCTCAAGGTCATCGATCAGCTTGAGGGCAATGAGCTGATCGGCGCCGACACCATGAACCTCTGGATCGACACCACGCGAGAGGCGCTCCTTGAGCTGTTAAAGCGGGTGGATCTCTTGGTCATCAACCAGCTTGAGGCGCGGATGCTCAGCGGCGAGGACAACGTCTACCTCGCCGCCGAGCAGATCCAAGAGATGGGGCCGAAGTACCTCATCATCAAGCGTGGGGCCTACGGCGCGCTCTTGTTCCACCCCGAGGGCCTCTACAGCGCCCCTGCCTACCCGCTCAAGCGCGTCATCGACCCCACAGGCGCGGGCGACACCTTCGCCTCGGGCTTTATGGGCCACCTCGCCAAGCACGGCGATCTCAGCTTCAAGGGCATGAAGCGGGCGGTCTTGTCGGGCACGGTGATGGCGAGCTTCGCCTGTGAGGGCTTTGGCCTAGAGCGCCCCCTCAGCCTCACCTTCGAGGAGGTCGAGGCCCGCCTCAGCGCCCTACGAGCGATGGTCGATCTCGGCTGATGCGCGCTCTTCGCCTCGCCCCCCTCTGCCTCGCCCTGCTCGCCTGTCATGACGACGGGGAGGCGGCGCCCCCGCCGCTCGTTGACGCTGCCCTCAGCGACGCCGATCTCAGCGACGCGGCGGAGGCGGGGCAGATCACCAGCTATATCTTCACGGCCATGGACCTCAAGACCCCCGAGGCCCTCGCGCCGCTGATGAACCAGATGCTCAACACCTACCTCGATCGGGGCGCGCTCTTCCTCTTCGTGCGCGTGGATCTCACCGTCGAGGGCGTCGCCCACGTGGAGGGCGGCGCGGCCCAGCCCGTGGAGGGCGGCGAAGGCTTCACCTGGCTGACCGAGGGGGAGTGTTTGGACGCCGAGGGCGCGCTGCACCCCTGCGCCGTCGAGGTGGGCCGCGCCGAGGCGACCTGGGCGGGCGATCAAGGCAGCGTGCGCCTGCCCATCCTCAGCATCTACAGCGAGGCGCTGCACACGATCTTCCCCATCCGCGAGGTGGAGATCACCTGTACTCGCGAGACGATCGACCTCCACTGCGAGATGCTGGGCAGCATCACCCAAGAGGACGCCCGCCACAGCTGGATTCGGCTCACGCCGACCTCCCCGAGCCTCTTGCTTGAGGATCTGATGCAGCAGGCGGGCTTGACCCCCGAGGATGAGATCGATGGGCAGCCCGCGTACGCCTTTGGTGGGCTCATCGAGGCGACCGAGGCGCCATTCCACGCGCCCTGAACCAAGCGTCGGCGGCGATCTGCCAAGAGGATTGGCCTGGTCTTGTGTGAGGGGGAGGGCGTGGGCGAGGTGGGCTTGGGGCGGGTGATTAACGCTTGCTGAACTGGAAGCGCTTGCGGGCGCCGGGGCGGCCGTACTTCTTACGCTCGACCTCACGGGCGTCGCGGGTGACGAAGCCCGCCTTCTTGAGGGCGCCGCGCAGCTCCCCGTTGTAGGCCATCAGCGCGCGGGTGATGCCGTGGCGCACGGCGCCGGCTTGCCCACTCTGCCCGCCGCCGCGGACATTGATGATCAGGTCAAACTGCTCAAGGGTCTCGGTCAGCGCGAAGGGCTGCATGATCACCATCCGCCCGGTCTCGCGGGGGAAGTAATCCTCGAAGCTGCGGCCATTGACCGTGATCTGGCCGGTGCCAGGGCGAAGGTAGATGCGCGCCACGGCCGCCTTGCGGCGACCGACTGCGGTCCATTGCTCAATCCCGTACATGACTTAACTCCTTATGCGCGCCCGGCAGTGCCGTTTTGTCACCCAGAGGCGGTTGTCGATAATGCGCGCGCATATAAACCTGTAAAAAAATCTGCTTCAGCTCAGGACAGTGTTGAGATCGAGGACCTCAGGCTTCTGGGACTCATGGTTGTGCTGAGGGCCGACGAAGATCTTGAGCTTGCGCAGCTGCGCGCGGCCCAGGGGGCCACGGGGCAGCATGCCCTTGACGGCCTTACGGATCAGGTCATCAGGGTGACGCGCCAGCAGCTTCTCCGCGCTGATCTCACGGATCCCGCCGACGAAGCCGGTGTGTCGGTAGTACTTCTTGTCCTTGAGCTTATTGCCCGTGAGCCGGACCTTCTCCGCGTTGATCACGATGATGTAGTCGCCATCGTCGATGTGCGGGGTGAAGGAGGGCTTGTGCTTACCGCGCAGGATGTGCGCGATGCGGGTCGCGGCGCGGCCGAGCGTCTGGCCTTCGAGATCCACGACGAACCACTGCCGGTTCGCGATGGCCTCCGCCACAGGGGTGGAGCGGGTATACATAAAAATCGTCCTCTTCGGCCCGGACCGTTGGGCCGAGTGTGGTCAAATAACGGGGCGGGGGTTTCTATCCGATACGGGCGGGGAGATCAAGCCTTGTTTGCCGACAGGGCGGGAGGGCGTCAGAAGAGGGGGCCGAGGATCCCTAAGAGCTTTTTATAGCGAGAGATCAGCTTGGGTGTTCCGCTGATCACCTTCTCTAATCTTTTCGTTGTTTTAAATGTCTCTGCGGTTAAATCGGGTATTAACACCGCTCGAATTGGGTCTTTTTGTAGATCAGCGACCACTTGGGTCGAAGCGGCGCGGGTTTGGCCGACTAAACCTGAGGCCTGGGAGATAAAGTCGGGGATGCTGCGCATGGAGGCTTCAAGATTTTTTATGCTGTCTTGAATTTTTCGGACTTGAGAGAGTTCTGAGGCGTTGCTCTTGCGCAGCGCGCGGTTAAGCTCTTTTGAATTAACCTTTAAAATGTTCAGATTGAACAGGTCATTGACATCTTTCAGCACTCTATCTTGCATTGCATACGCGAATTCATACTTAGCATAGAGAAGATTAGCAGAGTGATTGACATCATCAAACGATTTAATCTTAAAGTTTAAGTAGTCAACTTTTATCGGGTTTTTTCTTTTAGTTAATTGCCTTGTGTTCTTGTTCGTACTAAAAACATCAAACTGTGTGTTCTTGTACTTGCTGTAACTATTGCCGAAATGGCTCATGCTGATTCTTTTCGACTTAACTCCCAGGTTTTTTCGGATTTGTTTCTGGGCGCTGCCACAGCCACCGAGCTGAGAGGCGAAAAAAATCACGCTCAATATCAGCGCAGAGGTCTTTAAAGTAGAGAGCATCTCACCTCCTATATCCATGTGGCTGAAGAACGCAGTGAGTTTATTTTTTATGTAATCGCCCGACAAGTTTTTTTGAAGCCTCTGCGCTCGGGGCTTTTTTTGAGGGGGTCGGCTGATTGCGCATAGCGCGGGGGGGCGTTTCGGGCTAAGGTCCGGGGCTATGCTCGCTCGTCGCCTACGCCACCGCTTTGATCTGCACAAAGCGATGTTCATCCTCCCCAACCTCTTCACCGTCAGCTCGATCTTCTGTGGCTTCTACGGGGTGGTGACCGCCGCCTCGGCGGTCGGCCCTGAGGCGGGCGCGCTGCTCTATCGCGCCTGCGTGGCGGTGATCTTCGCCATGGTCTTTGACGCCCTCGATGGCCGCGTCGCGCGCCTGACCCGCACTCAATCCGAGTTTGGCGTGCAGATGGACTCCCTCGCCGATGTGATCTCCTTCGGCGCCGCGCCGGCGCTGATCGCGTGGCACTGGGGGCTGTCCGCCTTTGGCACATGGGGGCTATTGGCCAGCTTCATCTACACGGCCTCAGGGGCGATTCGGTTGGCGCGCTTCAACGTGATGGCCGCCACCCATCAAGGCCCCAGCACGCACTTCATCGGCTTGCCCATCCCCGCCGCCGCTGGGCTGCTCGTGGCCGTGATCATCGCCCGCGTCCGCGCCGGTCACCTGATGTTGAGCGGTGATGAGCTGTGGGCGCCGTTGATGATGGTGGGGTTGGGGCTCTTGATGATCTCCAACATCCGCTTCCAGACCTTTAAGGCGACCCGAATGACTCGGCGCGCCTTGGCCATCATCCTCGCGGTCTTCGCCGTCGCCACCCTGGCGGCGCTGCGCTTTGGCGCTGCTTATGCGATCCTCGGCCTGCTGGGCGCTTATCTCCTCTTGGGCTTAGTCGAGGAGTCATTGCGGCTCCTGCGCGCGCCTGTGGAAGAAGAGATCGCTGATCCAGAGGAGGAGGAACTCCTTGATTAAAGGAGCGAGTTTTTATGGTTCGCGTAGGCCAAGCGATGTGCGCCGCGCCCTCTCATCGATACATTGGAGGTGTATATGAAGCGCCGTCTTGTGTTCTCTTTCTTTATCCTCATCGGGCTAATCGCCTGTGAGAAGGACTACAAGCACTTTCTGACAGAAGGCCAAATGGCGCTCCAAGCGCAGAAGTTTGATGAGGCGTTGGTCAACCTCGACAAAGCGTTGGAGTTAGACAAAGACAACTACCAGGCGCTCTGGAACAAGTCTCTGGTCTATCGACGCCAAGGCGACTTCGTCAAAGAAGGGCAGCTCTTAGAGAAGATCCTCGCCATCCCCGCCCACGCCAAGCGCAAGTCCGTGGTCAAGCCCGCGCTGGAGGAGTGCTACCGCAAGCAGGCGGATGAGCTGACGGGCAAGGACGCCCCCGCCGCTGAGGCGCTCCTGCGTAAAGCGATTGAGCTCAACAAGGGCAGCGAGGCCAACAAGACCTTGGCTGAGCTGCTCTCCGCCCGTGGAAAGTCCGCGCTGAATGAGGCCAAGTTTAAGGAGGCCGCCGATCTCTTCACTGAGGCGAGCAAGCTGCGCATCTCCAAGACGCTCGACGGGGAGCTTAAGGAGCGCCTCAATGTCGCTGAGTTTATGTCCTTTAAGGCCAACGCCTTTATGCCACGCTTTAAGAAGCTGGAGCCCCAGATGATCGAGGCGGGGCAGTACGATGAGAAGACGAAGCTCTTTACCCTAACCACCATCGTGGAGGTTGAGGGGCGCAAGAAGACCGAAGAAGCAGAGAAGCAAGGTGAGGCGTTGGCGCTCAAGCAGCTCAATGAAGACATCGCGATCTTTATTTGGAAGCTCGCTGAAAAGCCACGCCCTGAAGGCGCTTTCATTCAATATCCAGAGAGCGAGGTAAACCTGCTAGAGAAGGGCTTTACTGAGGATAAGCGCCCGCTCAAGTACCAGATCAAGGTGAACCTTAAGTTGGATGATGTGATCCCCTTCGTGCGCAATATTGATGAGGGCAAGTTCGCAATCCAAGAGCCCGAAAAGACCCCTGAGGCGGATAAGAAGCCTGAAGAAGAGAAGAAGCCTGAGCCCGCCAAGAAGGGCAAGAAGGGCAAGAAGGGCTCGAAGTAGCCGCCCTCTGGCTCCAAGTCCCGCCTGGTGCTCAGTCTAAGGCCAACGCGGCCCGCGCGGCCTGATACCAAGGCGCCCAACCCGCCCCCTCACGCATCGGTCGCAGCTTGACCCTCTCTGTCACCCCATCAGGCTCTCCAGCGCGCGCGCAGATGAAGATCCGATAGGTCGGCGGCGCGCCCTCTCGGGGGGGGATATCCCAGCGCGCCTCAACGCGCAGCCCCGCCGCCTTCAGCGCAGCGACGCTGCGATCCAAGCTCAGCCCGTCCATCAAGAGCGCCGCTCGCCCGCTCTCCGCCAGCCACGCCGCAGCCGTCGCCGCGTAGCCCTCGATCCCACCATGCAGCTCAAAGCGGCCCGCCGCGCGCTGCGGATCTTGGGGGGGCGTACCCGCGCCGAGCGGCATAAACGGGGGCGCGCCGCAGATGAGATCAAAGGGGGCCTCGCCCCTCAAGACCGTGGGATCGCGGAGATCGCCGAGGCGGGGCTCAAAGCGGTGGCTGAGGCCATTGAGCGCGGCGTTACGCAGCGCTTGATCGTGGCTCTGTGGGAAGGCCTCGACGCCGATGATCTGCGCTGAGGGGAGGTGATGGGCGAGCAAGAGCGCCACGGTGCCTTTGCCCGTGCCAAGATCTAAGATCCGCCGCGCCTCGGGGCGCGCCTGCGCGCCCGCCCAGGCGAGGAGGACGTCATCTGAGGTGGCGCGGTGGCCCTTGATGCGCTGGATGATCCGCAGTTCTCGGCTGAGGCGATCGATCCGCTCTCCCTCTTTCAGCTCCATGGCACCTCCGCTTGACGTGACGAGGGAAAGTAACCCGCGTCGGGCGTGAGGCAAGGGAAATCACCGCGCCCCTTTGCAGCACAGGCCGCAGGTGGCGTATCTCTAGAGCGGCGTGAGCACCAATCTGCCACACCCACATCACCATCAACGGCCACCTCAAGCAGCCACGATGCTCGACGGGCCACGGGCCCGCCTGTGCTCGTGGCCACTCGATCTGGCTCGCTGCTGGCGCGTGGTCGTGTCATCTTGCCGCTCACGACGCTCTAGGGCATCTTGATGAGGAGTTAAACATGCGAAGACTTTGGTGGATCCTCTCTGGCGCGTTGGCCTGCACGCCGCCGCCCCAGGCCGAGCCCCCGATCACCACCAATCGCCGCGCGGTGCGCAACGGCACGGCCACCCCCCAGACGATCCCGTTGACGGCGGGGCAGCAGCTGGCGATTGGCTGGATGCACTACGCGGGGCAGCCACGCGGGATGTTCTGCACGGGTCTCATCATCGCCCCGCGTGTGGTCGTCACGGCGCGTCACTGCGTCGATGATCCCAACACCCGCGCGGACAACACGGGCTTCAGCGTCGGCGACTTCTCGCGGCCCAGCGCCACCTTCGATCTCAGCGCCATCTACGCCCATAACCAGGTGGACGCGGCGGTGCTCATCCTCGATGAGGACGCCGAGTCACGCCTGCCCACGCTGGAGATCATCCCCGCCAACCGGGGCAGCCTCTCAGGCTGGGAGGGGCGTGAGGTGCAGGCGGGCGGCTACGGTGATACTTGGGGGACCAACCGCGATGGCCTGTGGTTCGTCGATGCCTGGATCGAGAGCGTCTGGAGCGACAGCATCGAGATCCGCAGCCCCGCCTATAACGGAGATCCTGCGGGCGTCTGCTTCGGCGACTCAGGCAGCTCTGTCTTGGGCATCAACAACGGCGCCGTCGTCTCCTTAGCGGTGCTCAGCGGCGGCGATGAGGTCTGCGGCGGCGGCGGCGACACCATGATCCGACTCGATCAGATCATCGACTGGATCGACGGCAAGATCGCCGACGCGGGCGGCGATCCCCCCCCCGCCTGCGGTGACGTGACCTATCAAGGTTACTGCGAGGGGGAGACGGTGGTGTGGTGCCAAGACGGCGCGGTGCAGCGCTTCGACTGCACCACAGAGGGGCAGTCCTGCGGCTTCATCGATGAGGCGACGGGGTACAGCTGCTCCGCCTGTGGCGGGATCTCCTTCCTCGGCGAGTGCCAAGGGGACACGGCGGTCTGGTGCGCGGAGAATCAGATCGAGCGCCTGGACTGCGCCTCCGAGGGCTACACCTGCGACTACGTGAATGAGGAGATCGGCTGGTACTGCGTGGAATCAGGGACGCCGCCGGTCGATCCGCCCGTGGATCCCTGCGGCGGCGTCACGGCGGCTGGAGAGTGCCGAGGCGATGTGCGCGTCCACTGCTTTGAGGGCCAGGTCCGCCAAGAGGACTGCGCCCGAGAGGTGGGCGGTTACTGCTCTGAGACGCGCGGCAGCGCCCTGTGCATGATCGAGGCGCGCCCGCCGATCGACAGCGGCGTGGCTGAGCCGGATATGTACACGCCGCCTGAGCCTCAACCCGACGCCTATCGGCCCACGCCTCCGCCCGACGCCGATCAGCCCGCGCCTCCGCTCGACGCGGGCGCGCCGCGCGCTGACACTGGCGGCCTCCCTTGGGATCGTGAGGCGGACGCGGGGCCAAGCGGTGATGACGGAGAGGGCGACGGAGAAGACGACGGAGAGGGCGATGATGGCATCAGCGCGGGCTGTAGCTTCTCTCCGCGCGCGCCTCAAAGCGCCGCCCCCCTCGCGCTCCTCGTCGGGCTCCTCGCCCTGCGGCGCCGTCGCCGTTGACCGCAGAGGCCTGTGAACACCCACGATCTCGATCTGTAACGGGGGGTTCACGCGCGTGTCTTTATCTCACCGCTGCGCCTCACCTCAGCTTCCGGTACGCTCGTTGCTTGAAGCGCCCACATCTCAGAAAATCGGAGGTCCCTCGTGAAGCCTTTGCATCTCTTCGCCCTGCTCTCCAGCGCCGCGCTCTTCTCGGGTTGTCATTGGGAGGAGTGCTTCGACTGCGAGGCCTCTTATACGCAGCAGTGCGATGACTCCGGCTGCTACTTCTGCGACAGCAGCGGCTGCGAGCCCTTCTACTGCGTCAGCGACTACGACTGCCCCATCAACAGCTACTGCAACCCCGATGGCTACTGCGCCAGCGGCGAGCCGATCATCGAGCCCCCCCCCCCCGAGCCCGTTGACTGCTTGGTGGACGTGGACTGCCCCATCAACCAGGTCTGCTCCGCCTATGGCGAGTGTGTCGATGGCGTTCGCCCCCCCGAGGCCTTCTGCTTGCGCAATCAAGACTGCGCTGAGGGCCTGATCTGCTCCGCGTATGGCGACTGCGTGACGCCCCAAGAGATCCCCGCTTGTGTCCAAGACAGCGATTGCGGCGCGGGGCAGATCTGCGACGAGATGCGTGAGTGC
Source organism: Myxococcota bacterium (assembly GCA_018813065.1). Classification (GTDB taxonomy): domain Bacteria; phylum Myxococcota_A; class Bradymonadia; order UBA7976; family UBA1532; genus JAHJCH01. The sequence continues at coordinate 11,877 of JAHJCH010000316.1, forward strand.
GTCAACGGCGCGCGCTGCCTTGAGGACAATGACTGCGCCAACGGCCAACACTGCGCCGACGGCCTCTGCGCCGAGGGGAGCATCATCCAGCCGCCGCCGCCCGCCTGCGTCGAGGACAGCGACTGCGCCGCCAATCAACGCTGCGCCGAGGGCGCCTGCGTGGACGCCGAGCCCGCGCCTGAGTGCGCCGTAGACGGGGACTGCGCTGAGGGTCAACGCTGCGCTGAGAGCGTTTGCGTCGATGAGGTCATCGAGCCTGAGTGTGTCCGCTCCTCCGAGTGCGATGAGGGCTTGCGCTGCATCGACGGCCAGTGCGTCCAAGACGTCGAGTGTCACGCCAGCTGTGAGTGCCCCGAGGGTCACATCTGCGCTGCTGGTCAGTGCGTCATCCCCGAGCCCAACCAAGAGCCCGTTGACTGCCAGACCGTCTGCGACTGCCCGGCGGGCGATCTCTGCGTCGAGAATGTCTGCCGCAGCCCCAACAGCTGCCTGCTCAACGCCGAGTGTGAGGCGGGGCAGGTTTGCCAGGATGCCCAGTGCGTCGCCGACAGCAACGCCGCTGATATCTGCCAGTTCAACAGCGAGTGCGCCCGCGACAGCGTCTGCGTCAATATGCGCTGCGTCCGCCCCTGTGAGGTCGGCTGCCCCACCGGCGAGGCCTGCGGCGAGACGGGCTACTGCGAGCCCGCGCTGAGCCCCGCAGAGGTCGAGTGCCGCAATAACAACGCCTGCCCCGCGGGCGCCTGCATCAACGGCCTCTGCCACAGCGACTGCGCTGAGGACAGCCACTGCGCCGCTGGCGAGCGCTGCCTCGACGCCCTCTGCGTCCCTGATCACACCACGCACCCGCAGTGCGCGCTCAGCAGCGACTGCGCCGAGGGCTTGACCTGCGTTGACGCCCGTTGCTTGGCCGCCTGTGACCTCAACACGCCCTGCGCCGACGCAGACCAGGTCTGTGAAGCTGGCTTCTGCTATGACCGCCTGGAGGCCTGCCCCGAGTGTGAGGCCAACGCCGACTGCGCTGAAGGCCAGCTCTGCGTCAACGGCGCCTGCGTCGATTAAGCCCGCCCCTCAGCCCCGCCCCGCCAGCCGATGATAGAGCCCCGCGTACGCATCTAAGGCCCCCTCCAAGCTGATCCTCTCCTGCACCCAGGCCCGCGCTCGTTGACCCATCTCCGCCGCCAAGGTGGGCTGGCTCAAGGCGCCATGGAGGGCGTCGGCCAGGGCGTCGGCCTGGCGCGGCTTGACGCAGAGGTGGGCTTGAGGCTGCCCTAGCTCCTCGCTGAGCCCCAAGAACGTCGCCGTGATCACCGGCAAGGCGCTGGCCTGCGCCTCTAAGACGGCGTTGGGGAGGCCCTCCTTGGCCGAGGTGAAGAGGAAGACATCCGCCGCGCGCAGCAAGTCAGGCGTGTCGTCACGCATACCTAAGAGGTGAAGACGATCGGCGACGCCCGCCGCCGCCGCCCGCGCCCTTAAGCGCGCGGTGAAGGGCGGCTCAACCGCGTCAGGCCCAACCAAGACCAAGCGCGCGCGTGGCTGACGCGCGGCTAAGGCGATGAGGCTCTCCAGGGCCAGATCCTGCGCCTTGCGCCGCTGCACCGCGCCGACGTTGAGGATCAGCGGGCCATCATCCGGCAGCCCCAGGCGCGCGCGCAGCGCCCCGCGCTGGCGGGGATCGTCGAGGGGGCGAAAGCGCTGGGTGTCCACGCCGTTGGGGATGATCTGGGCGGCGACGCCCAAGCCGCGCAGCGCGCCTGCCATCGCCGCGCTGTTGACCACCACCGCGTCGGCGGCGCGGAAGGGCAGGCGCCAGAGCCGACGCTGAAGCGCGCGCTTGAGCCTGTGTGGCGAGGGCGTGTCCATCAACGTCTGCGCCACGGCGAGGGGGACGCCCAGGCCGCGCAGCCCCCACAGCCACGGGGTCAGCGCCCACTCCGCCATCGCCAGCTGCACCACGTCTGGCGGCGCGCCGAAGCAGCGCCGCAGCGTCGCGGCGGCGTGGGTGGTGATGGGGCCAGGCCAGCCCGGCGGCGCGTTGACCCGGTAGACCTTGATCCCGTCCACCTCCACCGAGGGCAGCCAAGCGCCTCGACGGGCGTCGGTCACGCCCGTCGCCAACACCTCCATCTCTACGCCGCGCGCGCGTAGCCCCTCGGCGTAGCCCTTAAAGCGCCGCGCCGCGCCGGAGTAATCAGGGTGAAATTGACGAACAGCGAGCAAGAGGCGGGTGGGGGAGGACATCAGCGCCGATCAGGCCTGCGTGAGGCCGATAATCCAGAGGGCGAAGGAGAGGGCGGCGAAGCCCAGCCAGCCCAAGGCCGCCCGCCCCTTGAGCCGCGCCTCCGCGTCGAGCCCCCGACGGATAAAGAGGGTGAGGCCGAGGAGCCAAGCCATAAAGCTCAGCGTGACGAGCGAGGACCAGCCAGGGTGAGGCGTGGGATCGAGCCGCAAGAGCCGCAGGTGCTCCGCACGCAATCCTTCCAGATCGCGGCCCTCGGCGCCGGGCTGCCCCAGGGATTGACGCGCCATGTGCCCCGCGATGCGCGCGTCCACCTCCTCGGCCAGATCCCCAAAGGGGCTGATCAGCCAGCGTGTGGCGCGGACGCCGCCGCGCAGGCGTCGCAGGGCCATCAAGGCCGTCGCCGCGTCGCCGCGCCCCTCGGCCTCCTCTGAGAGCGACAAGAGCGCCTGGGCTGCCTGCCTCGGCGCGGCGGCGCCGGGGGTATAGCCGCGCAGGGCGTATTGATACTGGGTGACCGCCTCTAGGTCATCCCCCGCCGCGCGGGCCGCCGTCGCGCGGGCCAGCGCCGCGCGGGCCTCAAAGTAGACCCGCCCATAGGCCACCGCGAGCACGCCCAACAAGGCGATGAGGAAGGCGCGCATTAGATAAAGTCGCGCCGCGTAAACATCAAAGACGCCAAAAACAATAAAATAATTACATATGTAACCCCATAGCCGACCCCATTGAGTACATATGACCAATCAATAGGGTCTTCATAAACAACATAGGGTGTCGTATTAAAGATAGATAAGTCGGGGACAATATGCGCGATTGTCTTTACAAAAGTTTTAACATTCTCAAGCGCAGGCGTCATTTCATCTTTAGATGCGAGCCTTATGACGAGGATTCGATCTACAAATCGGCCAATAATAAAAGCACCAATGGTGAGTAAGCCCGATAAAAATGGTGTACTAAAGCTGGAGAAAAAGAGCGCAATCGCGATCACAATCAGCACTTCAATATAAATCAATAAAAGGGCTTGCACCATCTCCTCACCAAAATTCGCATCAAGCCCCCAAAAGATTAAAGCGAGCACGGTACTCATAAAAATAAGCTGAATCAGCATTGTCGATGCTAATCCAAAGTATTTGCCGAGCAAAAATTGAAACCTAAAAATGGGTTTAGGGATAATTGTAAAGATAGTTTTGCGTTCAATCTCTTTGTAGACCAGGTTGACGCCAATAAAGATGCTGATCAACACCGAGAATGTAGAGATTAAGAAGAGGCCAATATCCTTCATCAGCCGGACCTCTTCATGGAGCGAGGCGGAGCTGACAGCCAGGGTCAACAGCAGCATGGCCACGGCGAAGAGGATCAGGCTGGCGAAGACGCGGTTGCGCGTGGCCTCACGAAAGGTGTTGAGGGCGATGGCGAAGATCTGGCTCATGCAGGCGCTCCCTCATGGGCTTGAATGTCGGCGGCGTCGGCCTTGGCCGCCTCCTCGACGAAGAGATCCTCCAGCGAGCGGCGGCGAGGGATGACGCTGATGAGCCGCGCGCCCTCCACCGCGCGGAGCTGGTCGAGGAAGCTCTCCAAGATCGCGTCGCTCTCAAGGATAAAGGTCTGCTGCCCTGAGGCCTCACGCGCTTGCGCGGCGAGGGCGGCGAGGGCCTCGCGAGGGGCGCCCTCGACGCCTCGGGTGACGATCTCCACGGGCGACTGAGCGTCGGTGAGCAGCTCATGGAGCCCGCCGATGCTGCGGATGCGCCCCCGCGCCATGATCGCCACGCGATCACAGAGCGCCTCGACGTCGGCGAGGATATGGCTGGAGAAGAAGACGGTCTTGCCCTGCTCCTTAAGCTCAAAGATGAGATCGCGGACATCCTTACGGCCCATGGGATCGAGGCCGCTCATGGGCTCATCGAGCACCACCAGCGCGGGATCGTTGATCAGCGCTTGGGCGACGCCGATGCGCTGGATCATGCCCTTGGAGAACTTGCGCAGCGGGCGATCCTTGGCGTAGGTGAGGCCCAGGCGGTCAAGCAGGGCCTCGGCGCGGCGCTTACGCTCGCGATGGGTGAGGTTAAAGAGCCGCGCGTAGAAGTCCAAGAACTCCAGCGGCTTGAGGTACTCATAGAAGTACGGGTGCTCGGGGAGGAAGCCCAGGCGCGCGCGGGCTTGGGCGTCGCCGAGGGGGGCGCCCAGGAGCGTCCCTTGGCCGCTGGTCGGGTGTATGAGGCCCATCAGCACCTTGATCGTCGTCGTCTTCCCTGCGCCGTTGGGGCCGAGGAAGCCAAAGACCTCACCGGGCTCCACGCTGAAGGTGATGCCGCGCACAGCCTCGACGCGCTGAGCGATGCCCTTGAGCTGAAACCGTCGAGTGATCCCTGGGCCGAGGAAGGGCACCGCGCCGAGGAAGCCCAGATCAAAGGTCTTGACGAGGTCTTGGACTGAGAGGGCGTGCTGGTTCATCTGTCCCTTTGGGTTGAGTTGACGCCAGGCTCGGCGGCGCGCCCATCGCGCCGACTCGGCTCTTGTATAGCGCCCTCTCCCCGCGCCGCAAGCCCTCGGATCAGTCGCGGATCAGCGTACGCGCCGCCTCAAGGGCGCTGAGGAGCGCCTCATGCTCGACGACCTTTACGTGCGCCAGCTCATTGCGCAGATCACGCCACCGCTCGGCCACGTTGGCGAGATCGCGCAGGGTGTGCTGCAAGGCGGCGTTCTTGACGTGCTTGGTGCTCCGCCGCAGGTGATAGGCCAGCGGCCCGATCTCCGTCTCCAGCGCCTCGCGCTCAGCGCGCTCGATCTTGGAGATGATCTCATGGCTCCAGTCATCGCCGAACTTCTTGCGCAGCTTGCCGACGATGAGGTGGCGCACCTGCTCGACGAGGGGGAGGAGGATCTTGCTCTGCCCCTGCCAGAGCCGCCGCTCGATCTTCTCCGCCTGATCTCGATGGGCGAGGGCATAGACGTTGAGGCGCATCCCGTACTCGGGCTCCCAGTCCAGCCAACCATCATCCCAGAGGCGGAGCCGATCGGGCTGCGTCGGCGGGGGGCTCATGGCCTCACCGAGGAAGGAGAACTTCTTCTTGTACTGGGGGATCTCTAGGCTCTCCTCCTCGTTGCCTCCGATCAGCTCCCGAGGGCGGAGGAGATCGAGGACCTCCTTGACCGTCTTGGGGTTTCGATCCAACAGCTCATGGGCGATTCGAGGCTGGGAGCCGGCGAGGCCACGGCACAGCGCCCGCAGCCAGTAATGATCCGCGCTGCGCTCTGGCGGGTTGGCCCGCAGCTTCTCCTCGACCACCTGATCGATGTCGATCTGGGAGAGGACGCCCCACCAAGGGAAGCGCGCCAGCTTGACGTTCTCGCTGGGGATGGGCGTCCTGGGGCTGGCGAGGGCGATGATCAGGAAGGGCTGTGGCCCCTCGCGGCTCTGCGCCAAGGCCCCCGCGCGCGCCAAGAGGCGCTGCCACTCGCGCCGATAGCGCCCCTCCTCATTGGGCAGGTTGAGGAAGGCGATGAAGTTACTCGGCGGCGTCTGACAGCTCAGCAGCGTGTCGAGGGGGGCGTCCTCATCCTCAAAGCCCAGCGCCTGGGCCAAGGCGCGCTCGGGCTCCTGATCCTCGCTGACCACCCAGGAGGTGATGCTGCCGAGGTTGACCTCGGCCAAGCGGCGGTTAAGGCTCTCGATGGGGTCTTGATCGACGACGTGCTTGGGGAGGCGCAGGATCACGTGCTGCCCATCAGAGAGCGCGTTGACGACCCGATCGAGGAAGCGCCGCGCGCCGGGGAGGGTCCAAAACATCACAGAGCACTCCAAGCTTTGAAGATGAGCGGGTTGACCACGAGCCCTTGAGGGCGCAGCTCGATGACGTTGAGGAGGGTCAGCTCATCCAAGCGCCGCTCCAGCATGGCGCGCGGCGCGGCCAGCTGCTCGAAGATGGCCTCTTGCTCGATGGGGCCGCCGCCCGCCGTCGCCGCCGCTTGTGCCAGCGCCTCAAAGAGCGCCGCGCGGGGCTCGTCCATGGCCCCTGAGGCGGCCAAGGTCGCTGCGCGTTGCGCCTCGCGGGGTCGCAGGGTCTCAGCGAGGCGAGGGCCATCCGGGGCGCCATCGGTGAGGCGCCGCAGCCCCTCAGCGACGAGGCTCGGCCAGCCCCCGGTCGCCTCCAAGAACGCCTCCAGATCCTCGGGGGGCTCGATCTCCGCGTCTGAGAACCAGTGCTTAAGCCCCTTGAGGCGCCACAGCGAGAGGGGGTGGACGCCGAGCACCTCGCCGCGCGCCTTGAGGGCCTCCAAGTCCACGTCCGCCAGGGCCTCTGGATCGAGGAGGCAGACGACGCGGACGAAGCGGCGCTCACTGGAGAGCCGCTCAAACCAACCCAAGATCGCCTCCAGGTTCTCCATCAGGGGGCCGAAGCGGCGGGGCTCGGGGATGATGATCGAGAGGGCGAAGTGCGCGCGGCGACCCTTGTAGATCTCACGGATTTGATCCAAGAGCGAGCGCCCATCGGGCAGCTCACAGATCTGGGAGGGGCTCCAATCCAGGGCGGTTCGATCTTGATACAGCGACTCCAGGGCGGGCAGCACCTCACCGAGGCGGGTCGCGGCGCTGCCGATGATCAGATCCAAACCCCTGTGATTACGCGAGATTTTCTGCTCTTGATACCAGGTCAGCGGCGAGGCGCCGTCGCGCCGGCCTGGCAGGGCGCGGTGATAGACCTGTGGATAGGGCGTCTCGTCCGCCTCCAGCGTCTCCAGCTGCTCCAGCTCAGACATCACCTGCTCGACGCCCCCCAGCAGCCGCAGGATATTGGGGCTGCGCAGCCGATAGCGCCCCTGATGCGGGTTTAAGAGCCCCAAGCCGACCATCTCCGTCAGCAGCCCCTCCAGCTCGGTGGGGGTGATCCGCGCAAACCCCTGCGGCCACCACTCCTGCACCTCGGCCAAGACCGCCTTGGCGTCCAGCCCGCTGCGCCGCTCCCCGTCCAGCGTCCCCATCAGCTCCAGCCAGGCGAAGGTGTAGCCGATGGCGCGATAGCGCGGATCGAGGTTGAGGGTCCAATCGAAGCGCAGGCGCATCCGCTTGCTCAGCTCCACCTCACGATCCACGCGGGCGATCACCTCCTCATCGATCGTCAACGGCAGGATGCGATCACGGTTATAGCGCGTGCTCTTGCACATCTCCTCGACGAGACTATGACAAAAGAGCTGTAAAAGGCTCGGATGACAGTTTGTATGCGCCAAAATACGGTAAATAAGATGTGGGGATTGAAAACGATAACCTAAAGCCCGCAGAGGACGTTCAACAAGATCGGCGGCGTCCTTCGGCTCTAAGGGACCGACACAAATTGGATCACCAAAGTGAGCTAAAGGTTGATTGGGGATATTTTGGAATCTTTGAACACCATGGAGACCAGCGAAGACCACTTTAAAGCGCCGATCTGTCTCATTCATTAAGTCTCGAACTAAATTAAGCCCCTCAAATTTATTATTTTTATCCGAATCAAGGAGATAATCGCTCTCATCAAATAAAAGCAAGATGCGCCGCTGTGGATCTTCTGATAAGAACGCTTTAATCTGATCTTTTTGTTGTTTCGGATTCAATATTTGATCATGAACAAGGATTTGAGCGGTTCTCAGCAGACGATGAATCACCGCCCAGATATCATCATCATTGCTCACACCTGCCCAAAGCACCCAATGCTGCTTGCTCGGGTTATGATGATTTTTATAGAGCTGCTTAAGCATCGCCGACTTACCAAGCTGGCGACCACCATAAACGATACATGATTTATTGAGATTCCATAAGTCATCCAAGGTCTTATGGCGACCAAAGAACATCTCTTTCGGCACGCTACCCGCTTTTTGTGGTGTATACGGGTTCTCATTGGCGCCCGCGAGGGCCACATGGAAGAGCGCGCATATCCGACGGCGTGGATCTTGGTCGGCGATCCAAGGGATCAAGCAATCATCGATGATCAAGGCGCCATAGCCTGCGTTACGCAGCGCGTGGACGAGGTGGTGTCGATCCAAGAGGTTCAAGCGCTTAAAGATCAGCAGCGTCAGGGGGTGCTCTTTCTTGGACAGCTCCTCTTGTTGATTGAGCCAGATCGCCAGTTGGCGCGCCTCGACCTCCCCCCAGACGAGCACGAAGCGGTGACCGCCGAGGCCATCGGCGAGGGAGCCGAAGCGGGGGATGGGCGCCTCGATGTGCGCGCGGGCGGAGAGGGTGAGCCAGAAGGGGAGCTGAGGGCTGGGGCGCCGATCCTTGATGGGGGCCTCATCGAGCTTAAAGCCGAAGAAGCGCAGCACGCTGAGGAGGGCCGCCTCATCGAAGCCCGCCTGCTTCCCTTTGCGCAGCGTCACCCAAGCGCGGGCCGCCTCCGCGTCCGCCTCGCCGATCTCAGCGCGATTGAGATCGCGCAGATCGCGGGCGCGCTCGAAGAGGGCGGGGTAGCCCTCGATAAAGCTCAGCAGGTGATCCTGCGTGACGCGCCGCCGCTGGAGGGGCGAGAGGGCCTCGGCGGGGGGGCGGTTATCGGCCTGCGCGCGCTGGAGGGCGACGAGCATCTCATCGGCCACGCTGATCTCACCGGCGTCGAGGGCCTCGGCGAAGCCCGCCTCAGCCTCGGGCGGCACCTCCAACCCTTGGGCGGCGCAGCCCTCCACCTGCTCGGCCCAGCGCGCGCGCAGCAAGGCCGCGTGCGCCGCGACGAAACCCTCGGCCTCGACGCGCAGCGCCTTGAGCTTGAGGATGATCTCATCGGGGCGATCGGCGCGGGCGTCATAAGCGCGGCGCAGCGCGTCGAGGTGCCCCCAGCAGAGATCGCGCTCGGTGTTGATCAAGCCCCCCTTGAGCCGCAGCCCCTCGATCTCATCCTTGGCCTCTTGGATCTTGCGCGGCACGATCTTCTGCCAGTTGCGCGAGGCGGCCTCCAGCTCATCATTCAGGCTCGGCGCCTCATCGCCCTCGGCCTCCAGGGTCGAGATTAAGCGCTGAGCCAGCGCCAGGTGCCCGCGCTCCAGGTGCCCCAAGGCCGCCGAGGCGGGGCTCAAGGGGGCGGCGATATGACGCAAGACCGCCTCGCGCGCGGTGGGCCCCTCATGGGGCGGGGCGCCGCCGAGGCTGGGCATCAGCGTCAGGGCGCGCTCACGGCCCACGGCGGGATCCTCCGAGGGCGTCCAGCCCACCTCAAAGCGCTCGATCAGCGCCTCGACGGACACCAGCAGCGCCGTCGCCGCCGCGCGCATCATCGGCGGGTGGGTGGGCGCCTGATAATCAACGAGGGCCTGCTTCAAGAGCGCGGCGAGGGGGCTCAGCTCCTCCAGCAGCGCTCGACCAAAGGGGGCGGAGGCGCCGCGCGCGGCGGGGCTCTCCTCATGCAAGCGCCGCCAGCGCGCGGCGAGATCGAGGGCCTCATCGAAGTAGCGCCGCAGGGTGGCGCGGGCTTGACCCTTGACGCTCCTGCGCCGCGCCTGAGCGAACTGATCCAGCTCCTTTTGAAAGCGCCCATCATCACGCAGCGCGCGGATCTCCTCATCCACCGCGCCGGGCTCAAGGCGCTGACGCGCGTTGAGCAGCAGATCACGCAGGAGCCCCTTGGCCCAGGCTTGCCAGACGAAGGTGGCGGTTTGATAGTTGATGTTGCGGTGCGGCGCGCTCTCCAGCCAAAGCTCGGTGTCCTCCTCCAGCTTGCGCTTACGCGCGACCCAGTCCTCATCCGAGGCCATCCCGCCCAGCAGCGCGGGGCTGATGGGCACATGACGGCGCGCGAAGTCCAGGATCCGCTGAATCAAGCCGTGGTGCTGGGGGATAAAGCTCAGCCGCTCGGCGCACAGCTCCAAGGCGAACTCGGGGTAGACGGTGGGGGTCATCAGGGCGGGGCGGATCAGGGCGGCGCTCAGCCACAGCGCGTCGCTGACGCTGAGGACCTCGGGGGGCTCAGAGAGCAGATCGCGCAGGCGGCGCTCTGACTCGGTGAAGCTGGGGTGAAGCTGGGCGCCCAGCTCAAAGACCTCGACGAGCCAAGGCGACAGCGGCGAGGCCTCGCCCAAGGCCCGTGACCACCAGTAGGCCAAGTCCAGCCCGCCCGCCTCACGCGCGGCCAAGCAGGCCAGGAGCAGGGGCTCATCATGGGCCTCGTCGCCTGAGGCGAGGGCACGGCGGGCGTGCTCGGAGGGGGGCAGCGCCTCATCGAGCGTGTCATCCCCATCCAGGCTGGGATCATCCCCATCTAGGCTCGACGCCTCATCGGGCTCAGCGTCCTCATCGGGCTCAGCGTCCTCAGCGGGCTCGGTGTCCTCAGCGGGCTCGGTGTCCTCAGCGGGCTCGGTGTCCTCAGCGGGCGCCTCAGCGGGCTCGGTGTCCTCAGCGGGCTCTTCAGCGGGCTCTTCAGCGATCTCTTCAGCGATCTCTTCAGCGATCTCTTCAGCGATCTCAACGGCTTCGACGCGCGGCGGCTCAGATAAAGGCGTCGAGGCGGGCTCAGCCACAGCAGAGGACGCCGCGGCTGAGGCTTGGGGCTCAAGCGGAGGCGTGGGGGGGGCGCCCGCCTCGATCGCCGAGGCCTCTTGGGCCGAGAGGGGCAGCAGCCGCGCCGTACCCTCCTTGAGCTGCTCACACAGGCACCAGCTCAAGCCCTCGCTCAGCGTGGCCCAGCGCGCGGACACGTCCAGCCCGTCGAGGAGCGCCGCGCCCAGGGCGTCCAGCGTGGGCGCCAGCGTGTCCAGATCGGGCCAAGCCCCCGCGCGCAAGGCCGCGCCCAAGGCCGAGGCCTCCTCCGCCAAGAGGCGCGCGTCGCGTGGCGGCGGCGTGGGGCTGAGCCGCTGGGGCAAGGTCAACAGCAGCCGGGCGCGGACGTGCTCGCTGGCCGAGGTCGAGGCCGCCTGCTCTGCTTGGGCGTGGGCCAAGAGCCGGGCGCGCAGCGCCTCGCTGTAGAGCTGCTCAGGCGCCGCCTCGATGATCGCCGCGATCTCGGGCGCGTAGCGCGCGGCCACGTCCTTGATCAGCTGCGCGCGCTGATCCAAGGCCGCCAGGGCCTCCTCATAGCGCCGCCGCTGCGCCTCCAGCCAAGCGCCATAGGCCAACAGATCCGGCTCAGACGGGGGCGGCGCGTCGAGGGCCTCGCGCCGCGCCTTGATCTGCTCGGTGAGGGCGTGGAGATCGCGCTCTAGGAGGGCGGCGGACAGCCAACGCGCCAACAAGGACGCCTGCTCGGGGTAGAGGTGAGGCTTGCGCCGGGCGATGACCTCATCAGCCATGCGTGTCATCGCTGGCGGCGGGCTCAGCTCCGACAGGGCGGCGACATAGCGAAAGACCAGCGCCCCCTCCCAGCTGACCTCGATCTCCAGCTTGGAGGGTGAGCCCAGATCCATGCCCCAGACGCGCAAGATCTCAGCGGGGTGATACTGCGCCGCGTTGGAGATCGCCTTTTGGCGCACGAACGCCTTCATCTCGCGCTTGGCCTTCTTGCGCACCCCCGCGCCGCCTCGATGTGTCTCAAGGAGCAGCTCATATTGATGCTGCTCTAGGTTTTGGAGGAGGGCTTTTTGGCGATGCCCATCCTTCAGGGCTTGGAGGAGCGCGGGATCGACGCTGGGGGCTCTCTTGGACATGGATCGCCTCGCGGATGGGTCTAAGGTCAGGCATCATAGACCAGCGCCTAGGGCCTGAGAAGACCGCATCTCTGAGCCGCCCACTGTTTAAAAAAACGCCTCAGCCTGGGGGATCGAGATCAATCACAATGGAGTTAAACCTGGGTGAGAGCGCGTCAAATGGGCCACTCTCAATGAGCGACCCCGTCTCAAGGCCCCCTCACGCGGGGCGCCGAGGGGCCACGCGCTCATCGCCCTGCTGGGCCTCCTCGGCTTGCGCTTGGCGCGGCGTTGAGGCCGAAAAAAGTAAGGTTGAAGCGCGCGGCATATCAAGATATCTGCCTTCAAAATAAAACGTTTCAGGAGAGCCTGTGATGCAATGGACCTTGTTTCTGCTCGGCGCGCTGGCGCTTGGGGCCTGCTCAAGCTCAAGCGAAGACGACGTCGCTGTGTACTTCGACGCGATGGTGCGAAGCGGTGAGGGTCGCGCGGACAGCGGCGCGCCGCCCCCTGATGTTGATATGAGCGTCGCGGGCGGCGGCGGTGAGGCGGGCGGCGGTGAGGCGGGCGGCGGTGAGGCGGGCGGTGGCGGTGAGGCGGGCGGCGGTGAGGC
>JAHJCH010000317.1 GCA_018813065.1 Myxococcota bacterium
CCCGCCCCGCCGCCGCTGCCGCCGCTGCCGCCCACCCCGCCGCCGCCGCCGCTGGCCTCGCCCTTCTCCCAGCCCCCCGCGTCCATCACCGGGCGGCCCTCTCATGGCGGAGAGCGCCCCCCCGACTTTCGGCCAAGACGCGCCGAGCCCGAGCCCGATCTGGAGCCCGAGCGCGCCGCTTATCCTCAGACCGCCCCGCCGCCGCGTCTGCCGCCCAGCCCCCCCACGCGCGATCTCCGCCCAGGGTTGCCGCGCCACGCGGGCTTGCGTCCCCCTGGCCGTGGCCCCTGGCCCTTTATCATCGCGCTGATCGTCGTGGCGGGCTTGACCGTGACCATCGCCCTGGTCTGGCGCGCGTATCACCGCCAGCCCAAGCGCACCGAGGTGGTGCTGGGGGGGCCGCCGCTGACGCTGACGATGACGACGGAGTCCTTAGAGACGCAGCGCCTGCGCCGCGCCTTGAAGGCCTGCCGCTGTGATGAGGCGCGGCGGCTGGCCGAGGTCAACACCGGCCTCTCCATGACCCTGCGCCGTGAGGTCGATGGCTGCCCCAAGGCCTGCGAGGGGCGCCGCCCCAGCCCGCCCTGAGCGGCCCTGAGCCGTGTCGCCTGCTCGGCGCTGATTCGGCGCTGATTTGACGCTGATTCGGCGCTTATTTGAGCTGCGCGGCGGCGCGGATCACCCCCTTGAGGCCCTCAACCGTGGCCGCGCAGCGGCGCATATCCAGCGTCTCAAGGGTGTCTGTGCGGCGGTGATAGTGCGGATTGCGGAAGAACGCCGTGTCCGTGACCATGATCGCCGGTAAGCCCACCTCCCAAAATGACCAATGGTCGGAGAAGCCCGCCTCGGCCAAGCTGGAGGGCGCCGCCAGCCGCTCGATCTCCACCCCCTCCGCGTCCCAACCCTGGGTGATCGTCCGCATCAGCGGCCCCGTGCTGAGATCGCTGACGAAGGCGATGAAGTCCGCCGTCTCCGGGAAGAGGCCCTCTAGGCCCATCGGCACGTCTTGGGAGCCCGGCGCGTCGCTGTAATAGCCCAACATCTCCAAGGCCAGCATCACGCGCACGTCCTCGCCCTGCGCGGCGACGGCGCGGGCGTGGACGAGGCTGCCCATCCCCTCGGTCTGGAAATAGGGCGGCTCCTCATTGGCGAAGAAGACGAAGCGCAGCGCAGCCCCCTTCGGCGGCGCGGCGTGGAAGTGGCGGGCCAGCTCGATCAGCGCGGCGACGCCGCTGGCGTTGTCATCGGCCCCTGGGCTGTCGGCCACCGTGTCGTAGTGCGCGCCGATGATGATCAGCGGCGCGGCGACTGCGGCGGGGATCTCAAAGACCAGGTTGGCGAAGCCACGGGCGTGACGCTGGAAGTGCTGGTGGCTGAGGGCGCCGCCAAAGCCGAGGATCTGCCCCTCGATATAGGCGACGGTGGCCGCCATCGCCGCCTCGTCCGTCGCGCGGCGAGGCCCAACCTCCACCGTGAGGTGCTTAATGTGCGCGCGCAGGCGGGCCTCTAAGCCAGGCAGGCCCTCGCCGCGCGCTGGCGGGCGAAACATCTCCATCAAGAACCGCACGCTGGCCGCCTTTCCATGTTTGAGGTCCGCGTCAGGCCACGGCCATCGGCTCAAGCCCTAAAGTCACCCCCACGCGGCGCCGTAGGACGAGCACACTTTACACCCACCGATGCGCCCATGAACGAAGAAGATCTTGAGCTCCTCAATGAGTTCGTCATCGCCTCCCTAGAGCAGATTGAGCAGAGCGAGCCCGATCTGATGGCCCTCGATCCCAGGGCGGAGGTTGAGCCTGAGCCAGAGGGCGTCAACCGTATCTTCCGCGCCGTCCACAGCGTCAAGGGCGCGGCGGGCTTCTTCGGCCTCAAGAACATCGGCGCGCTCTCTCACACCATGGAGAACCTCCTCAGCCTCTTCCGTGAGGGCGCGCTGCGCCCCTCGGGGGAGATGATCGACGCCCTCTTATCGGGGGTGGATCGCCTGCGCGGGATGCTGGAGTCGATCACCCACAGCGATGAGCAAGACATCAGCGCGGACATGAGGCGGCTCAAGGCCTTCCTCGACGCCCCTCGCGGGGCGCTCCCCGCTGAAGATCCCCCCGTCGTCGAGGTGGCGCCGCCCATCGCCGAGCATAAACCCGCTGAGGTCAAGGTGAAGCCGCCCACCATCGAGGACAAGCCGCCCGAGGTGGAGGTCAACGCGCCCCCCGCCCCCCGCGCCGAGGAGGTCGGCGAGGCCCAGAAGGGCGCGCGGCAGAAGGATGAGACGGTGCGGGTCAAGACCAGCGTGCTCAACGCCCTGATGGAGATGGCGGGGGAGCTGGTCTTGGGTCGAAACCGCCTGGTGCGGATGCTGGAGGGGCACCTCGATGAGCTGGAGGGCGTCGCGCCGATTCTCCAGCAGGTCAGCGCCATCACCACCGAGATCCAAGAGCAGGTGATGCGGACGCGCGTCCAGCCCATCGGCGGCCTCTTCGCCCGCTTTCAACGGGTCGTGCGCGACATCTCCCACAAGCTCAACAAGGAGGTGCGCTTGCTGACCTTGGGCGAGGATGTGGAGCTGGATCGCACCATCATCGAGGGGCTCTCCGATCCGCTCACCCACCTCGTGCGCAACAGCCTAGATCATGGCTTTGAGCCCATGAATCAGCGCGAGGCGGCGGGCAAGCCGCGCGTCGGCACCCTGCGGCTGGAGGCCTACCATGAGGCGGGCATGGTCAACATCGACATCAAGGACGATGGGCGCGGCTTGGACGTCGCCATGCTGCGTGAGCGGGCGGTCCTGCGCGATCTGATGAGCCTGGAGGCGGTCTCGGCGCTCAGCGATCGCGAGGCGATGCAGCTGATCTTCTTGCCCGGCTTCTCCACCGCCGAGGCCGTCACCGACATCTCAGGGCGCGGCGTGGGCATGGACGTTGTGCGCACCAACATCACCAAGCTCGGCGGCTCCATTGAGCTGAGCTCTGTCTACGGTCAGGGCACCACCATCAGCCTCAAGCTGCCCCTGACCTTAGCCATCGTCACCTCCCTGGTCATCGAGGTGGAGGGCCAGCGCTTCGCCTTGCCGCAGGTAGGCTTAGAGGAGGTCGTGCGCCTCAAGCCCGGCGAGAACCGAGGCCAGATTGAGCGCGTGCGCGGCGCCGAGGTCATCCGTCACCGTGGTCGCCTCCTGCCCGTGGTGCGGCTGGCCGATGTCCTGGGCTTGGCGCGGACCTATCTCGATCCCCAGACGGGCGAGGCCCGCCCCGATCGACGCCAGCGCATCTTTGATCGCCGCTCCGGGCCTGCCCCCTCTCCCGAGATCGAGGAGCGCCGCGAGGGGCAAGAGCGGCGACACGCGCGCAAGAACATCAAGCGCCTCTTGGTGCTGCGTGTGGGGCGTGATCGCTTTGGCTTGGTGGTGGATCGCATCCTCGCCAGCGAGGAGATCGTGGTCAAGCCGCTGTCGCGCTTCCTCAAGGACGCCGTGTGCTTCTCCGGCAACACGATCTTGGGCGATGGCACCATCTCGATGATCATCGATCCGCTGGGGATCGTGCAGGCGACGGGCTTGAAGTTCTCCGACGCCGCCTCCTTGGGCCTGGAGGAGACCGTCAAGCGCAACCTCTATGGCGATCCAGTCCCCCTGCTCATGCTCGACAACGGCACCGATGAGGTCTTCGCCTTGCCCATCGCCCAGATCGCGCGGATCGAGAAGGTCAAGCGCAGCGACATCGAGCAGATCGGGCGGCGGCTCTACCTGCGCTATCAAGGCGAGCCGCTGCCGTTGACGCAGCTGCACGATCACCTCCCCGCCGCCGCGCCCAGCACCACCCCCAGCGAGCTGCACGTCATCATCCCCAAGCCCGGCGAGGGCGACACGGGCCTGCTGGTGCCGCGCGTCATCGACACCATCGAGGCGCCTATCCGCATCGACACCGAGGCCATCTCGGGGCGTGGGCTCTTGGGCAGCGCCGTCTTCAATGATCAGA
Source organism: Myxococcota bacterium (assembly GCA_018813065.1). Classification (GTDB taxonomy): domain Bacteria; phylum Myxococcota_A; class Bradymonadia; order UBA7976; family UBA1532; genus JAHJCH01. The sequence goes on from JAHJCH010000317.1 coordinate 3,975, forward strand.
TCGTGCTGTTGGTGGACATCCACGAGCTGGGGGCGCGCCCCCCTCGGGCCAAGGCGCTCAAGATCCTGCTCGTGGAGGGCACCCCCTTCTACCGCGTGGCCTTGACGCGCTGCCTGGAGCAGCTGGGCCACCGCGTCGAGGCCCTCCAAGCGCCCCGTGACATCGAGGGCGCGCTGGCGTCGGGCGGCTTCGACGCGGCGCTGTGTGATGTATCCACGGCGGACTTTCACGGGGAGGCGCTGGTGGAGCTTATCCGCGCGACCGCCCCCAAGCTGCCCCTCTTCGCCTCGACCCTCACCGCGCGCGGCGCGCCAGCGCGGCTGGAGGGCAAGGGCTTGAGGGGCAACATCGGCAAGCTTGATCGCGCCAGCCTGCGGGCGGCCTTGGCGGGGGTGAGCGCATGACCCGACAGTTCGCGACCTTTAAGCTCGATGAGACCCTGTGGGGCATCGACATCCTCCAGATCCGCGAGATCATCATCCAGCTGGAGAGCTACCCCGTCCCTCAAGCCCCCCCCCACGTCCACGGCCTGATGAACCTGCGCGGGCAGATCGTGACGATCATCGATCTGCGCCAACGGCTGCGCTACAACGCCGAGGCCGAGGCAAAAGCGGGCTGCTGCGTGATCCTCAAGACCGACGGCGAGCTGGTGAAGGGCGCCTTGGGCCTGGAGCGGATCGGCGCCGACGCGGTGGGCCTCTTGTTCTCCGAGATCGGCGAGGTGTTGGCCATCGAGGAGGAGCAGATTGAGCCCGCGCCCGCCCACGCCACGGCGGTGGGCGGCGAGTTTATCCAAGGGGTCGTCGCGCTTGAGGAGACGCTGATGCTGATCATGAAGCTGGCGCCCGTCCTTGATGCTTGAGCTGGGCAGGAGGGGAGGATGAGCGCGCCGCTGCGGGTTTTGGTCGTGGATGACTCTGGGGTCTATCGCAAGATCATCTCGGGGCTGGTTGAGCAGCTGCCTGGCTGCGTCCTGGCGGGGGCCGCCTGTCATGGGCGCGAGGCGCTGGCGCTGCTGGCGCGCGAGCCCTTTGACCTCGTGCTCTTGGACGTGGAGATGCCTGAGCTGGACGGGCCAGCGACCCTGCGGGCGATCCGCGCCCGTGACCTTGATCTGCCCGTGGTGATGATCAGCGGGCTGGATGAGCGCGATATGAGCAAGACCATCGACGCGCTGGAGGGCGGCGCGCTGGGCTTCCTCACCAAGCCCAACGCGGGCGGCCCGGCGGCGGCGCGGGCGCAGCTGCGCGCGGACTTGACGCCGCTGATCGAGCACCTGATCACCGCCGAGCCTGCGGATCTCATCGAGCCTTGGCGGCCCTTATTGGCCCCCGAGGCCAAGCCTGAGCCCCTGACCGCGCTTATTGATCCCGCCCCGCGCCTGCTTGAACCCGCCCCGCGCCTGCTTGAGCCTGCCCCGCGCCTGCTTGAGCCTGCCCCGCTGCGCGCGCTCGATGCCTCGCCCCCTCGCCCGCTCCGCCCACGCGCCGACGCGCGCCCCAGCGCCTCGGCCAAGGCCCCCTCGACCCAGGCCCCCTCGACCCAGGCCCCCTCGACCCAGCCGCTCAGCCGCGCGACCCCGCGCCGCGCCCCGCCCCGCCGCTTTGATCTGCTGGCCATCGGCGTCTCCACGGGGGGACCCAAGGCCCTCGCCGATCTCTTCTCGGGCTTGAGTGTGCCGCTGCCCACGCCGGTCCTGATTGTCCAGCATATGCCCGCCCACTTCACCCGCTCCCTCGCCGAGCGCCTGGATCGCCTGGGGCCGATGCGCGCGCGTGAGGCCCAGGAGGGCGATCTCTTGGAGCCGGGTCTGGCCCTGATCGCGCCGGGCGGGCGCCACATGGAGATCAACCGGCGCGGCGAGGTGCGGCTGAGCGACGCGCCCCCGGTGAAGGGCTGCCGCCCCTCCGTGGATGTGCTCTTGAGCAGCCTCGCCCACGCCTATGATGGCGCGCTCCTGACGCTGATCTTGACGGGGATGGGTGATGACGGCGCCGACGGCCTGCGCGCCTTGGGCGGCGCCTACTACGGGCTGGCTCAGGACGCGGCCAGCTGTGTTGTCTATGGGATGCCCCGCGCGGCGGTGGAGGCGGGCCTTATCGATGAGATCCACCCGCTCGACCACCTCCCGGCGCGGCTCCAAGAGCTGCTGCGTAGTCGCTGAGGAGGGGGGGGCGAGATCAGCGCGCCAGCTTAATCTGCGCGTTCACCGTCAGGATGATCTCGGAGACATCGCCGAGGTAGCTGGGCGCCGAAGGGCTGGCGCCGCGCCACACCAGATACGACGCCAGATGCGAGACGCGCTCATTGAGCGCGGCGCGGCTTTCGAGCTGCGAGGCGTAGATGGCCTTGGGCTGAAGCGCGGCCTGGAGGGCGTCATGGGCGGCCGCCAAGCGCGGCAGCGTCCAGGCCACATCAGCCACGCTCCAGGGCTCGGGGTCTTGCTGCATCCCCTTCAGCAGCGACCAAGCGAAGGCGCGGCGGACCTCGGCGTTCCCCAAGCGCAGGTGTTCGCCTCGGAAGTGTTGCTTCAAGAGCGCTGCGGCGGCGTCAGCGCGTGGGGCGCCGGGCGGGGCGGCGGTGACGACGCTTTGGAGCGTGTCGCGCACGACGATGCAGGCGCGGTTGACCTCATACAACAGGGGGCGGATGTCGGGCGACGTCTCCGCCTCGACCTCGCGCTGCTCCGTGCTCTCCCGCATGTCCTGGGCCTGATCCTCGATCTGCGTCACCAGCGTGCTCAGCTCTTCGTCTTGGATGTCGTTCTTCTGCATGTGCTCGCGGATGGCCCGCACCAGCGTCATCGCGTGGTGCTCCGCGAAGCGGTAGAGTTTCATCAGCTTAGCGGTGTTGACCTGCATGCGACCTCCTTGCTGTGGGTTCGTTCGCTTTGATGGGCGGGCCGTCGTTTCATTCACGCTTTTTGATCGGTTTTGATTTTTTTATTTCGATGGACTTGATTTCAAAATCAATGAACCAATAGACGCCGAGAAGGAAAATGCCTTACAAACCGGTCTGCGGGCCAAAGGTTCCCCAAAAAGCGCCCAGGTGATCATTTTTTTATGTGGATGCCCTGTGGTGTCAAAAGGTAGACACCTGATCGCGCCGCGCTCACCGCCGGACTTAAAATCTAAGTCGGCGGGCGCCGATCGTCTTTTCCGGACTTAAAATCTAAGTCGGCGGGCGCCGATCGTCTTTTCCGGACTTAAAATCTAAGTCGGCGGGCGCCGATCGTC
>JAHJCH010000034.1 GCA_018813065.1 Myxococcota bacterium
ACATAATCTTTAACCTCATTCCAAATTTCATCAGGATCTGGTTCTAAACGGCCAAGCAGATGAGTATAAGCATCATGCGCTATGAGCGTAGAACCCGTTCTAGATGCTTCAGTGCAAGTTACATCTCTTGGAGATGCGATAAGCCATTGAATATAGTCTTCAGCATTCACTTTTGGCGTATTAATTGGCGCTTTCTCCACTAAAGTTTTAAACCTATAAAGCAAATTTGGCCAAATTGCAATAAATTTCCACGTCAACTTTGATAGTAATGTTAGAAATGGAGATTGATTCCGTCAACTGCGTAAGTCCTATAATGGTCAAAATATTAGATTAATAAGCTGTCATGCGGGTAAATGTATACCTGATAATTTTGCATCAGGATTCGCAAAGACGATGAATAGAGATGTTATAGCCGCTGATAACAGCGTATTTGCTGATGGTTTTGGACCTCCATGGGCAGGTAGTTCTATTAAACTTAATGGTATTGAAACAAAAATTAGAAGAGACGATATTCCTGGACATTGGTTGAGATTTTCTCCGAATCAACCACCAAGAATTCACTCTATTGGTGAACTTACAAAAGAACCAATATTCCCATCTTTAAGATTAAATTTATTTAAGAAGAAAACAAGTAGATTTAGTTGGGAAAATTGAAGACTAGTATTTGAATACTATTATCTTCTAAGCTTGCCGTTTTCTTTATAGAAGCGGTAAAAAGTTTCAATAGCTAACGATCCTTTTGATTCATGTCCTAGTCGTCTTGGCATTATTACATTTATAAAGAATAGAAATTTCTCAAATATTTCAATATTTCCTTGTTCTTCAAAATCAGATGCAGTTTTCATCAAAATATTAAAAGTTTCAAATTCTACTTCATTTATTAATAAGTGAACGAATTTTTTTAAAAAAATTCTATCTTGATTTGTAATTGAATTTACTATTAGGTCCTCTTTTTCTATTTGATCTAATTTATTATCAAAATCTTTATATTTAAAGAATAAGTTTACAAATATTTCAACGATTTCTGACCTTGTATGATCTCTCATCGTGTAATATTCCTTTTTCGGTTAACAGAAAAAATCTACGCTTTCTAAAGTTCGTGGACAAGCGAAATCGCCATGGTAGCCCCAAATCGAGGGCTTGGGCGCGCAGATCAAGCCCGGCTCGGGCGACTCGCGCGCGTAGATCGTCGATCCGCGCGGGGCGTCCTCGCGCTTCTTCCAGGGCTTTGCGGCGAATATCGAGATCCAAGGCGAAGAAGGTGGCGGTTTGATCGACGCGGACGACGTAGGCGCCCAGCGTGACGCCGCCGGCGAGGTGCGCGCGCCACAGTTCGGGCGTCAGGGGGGCACGCACGGGGCTGTAGCCAGTGCCGCGCGCGTCGGCCCACTGCCGCGCGTAGACGCCCTCGCGCCCCGCGAAGAGGTGAAGAAGCCGAACCACATCGGCGCGCGGGGGATCGAGGAGCGGATCACGCGGCGCGGGCGGGGAGGATGGCGCATCAGGCGGCGCATCAGGCAGCGTCGCCCACGCGGCGGGCGGTGTTGCAGGCTTCGCAGAGGTGGCGGCGGGCGGTGTTGCGGGTGACGCGGCGGGCTTCGTGGATGAGGCTGCTTGGATTTCTGCCTCTGGGCCAAGGTCTTCGAGGAGCGCGAGGTGCTCCGCGCGTAGATCAAGCGCGTCGGGGTGCGCGGTGAGCCCTTCGCGCAGGAGCGCGAGGGCCAAATCTGCCCGCCCGGCCTCTTGGGCGAGGCTCGCCCAGGGGAGAATCTCGGCGCGCTCAGGGCGCCGAGGCCAAGCGGCGAGGAGCGCCTCAAGCGCCGCGTCACGCGCTCCGGCGTAGAGCTTGGCGCGGATCTCGGCGCAGATCTCGGCGCAGATCTCGGCGCGGCTCTGGGCGCGGCTCTGGGCGCGGCTCTGGGCGATGCCGCTCACGCGAGGTCAACGCGCAAGGCGCCATGCCCAAAGACCGTGTCGCGGCCAACGTGCGTGTCCTGGGCGCAGCGCCACAGCGCGGCGAGCGCGGGGGTGACGCCCTCGATGTGGACCTCGCCGATGATGCCCTCCATCGTTTGGCGGTGGTCGTGGCGACGCGAGTTGCGCTGATAGCGGACCAGCGCCGTCTCGGCGTTCACGCGCAGCCCTCGCGCCTCGGCGCGCAGCGCGTGGATGTCCCAGTCCGCCGCGATGCCCTCGTAGTAGAACGCCAGGCACTCCAAGCGGTCGATGGCCCGCGCGGTGAACATCTCTGGATCAAAGCGCTGCATGAGCTGACGGTGGTGTTGGACACTCAGCGGGGTGGTCAACGTCAGCTTCAACGCGCGGGGTTCGGCCTCTGTGGGCGTGGGATCAAGGAGCCAGGCGGCGCGGAGGTGCTGCGGCGCCCAAGGTCGCGCCTCGCCGGATGGGTCGATCACCATGCGCTCCACCAGCCGCGCTCGCCCCCCAGAGATCTCCAGGTGATCGAATGCCTCGGTGACCGCCTCGGCGAAGTATCGCCCTCGCCCGAAGAGCTTGATCCGAATCGAAAAGTGATCGCCCCGCCGCCGAGGCAGGGGGTGGCCCGGGTTGCGGGTCTGGATCACAAAGGGGCGCGGCGGCGTGTAGAAGCGCTTGGGGCCGATCGGGGGCTCCGGCGGCGCCTCAAAGAGCGTGCAGTAGGGGCAGGCGGCCTCTTCGGAGCAGGCGCCCCCTGTGAGGCAACGCCCACGCAGGTGCTGGCCGAGGATGCCCCGCAGCGCCGCGACCGGCCAGGGGTTGAGGGTGAGGGGGTGAGTGACCTCGAAGTCGAGCTCAATCAGGGTCATGGTGAGCTTGGGGATCATGGGCTGGGTGCGCTAAAGCGGCATCTCGGTGGGGAGCTGTGGGTAGGGCGCGGTGCCCTTGAACTGATGCGTGATGAGGGCCTGGATGATCGACTCGGCGAACGCCCTCGACGCGCGCCAATCGGCTTCGTTGAGCGGGGCCTTGCCGTGGGCAAACATGGATTGGTTGCGGCGCTCGGCGAAGGTCTGGAGGCGCTTGACGTGCGCCTCTGCGATGGGCTTGAGCGGGCCGTCAAGCCGCTCGATGGCGCTCCACGCGGCGTAGAGCCCCAACACCCGGTTGCCGTTGCGCGCCTCTGCGGTCAAGTCCATGAGCGCCTCGGCCTGCGCGCCGACGACGTTGGAACAGTCGATGTCGTGATGCCAACGCAGCGTCCATTGCGCGATCCACTCCACCACGCGGTAGAGGAGCAACACGGCGGTGTCATAGCGCTTCGACGCCGCGCGACGATCAGACATCAGGAAGAGATCCCAGATCTTGAGCGCCTCGCCGCGTTGGCTGTCCTCAAGCAGCCAGGCGAGGTTGCGGATCGTGCCTTCGGGGAGCTGCGCGGCGAAGACATGGAGGATGCCCTTAGCCGCCTCGTGCTCAAACTCATCCCAGAGCGCGTAACCTCGGCTAAAGAACAGCGGGCGACGCGTTTTATCACCGCTGGCGCGCGCCAAGATGTCCTCGGCTTGGCGGTAGGCGTGATAGCGCCACGCCCGCCGCGCCTCTTGAAGCTGCCAGTCCGACTTGATGGGGTTGACGTCCACGTGCTCGACAGACTCTAGGCCCGAGGAGATGCGCACCAGATCGACCCGCGGCCCCTTGACCAAGGAGAGCGCGACCCCTTCGCGCTGTGAGGCGGCGACGAACAAGCTGCATGACATCGATTTTGTGCCGCCGGTGTAGTCGGCGATGAGCTGCGCGCCCGGGGCTTGGCTCGCCTCAATCCGCGCTTGGATCGCCTGGATCGCGATGGCGGGCTCGTCGGCGGGCACCTTGAGGACTTCATAGCGGGCGACGTCGAGCCCAAGCTGCGCGGGGATGTTGGGCTGATCGGCTTTGCGTGATTCGCGCGCAGCCGAGGAGGTGCAGACGTTGCCCTCTTGCGTGATCTCGATATAAGAGCCACTGCGCCCGGTGTAGGGGTCATCCTCACTACACACAAAGACGATGTGGTCGGGGTTGTGGTGCTTGATCGATTTGATAATCGGTTCGTAGCTGCCGCCCACTGTACAAATTAAGGTCTTCATGGCCTCTCTCCCAGCCAATCGAGCCATTTCTTGTATGGTTTGTTCCTATTTTCGATTGTTTTTCTTCTGTTTTCTATCTGGTTTTTAATATTTTCATTTTCATCTCGCCATTTTTTGCGTTTATTTTTCTTTTCAGGTTTCTTTTGTTCTTGCTCTTTTAACTTTTCATTTAAATTTACCAATTCACTATCTTGGTCATTGATTAAAATTTTAAATTTGGTAATAATTTCACCAAAAGCTGCATAAATTTCGGCTCGGTATTCATCCAATGAAATCCAACTTGGGATTTCTCGATTTAACTCAAGAACTGCTTTGAACCGTTCTTCGGAATCCATCGCGAAAATCGGATTCCTCACTGCGTGCCGGAAACGATCATGTGGAGAGAGCTTCTCCAGCACCCTCTTGCGTAATTCGACCACAGATTCAAACTTAAGCCGCGCCCGCCCATATCCGGCGTTTGTCTTCGCCCCGATGCCCAGCTCATCAAGCCCCAGATTTAAGAGCCTCAGCGCCGCCTCGACCCACGCCTCAGGCCCCTCAAGCATCACCTCAAATGCGCCAGATACAGAGAGAAAAGAGACAGGATTGGGGCTGTCGGTGTCGGCAGGCGGTGTCTCGCCATCCCCTTGATAATAATCAGGATGATGAACGGTCATCACGTCCGCATGGAGGGGCAGATGCGCGCCTTGAGGCTTCCACCACGCGTCATGAAAGACCACCACGCCCGCCTCATCCGTCGTCCCAAAGAGCCGATTGAAGCTGTCGCCGTCGCGACACCAGGCCTCATCCTCCACGAGCTGCATCGCCGCCCGCGCGGCCAAGCCCTTGAGGGCCGAGCCCGGCAAGAAAGGGACGCCCCAGGTGTGATCCAGGGTGATGCCCGCCTCAAGGACGCCCTTCTGGCCCAACCCGATGATCATCCGCCCCTCGATCTCCGCCGAGCCTGTCGCCACAAGCGCCCCCTCGGGCTGCCACGCGCTCAAGAGGGCCTCACGACGGCGATCAAAAGCGGCGCGATAGCCCTCGGGGATGTTGGGCTTGCTCATCTCGGCGAGGTGCGCCCCGCGCTTGTCCGTGCGATCCCTCGCGTCGGTGAGGAACTTATCGATCCACAGCCCAGGGTGGGTGCTCGCCTGCCTTGATATGTCTTTGAGTTCCTCTCTGCGCGTGCTCACCGCGCCTCCTCCGTCACATCCCCCAGCTCGATCTGCGCGAAGCGACGGAACCACGCCGCCACCTCAATCAGATCGCGGCTCATGGCGAGATAGTCGGGGAGCTTGGCCTTCTGCGCGTCTTCAAGGAGCTGCTTGATGTCCTTGCCCTTATAGACCTGCGCCAGCGCGTTACAGAACGTGACGCCGTGCTCCCCACGCGACTCCAAAAAGGCGAGGGTCTGCACCACGCCGCTCTGCTGAAACAGCGAGGGTGACTTTTGACAGTGCGTATTGATCTTGGACTCCAGTGGGCTGCCTTTAAAAGATAAGACCGCCTGATGCGCACCCAAGGACCATTGTTGTTGGCGCGTCATCGCTCAACCTCCCGCCAAAACGAGGCGGCAGCGCCCACGACCGACCGAGGCCTTGCCTCCAAGTTGAACAGAGCCCTCGCTGACTTGCTCAACGACCTTATAGATCTCTTCAACCGTCGAAGATTTTTTGTGTGGGCTCGCCATCAGCAAGCTACAAAGGATCGTCTCAACGGGTAGATTCTCTTCTTGCCAGAGCTGGCTTTTGGCGACGGTCTTCTTTTCATCATCAATGCGAATGCGCGTGACCACATCCGTGGCGTGACGCGCCAGGAAGACCATTACATCATCATGGACAATGCAGATGCGCTTCTTAAAAAGCTCAAGCCACGTTTTATCAAAGATGCGAAAGCCAATCTCAGAGGCCCACTCATCCGCCGGGCTATGTCTCTCGGCGGGCTTGAGATCAAGATCCTCAAAGACCACGCGCCCACTCACATCCAAGGCCGTATTGTGACTGACAATGCACGCCTCAATCTGAGGAATACTGGGAATCGCAGGCAGACCCTTAAACCCCGCCTCGCGGGCGTCGCGCGCATAGCGCATGAGGAGGAACGGCGAGGTCACCCATGCAAAAGTCCCCGCGATGGAGCGCACGGGCAAAAGCAGAAGGTTGGCGTCGCCAAAGGAGAGCGCGCCCGCAAACTCCGAGGCGTTTTGGGTGTCGGGGCCAAAGACCCTGAAGACCTCATCCTGCGACATCCGCGCGGCGGCCAGCGCGCGCAGGCTGCCCTTGAGCGAGCTGCCGGGGATGTAGGGATGCCCCGTGGCGCGATCCCGCGCGATGGCGAGATCCACCGCGCCGACAGATTGCCCGGTGCCCGCGTGGAGAGGAGAGAGCGCATGGGTGAAGAGGAGACGAGCGTTCATCAGCAGTTCTCTTGGAAGAAGTTGAGGAAGGCGCGGAGCGGATCAGTCTGCCCGTTCAGCGGTTTGATTTTTTGCACCTCGGCGGGCTCAAGGCGGGCCTCGACGGAGAAGCTGTGGCGCGCAGTTTTAAGCTCGATGGGCAACGCCGCGCGACTGGGATCGCCCAGCACCAAGGCCAGCGGGATCGCGCGTGATTGCTTGGGCGCGGTCCACGGCCGCAGGATCAGCGGCGAGGCCAGGCGCTCTTTGCCCACAGGCTTGAGCGTCGTGTCGCTGGGGTCTTGCTTCGACTGGAAGTGAAAGATGATGGGCATCCCAAAGGCGGCGCGGGGGAACTTGTCCACGCACACGAAGCGCTTGGCGTGGTCATTGTCGCTCTGCTTTGTCAACACGCGGATGGTCTCAGGCTCGGGCCAACGGCTGCGGCCTGGGCGATCCTTTTCTCGCCTTGGATTACGCCCGAAGTCTTCTCCTTGACGAAAACCGCGCAGCGCGGCGAGCGCCTTTTTCTGCATCGCCAGCCCATCGCCCTGCTGTCGTCCGCGCTGCAACACCGCGCCCGCCAACGAGGGCACATTGGGGAGCCCAACACCGTTGAGATCAAAGCGATCCAGCGCCCATGTGCCCCCCGAGAGCGCGCCAAAGCCGCGCCGTGTGCGCCCGCCGAGTCCGCCGAAGGCCAACCACGCCTCCAACGCCAACTCGACCTCCTCCGCGTCCGCGTCTGGGGCGGTTAAGTCGAGCGCCCACTTGCCTTTGATCTCATGGAGCACGCCGGGCTCAAGCTTGTGTTGTTGCCCACCGCGCGGCTGCAAGGGGAAGGCGCCATAGGCCAAGTCCCCTTGACCTTGGAGCGCGCGCGCGTTCCAGGCCCCACCGCCGCTTTGCTTCATCTCGAAGACGGGGCGAGCGCCCACCGAGAGCCCCGCCGCGCGCACCTTCAACCCCACTTTGCCCGGCGCCGAGGCCGCGCCCCAGAGCGCCGCTTCGCGCGCGCGCATCGCCGAGATCGAGCCCATCCGCGCCCCCGTCGTGGCGCGCCACCAGAAACGCAGCTGCCCCCGGATGGAGGCGCCGCGAATCGGCGTGATGGCGTCATGATCTTTCTTCTGGCGCAGATCCTCATGGGAGGGGATATGCACCCCACCGCCAAAGACCGGGGTGAGAAGCTCAATCTCTCGCGTCAGTCGCACCAGCCCACGAGACGCGTCCGTCTTCTTCTTGATCGGCGCTGGCAACATCACCCTTCCCCCACCACGCAGATCCCGAAACCATCCCGTTGATCCTGCGCTTGATCCGAGAGGCTGCGCATCCAATAGCGCTCCACGAAAGCAGCGGCGTTGACCCCCTCATCCAGCTCGACCCAATAGACGCTCCCCGCAGGCGCCATGCGGCGTGTTGGCTTGGGGCCGCCTGCGTGGATATCCCAGCCCGAGACGACCTCGGGGCGATCCACGCGCGCGGCGACGATGCGCCCGCCCTCGGGATCGCGTGGACAAAAGCCCGCGTCGAAGATGCCGGGGGTCAACAACACCAAGCGCAGGCGGCGCCCACGGGGTTGCCAATCTGGGCGCGTGGGCCACGCCCCCTCGATGGGTCGCATAAAGCTCAGGCGGCGCTCCCCGCCGAGGTGAACAACCTGCGTGCGGCTCAAGCGCGCGTCATCACAGGCGAAAACGAGCCCGAAGCGGCGCCAAGACTTAACAAAGCCCTCACCGCGCGCCTCATGAAAGCGCAGCCCCTCGGTGGCGAACAGCTGCCCATCCGAGGCCGTGCGCAGCTCAGGGTCGAGCGCGACATGAACGCGCGCCTCAACGCTCAGCGCCTCAACGGTCTGCGATGTCAGCGTCTTGGGCTCTGGCCTGTACACATTGGAGGGGGCCGCCAGCCAATCGCGCAGCATCGCCCAGGTCCAAAAGCGAGGCCCCGACCGCAGCTTGCCCTCGGGCAGCGCCACGGTCGGCCCGATCATCGACAGCTCACCCAGCTCCGCGTCATGAAGGCCCTCATACGCGCGCGGCGCCAGGCGATAGCGGGTCAAGCTGTCTTTTTCGTCCTCGTGGCGATGCCACACGCAGTCCTGCGGCGCGGGGAAGAGGAGGCGCGTCACGGCGTCGCTCGCGCTGTCCAACTCCGCGAGCCAGGGGCCGCAGACCTCGATCTGCAACGCCTCGGCGGGCGTCATGCCAAAGACCCCCTGCGCGTCGAGCCCGGCGCGTGTTCGCGCCAGACCGGCGAGGCTGGAGGGCCAGGGGAAGGGCAGGGTGTGCATCGGCGAGCCCGCGTAGGCGGGGCGACCATCGCCGACCAAGAGCGTATCGCGCGGCTCAAGCAACCAGGTCTTCATCACGCGCCTCCCCAAGCGACGTTTCGCGCATCTAAAAGAAGCCGGGCGATTTGCAATTCAGCGGATAAGCGGCGCACATTCTCCAAGGGCGCTCCAGGCGCCTCAAGTCGCTCCAAAAGCTCTGCCTGAATTGAGCGATCCATCTCATCGGCGCCATGATTCGCGCGTTTACGACCAAAAACGCGCGCGGTTAGGCTGCGCAGCGCCGCTTTGACTTGCTGGGGGGCTGGAGGCTCACCCAACTCAGGCTCAAAGACACGCGCCAGTGCCTCAATCTCATAGATCACGCCATCGGGAATGGCCTCATCATTGAGAAGATGTGACCAACGATTCAAGCGCAGATAAAGCGGAATGCCCGCCTCATCCCAGCGCCCCAGCGCGCGCGTGGCGCCACCCGAACGCTTCTTCATCACGATCGCCAGCGCGTTGCGCCCCGCCTCATCCTTGGCCAGCTTCTCCGCTTCCTTTGCCAATCGACGCACATGCGCCATCGGCTCAAGGTGATGCACTAACGCCAAACCGACAGAAAGGGTTGGATGATCAATCCCTTGGCCTTGGATTCCCTGATCCATCCATTCAGCAAAGCTCGAACGCAAATCATTCGCACAACGCAGCGCGGTGTGCAGTGGAAGCAACGCTAAGACATCATCTCCACCGGCATAGATCAAGCTGCCGCCCGCCGCTTCAACGATAGAACGACACCCCGCAGCGAATTTATCCAGGGCTTGGCCCAGCGCCTTATGCGCCTCGATCTCACCCAGCGTGTCAATCGCCTTGCCCATGCGATCCCCATCGGCGAGGAGCATGGCGTAATATGGGTTGGGCTGGGCGCCGATCTGACCAAGGCAATACATCAGCGCCGCGCGCGCCGCCTGCACATCCCCACCCTCGGGGGCATACTGCTCAAAGAGACTCTCAAGCCGCCCCTCAAAGAACACCGCGCCATCCACGCCACCGCGCTCATTGGCGCGCTGCTCAAAGGTCCGCACATGTGTCTCTTTTGCCACCCCGAGCGGATCATGCACCACGACCTGTTTTTGATCACCGACCCCGACATGGAGCTTCTTGAGCGAGAGCCCCGCGTCCTCAAGCGCCTCAAAATAGGCCCGCACCGTTTCCTCATGCCCCAAACGGTGTACACGCGTCAGGAGGGGGTGCGCGGCGATATGCGCGGTGCTGTGAAAAGTGGGGCGAGGATCACGAAGCAGCACATCGGGATCGACCCCCACCCGTTTCATTAAGCCGACGCCGCAAAGACGCTCCTTGCTTTGAACGAAGTAGCCCTTGCGGAGCTGCTCGGGGCTGAGCATCTCTGTGTCATATGCCTTCTCATCAATGACACTCTCGCGTAAGCCATCGAGCGATGATTTAGGGACACCAGCCCCCGCGAGATCATGCCAAGGGACCGCGCCCCACCCGCGCGTGTTTTTGCGCGCGGCGAGGGTCGCCTCAGCGCGGGCGCGCGCGGCGTGATAGCCATCGGGCTCAACGGGCACCGCGACCCACACAAACTCCATCAGCTCATCGAGCTGCTGCTCCGCCAATTCACGGTGGAAGAACGCGCCATCCACATGGCGAAACGCATCCTCGCGATACGCGCTCAGCGCGCTTTGCATCCCTGCTCGCCCCGCCTCAGCGACGCGCTGAACTTGATCCAGCGGCAGTTTAAGCAAAATTTTATTGGCGACAGACGGGCGCTCCATCTTTTGAAGAGAAGCGGGAAAAATTAACGCATCAACACCCGCGATGTTCTCCATTGCAGACGCAGACGCCCTTGATAATGCGCTTAAAAGCCATGATCCATACCATAGATCTTGGCATCGACGCGCCGAAGCAATAAATTCTTGGATTGGTCCTAGACTGACCAAAAGGATATGATCATCCACGAGATATGCCCCTCCTGATTCAAAGGATATCAGCTTATCGTTTTATCCATTGTGATTGTGAATGACAGATGTCAAGCAGATCTATTTTAAGGTAGAGCTGCTTTTTACCTATAAATTTGACTGTGTAGGTATCAAGAAACATCTTCTCGCTGCCTCCTTACGAGCACCGAAGAACCGTATCCGCTCATCGCACGTGCGTCGAGAAATATTTTTCGATTCCCGCCTTTGGGCGCGCTTTAGGCCGAGATGCGCGCGCGAGTGCGCCCGCGATATGCCCGAAATCTCGCGTATTTTCAAAAAATCGAGCGTCGCCTGTCGTGTCGAGTGAGGCGCGTTGCCAAGTCAATTTTTTGCTGCGCGTGTCCGATTTAGTGTGTCCATTTCGCGTCCATCGGGTGGGAGGGCGGCCAGGGATAGGTGGCACCCACGTGCTCCTTCAGTCCCCGGAATTCGCCTGGTCGCTAGGCCAGGCGGTCGCAGCAAGCAGGGTGGGCATAGAGCTTGGTGGATGACTGATAGAGGAGCCGAGCGCGTGGGGCCATCTGGCCGCAGAGGACACATTGGCCCTCGCCCATGAAACCCTCGATGGTCCGGGTCGGCGCATGCGGGTCCCAACCGTTCACCAGATCTTCAAGCGCCGTCTCAGGTCGGGCGCTGGGCTTGGGGGTCTCGCGCTGCCCCCATGGCTCACCCCTGGCCATGGCAGCCTGGTACTCCTTCAGCCCCAACGATCTGACGACATAGGTCCCCGCCATGAAATCCCCCAGGCGCTGGCCCCGAGGGTTGAGAAGAACCACGATGCCAGCAGGTAAACCACCGGCGAGGAACGGGTTTGTTTCGACCAACCTTGCGAACGTCCTGGCGATGGCGCGAATGATGCCAGGTTTGTGGCCTTCGACCGTCACGACCATGATGCCAGCGAGCCGCTTCCCGACGGTCTGACCGAGGAGGCCCTCCATCAACGGAAAGTAGGAAAGGTACAGAACCACCCTGAGCCAGAGGGCTGCTTCCTTGTGGGGGATGAGTTCTGTGGCGAGAGCCCCCCCCATGAGGAATATGAAATCGACCCACAGGGCGAACCACCTTCGTCCGATGAGGCGCCCTTCACTTTCGACAAGAGGAAGGATCGAAGACGTCATTCGAACTCCAATAGGACTTAAGGATAGGAAGTTCAAGTAAGCCACCGTAAGTAAGCATAATTGCGACACTATCCCCATCGACGAGTTTTTTAGACAAACCGAAGATAGACCTCGCCCCTCCATGCCTCAAGCGAAATTTTTCGACCATGTGGCCGCGCAGTGTTTTGCCGTCAATAAATCAAATCGAGCTGCATGGGTGCCACCTGATTCGGGTAGCACCCACCTGCTTCTGAGGGCGATGACACCCTGAGGAGCAAAGTCATGGAGCTTCAAAGATCAGCGGAGCAGATGGGTGCCACCTGCTCCGCTGGGTCCTGGGCTGGAGCTACTGCGCTGCCTCGACAAGCTCCATCAACCGCTGCGCGGTCTCGGCCGAGCCGTTCTGGTTCTGCCCGGTCACGATGCGCCCGTCGGCGACGACGTAGTTGGCCAGGAAGTCGCTGGCCGAGGTCAGGCTCTCGAAGATGGCGCCGGCGTTTCTCAGCTCGGTCTCCGGATGCTGGGGGGTGATCTCGATGCCGAGCTCCCGCACCTGCTTGTCCGTGACCCCGGTCATCCGTCGCCCCTCGACGAGTGGGGCTCCGTTCTCATCGACGGCGTTCAGGAAGCCCAGCGAGCCATGGCACACAGCCCCGAGCGGAATCCCTGCGCGGTACGCCGCCGTGATGCCTTCACCCAGCACCGGGGAGACGCCCAGGTCATAGGCCGCGCCCCAACCGCCGGCCATGTACACGACATCGTACGCAGTGAAGTCGAGGTCGTCGATGCGCAGGGCGTCGCCCGTCTTGGCCTGGAAGGCGTCATCCCTCAGATAGCGTTCGTCGTAGCTCGAGATGATGTTGGGCAAGAACGACAGGGGATCGACGGGAATGGCTCCCCCTTCGATGCTGGCGACGTCCACCTCCATGCCCGCATCGAGGAACTCATAGTAGGGGGCCGTCATCTCCGAGGCGAAGACGCCTGTGGCCGCGCCCCCTTCGCCCAGGGTCGAGACACTGGTCGTGATGATCAGCGCCCTGGCGCCGTCCAGCTCGAAGGTCCTCCCCGCGTACTCTGGATGAACGCTCGGCACCATCAACGCGCCGTTCGGGGCGTACTCGATGGCGCGACCGGTCCCCATGGTCCAGTCGACCACGCGCCGAAGATCGCCGTTCTCGTACCAGGTCAGCGCCGTTCCGTCCTTGACGCCATCGACGTAGGGGGTCTCGCTACGCACCGCGCCGCTCTCGTAATGTTCGGTGATGAGCTCGTGTCCGTCGAGGTTCTCCAGACGGATTTGCACCGACGAACCATCATGGGCGAGCATCAGATTCCCGGTGAACTGCCTTTGGATCGGCGTCCTGTACCACATCTGTCGGATGAGATCGTTGTCGATGGTCGGAATCATGTGCGTCAGCACAAGCGTGCCGACACCGCTCTCCTCGGCGAGGGCCGCGAGCTCGTTGACGTCGATGTGATAGTCCCTGATGTCGTGGAAGATGGTCGCATTGTAGTCCCATCCGTTCTTGGCGCTGATGGCCTCCATGGAACGCAGGGCTTCGTGGTTCATGGCATCGGCGACCAGCACGTCTGCACCCCGGCTCTGTTCATGGAGGGTCTCGGTGTCGGCGGTGTCGCCGCTGATCACGATTCTCTTCCCCTGGTAGGTGACGGTGTACCCGACAGCCGGTTCCACGGGCGGATGGTGCACGTCGAAGGCCGTGACGACGACCCCGTCGTTCTCGTAGACGACAACGCTCTCTCCAGCTGCGACATCGAACGGGAGGGGGATCGTGGCGACGGCGTCGGCCGGCAGGAAATCGGCGCCGTGGTGCGCCTGTCGGACGCGGTAGTCGATCTCGTAGGTCTGCTCGATCCCCTCGATGATCTGTGTCAAGCCGGTGCCACCGTACACCGGGAGGTGGTGACGGCGTCCGTTGACCCAGCTCCGCTGGATTACCTCTCCGAGGTCCGCCATGTGGTCATTATGGTAGTGCGTGATGAACACGGCGCTCAGATCGGCCACCGGCAGGTTCAGGTCTTCCATCGACCGCTGGGCTCCGTCGCCGGCATCGAACAGCAGGAACTGTCCATTCACAAATACGGCTGTACAGGACTGCGCGCCGGGAGTCGTGGGAAGAGGAGAGTTGGAGCCGCAGACCATGACGGTGATCATCTTCTCGTCGAGGAAGCTGTCTCGCACGAGCGACTGTGTTCCTCTCATGGTCGCCATCTGGGCTTCGATCATCTCCCACATCTGTCCCGCGGGGAGGTCCGGTGTGGGCCCTCTCTCTCGGACGCCCCCTTGATCGGCGCCCCCTGCACCGCTGTCGGCGACCTCCGCGTCCGGGTCGGAGCCCCCCGCATCTGGGCAGGAGCCCACCGCATCTGGGCAGGAGCCCACCGGGACTCCATCCCCACAGGACTGCTGATCCCCATCGCAGGCGGCGAGGGGTATGGCCAGACCAAGGGCGAGCAGCAGGGTGTGCAGCAGCTTCTTCACGGTGTCCTCCTCGAGTGGGCATCGTTCATGGGGGCCCCTCCTCCTCGTCTCCGCACGACTCTCGCCGATACGACGACCTCGCCTTTGAGTGGGGGCGGAAGGCGGCCTCCGAGACTCGCCACCACGGTACCGGGCGCGATGCTCGCCGGAGCGTCGATTTCTGAAGAGAAGTGTAGAGTTGCTTGCGGCACGACGGGAGAGGCGCTGAACTGCGATTGACGACGTACGCCGAACGACGAGGCGCGATGCAGACGAAGCAGCACCTGCTCATCGTCGAGGATGACGACCAGCTCTCGGAGCTGCTGCTCGAGTACCTGGAGCTGCACGGGTTCGCGCTCTCGCGGGCGACGACCGGGGAGGAGGGCGTCGACCTGATCCTGGCCACCGAGCCCGATCTGGTCATCCTCGACCTGATGCTCCCTGGGGCCAGCGGCCTCGATGTTTGCCGCCGGGTTCGAGACGCCTACTCCGGTGCCATCCTGATGCTCACCGCAAGCCAGAGCGAGGCGGACCACGTGGCGGGTCTGGAGCTCGGCGCGGACGACTTCGTCACCAAGCCCATCGAGCCTCGCGTCCTGCTGGCCCGCATCCGCGCGCAGCTGAGGAGGCCTGGGGGGCGCGCGTCACCGCGCGACGAGGACGATGGCGTCATCGACGTCACGGGGCTGCGGATCGACCTCGCCTCACGCCGCGCCAGCGTCCAGGGGCGCCTGGTGCCGCTCACCACGATGGAGTTCGACGTCCTCTGGATGCTCGCGAGGGACGCTGGGAGCGTGGTGAAACGTGAGGACATGTACGTCCAGGTCATGGACGTGGAGTACGACGGGCTCGATCGGGGCATGGACGTCCACGTAAGCCGCGTCCGTCAGAAGCTGCAACGTGCTGGCTTCGACCCCAGGAGATTGCAATCCGTGCGGGGCGTCGGCTACCTGCTGGTCCACCGATGAAGCGCTCCTTCGTGCGGTTGGTCGTCAGCAGCGTGCTGGCGTGCTGGGCGGTGGGGGTCGTGGTGGTGGTCTGGTACTCGCTCGGTCGGTCGTGGGCCGATGACCACGCCCGTGGCCATGGCGTGTTCCTGGCCCACGAGCTCCTGGACGCGGTGCCTGCGCCGGACCGGGCCGATCGCTTGGCCACGCTGCGGCAGCACTTCTCCATCGACCTGACGCTCCTCTCCGTCGAGGACGTCGAGCGACGCCTGGGTCGCTCCGTGGGCCCCGGCGAGCAGATCCCGCATCGGGTTCGCGTGCGGGAGGAGTGGTACTTCCTCGCGTTCGAGGACGGGCAGGGCGCGCTGGTGGCTGGCCCGGTGGACCCCACCGTCCCACGAGGCTTCCTGCCGGTCGGCGTGTTCCTCGCCATGGTCGGGCTGCCCGCGCTCGCGGGCTTGCTGGCGCTGCGCATCGGGCGACAGATCGGCAAGGTCGAGCAGGCGAGCCGCGCCCTTGCGGTCGGACAGTTCGACACGCGCGTCGACAACCCCCATGGCCCGACCAGTGAGCTGGCGGCGAGCTTCAACGCCATGGCGGAGCGTGTGGAGCGCCTCATCCGCAGCCGTGACGAGTTGGTGCAGGCGGTCTCCCACGAGCTCGGCTCGCCGCTGTCGCGCCTGCGCTTCCACATGGAGCTGCTCGGCAGCGGGTCGGACGCGCAGCGCGAGGAGCGGCTCGGTCGCATGGCCCGAGAGCTCGACGCCCTCGACGAGCTCGTGGCGGAGCTTCTGAGCTACGTGCAGAGTGACGAGCTGGAACTCGAGCTGCATGCCTTCGACCCGCAGCGGGTCCTCGCCGATCTCGCCGAGCTGGCCCGGCTCGAGGTGCCGGACGACGCCACCATCGAAGTCGACGTCGAACTGCCCGAGTCGATCCGTGTCCTCGCCGACCAACGCCTCTTCCAGCGAGCCGTGGAGAACCTCCTGCGCAACGCCGTGCAGCACGCTCGCAGCAAGGTGCTGCTCGAGCTTGCAAGCGACGGGGACCAGATACGGGTCACCGTCCACGACGACGGGCCCGGCATCCCAGAACAGCTACGCGAGAAGGTGACGGCGCCGTTCTTCCGGCTCGAAGCCGAGCGGGGCCGCAGGACCGGCGGGCTCGGGCTCGGCCTGGCCATCGTCAGCGGCATCGTGCTCCGCCACGGCGGGCGCCTGGTGATTGGACGCTCTCCCTGCGGCGGGGCAGCGGTCGAGACGGTCTGGCAGCGACCGGGGTGAGCCTGAGGACAGGAAGTTCAAGCAAGCCATCGTAAGTAAGCGTGATTGCGACACCCCAGGTGGAGGTGCCACCGGGCCAAGGAACATGTGGGTGACACGGCCACCGGCCGGCGGGCCAAGGAACATGTGGGTGACACGGCCACCGGCCGGGACCCCTATTTTTCGCAAAAATTAGGCAGTGAATAATTTTTGCGAGGATTTTTTCCCAAAAAAAATCTAAAACTAGCATAATTATCTTTACCTTTATGGGAATCGTTGATTTTTAAAACATTTAGATTGCTATCTAAGTCGATTTTTTCATTAATTGTTAATATTTCGCCATCACAATTGAAATCGCTCATGACATATATATTAATATAAAAACTGTTATCATATTTATTGTGTATTTTATTTATATATGCGGCATAGTATTGTTTTGGTATTTCCAATTCATCAGATTTGAGTATTTTAGGTTTGTTGGATAGAAATCCAGTGATATTATCACTACAACTCGAATTTATTGATGACTTCAGCCAATTTTGTATGCATTTAGTATCATCAACACTTGAAATGGTTAATGCCTCTAGCAAGCGTTTATTTAATAGAATTTCACGCATATTTTGCATTCTTCCAGTAAGTATCAATTGTGTTGATCCATTTGTCTTTTCAACTAAGGTTATTGTTGTGTTTAATAGACCCAGTCTATAGCCTAAAATAACAAAAAATGGCAATAATATAATTGCCAGAGAAACAGCATTGAAGATCTTGCTTCTTTTCACCTTTTCACTCACTTCCTTTACCAAATATCGTATTTTTTTTGAATTTCAAGCAAAGATTTGTCATTGTTTAATATTTGTGGAGGAACAGTATTTTTATCATAGATGCAATTCATAATTGGTGGAAAGTCATGATTTGCGTTCATTGGTTCATTGGGGTAACAGGATCCATCAGGATAACAGGCAACTATCTTACCATGAAGTTTATAAGAACCACACGATTTTGCAACAGACCCCACAACGATTACACCTAGTTTTTTTGCGATGGATGAAAGTAAGATGTGACCTTTTTTTGAACTTGCAGTCATACAAGTGCTGAGTACTAATATTGCATTTTCTGAAAAAAGTGGTTTTAGTCTTCTTAAAGAAGAAATCCCTTCAAACCCTATCATTCTAGTTCCTCCTTCTGATGTTAGATGTCCATATACAGAGTCTGGATTTAAACTTCCATCTTCAAAATGTGTATGGTTAGAATCAAATTCTGCGTGAGGTGAATCAAAGCCATGGCCAGCAAAGGCGAGCAAGTCAATACTATCTCTCTCCCAATCGACAGCATTTCCTATAGTATCAACAGCTCCAGATATTCCGATGTTTGTCTGGTAAATATAAAGCGTATCGCTCTCTCTAGGACCTTCAGAGATCCAATTAGCAAACTTTTCCGTAAATCCGGGAAGATCACGACGAACTATTTTCCTATATTTTTTGGTAGGGCTACTACCAACATATATAGCGTTGTATTCATTAGGATGAATACCAATTTTTTCAGGTTTTGGTCTTGAAAAATTGCCATAGCCAACATAAGGAGCACCCTTAAAATCAGCGCTATTTTTTCCAAGACCTGGATTTTCGACTGAACATCCAATATATGGAGAACATACTGGATCTAAACCATCCGGATCAAAATAGACCGCCGGATTCCCCCACCCATGAATAAACCGATTATAAGTCCGCCGATCCGCCACCTCCAACCCAACCGGATCCGGCCCTAAGAACCGCCCCCACTCAGGCGAATACAGGCGATAGCCCGCATCCAACAAAACATGAGGCGAAGCTGCTGGCACGGGCACCTGAAGATACCCACCGAACCGCTTAGGATAAGGAAACGCAGACGCACCCTCAAAGCTCTCATGAACCAAGCCACCAAAAGGCGAATAAACGCGCCCTTGAGTATTGGCATCACTAAAGACCGCATGAACCGTGAGATCGGGCCCTTGGGCGGCGACCGCCCACTCATTAATCCCACCGCGGGAGAAATACGCCAGATCAAAACCGGGGACAGGCGGCCCGAAGCTCCAATAACCATCGAGATACATCGAGGTAATCTGAGAAGCATCACGACGAATATCTGGGGATAGGAGTTTCAAGCCCCCCATCTCAAGTAAGTGCAATCTCGGCACTATCTCCATCTGCTCCAGATCCGAGTGTCTCGAAGATAGACATCCCCCCTCCCCGCCTCAAGCAGAATTCTTGGTTGATTGGTGCTCTTCGTTCAGCAAACCCAATCGAGCTGGAGCGGCGGTGGCCTTGGGGGGTGGATCGGCGGGGGGGTGGTGGGGAGACCGAGGTGCTTGAGGATCTTGGCGATGACGACGGGTCCTCGATGTGAGCGATGATGCGCATGCGGCCTTCGCAAGTGGGGCAGCGCAGGACGTCGACGCGGGATAGGTGGCACCCACGTGCTCCTTCAGTCCCCGGAATTCGCCTGGTCGCGAGGCCATGCGGTCGCAGCAAGCAGGGTGGATCGAAACATTTCTACTCTTGGCTCGATGGACCCCCGCCCGAGCAGAAACGTTTCTACTCTTGGCTCGATGGACCCCCGCCCGAGCAGAAACGTTTCTACTCTTGGCTCGATGGACCCCCGCCCGAGTAGAAACATTTTTACTTTTGGCTCGATGGACCCCCGCCCGAGCAGAAACGTTTTTACTTTTGGCTCGATGGACCCCCGCCCGAGCAGAAACGTTTTCACTTTTGGCTCGATGGACCCCCGCCCGAGCAGAAACGTTTCCGCTCTGGCCTCGGCGCGTCATCAACGCTCAACATCCCCAGTCAAGCAGAGCGTCAAGCAGAGCGCGTTGAGCGAGGCCGTCTCGGTTCTCATCATAAAAGCGGGGGCGCCTTTCCAAAAAAAGGCGCCCCCTGGCGCGGCGGGCGGGGCTCGAACCCGCGACCTTCTGTGTGGCAGACAAACGTTCTATCCAACTGAACTACCACCGCTGCAGCTCAATCAGCCTGCTCCAGATTGAAGCCTTTGGGCGCCCGTGATCGCGGTGTCCTACCATTGGACGATCCGGTTTGGAGCCGGTGGGGAGTCGAACCCTCATCTCCGCGTGGCGCCCCGAAAAAACAACCCGGTTGAGGCAAAGCCGCTGGGATAAGCCTTCGGGTAAGAACCTCAGCGAGGACGTGATCTGATCCGTTTGCCCAAGGGCTCGTCGGCTTTGAAGGCCGCAGCCCATTGGCAGATCAGGCGCCCAGTGATCCTGATGAGCAACCTGAGCTTGAGCTTATTCCCGGCGCCATTCTCCGCTTCGACGCGGCGCTGATCAACCCCGATCAGCTTATCGGGCGTAAGAGGTAGTCAAAGAGGGCCTTGGAGAGCTGGCGCTCAATCTCCGCCTCCACTTCGTTGGCCCGCGCCCGCGCGGCCTTGACCGCTTGGATAAGCGCGTCCAGTCGCTCGATGAGCTGGTGCTTCTGCCTCGGCGCCAGCATCCCCGTCCAGTCATAGGCGCGGATCTCGCCAATCGGCTCGTCGATCTCCATCACGTCCACCTGCGCCGGGTGCTCCTTGGTGGCTTCGTACATCACGTTGTACTTGCGCGCCCGCTGCTTGCGGATCGTCACCACCGGCTCGGCCCGCAAGACATGCTCACGATCCGCCCCCTTGTCCTCCGTCCATAGCCGGATCGGGTCAAAGCAGGGGATCTCCTTGAGGACCGTGCGGATCTCCTTGAGCCGCTTCTCAAGCTGGAGCAAGAAGGTGGCAGGCACGCCCTTGAGCAGCACCTCGTCGTCCACCACGATGTCCGCCCGGCCCCGCGTGTTGGCTTCGTCGATGGTGTAGCCAATGTTGATGGCCTCGCCGACAGCCTTGAGCATGATCCGCAGCTCGTCCATCACCGTCGTCACCAGCCGCGTCTCCGCCTCAAGGCGCTCCCCGCCCGTCTCCCCCTGGTCCTCGTTGACCGCGAACAGCTTAAAGGTCCGCCGCATCCCGTTGAAGTGGCTCTGCTTGCTGCGGAACATCTCTACGGTGTGGCTGCGGGCGCGCTCGGCGTTGCCCTTGATCTCTGGCTCAACGGCGAGGATCTCGTGGATCCTCTGCTTTGTCTTGCTCATATCGGCTCCCTTGAGGGTGGTGGCTCATTGCAGGTCAATATCCGCCTCGGTGGGCTTCTTCGCCAGCACCTTGACCTTGGCCGAGGGCTCTAAGTGCTGCTCAATGGGCTTGGTCTTGACGAAGCGAATCGAGGGGGGCTTGGGCGGCTTGACGCCAGGCAGCGGCTTGAGCGTGAAGGTCAGCTGACGCTCTTTATCCGTCGCCTCCAGGCTGAACTTGAGGGTCTGGTAGCCGCCACGCTTTAGCTCGTACTGGGTCTTGTCGTGGATGCACACCGCCTGGGGCGTTTGCCCCACCTCCGCCCCCCGCTTGAGGTCGATGAGCTGGGCGCGCCTGGGGTGGCTCTTGATGTCAAAGGTCACGCAAGGGGCAGCGTCCTTGAGGGTGTCCTTGAGGGCGATGTCTTTGACGCTGGCGTCTTTGGTTGCGGCGTCCTTGAGGGCGGCGTCTTTGGTTGCGGCGGTGTCCTTGGCGGCGGCGTCAAGGGTTGACTGGGCCGCGCTCACCTCTCCGATGCTGCTCAGCCTCGTCGATGTGGCCTGCTCGCGCACACGCCGCCACGCCTCGCCGCCCATCCCCAAGGCCACCAGCAGGCCCAAGGCGATCCCCCAGCGCGCCCCCCGACGCGGCGCCTTGACCAGATCGCCTCGCTCAAGCAGCCCCAAGGCCATGGCGGTCTGTGTCTGCCCCGTCTCCAGCGCGATCTCGACGGCCTCTAGCTCCTCTAAGAGCCGCCCAATATCCCCCTGGCGCGCCGCCGGCGCCTTGCTCAGCGCCTTGAGGATCAGGCGCTCCAGCGCAGGGTGGATCTCTCGCTCCGGCGCGACCTCTCGGGGGGGGATCACCGCTTGGTTGATGTGGGCGACGAGGATGCTCAGCGGGTGATCGGCGATAAAAGGCGGCCTGCCCGTGATCATCTCGTAGAGGATGGCGCCCAGGGCGTAGATGTCAGAGCGCGCGTCGAGATCAACCGAGCTGGCTTGCTCTGGCGACATATACTTGGGCGTGCCGAAGATCATCCCCGCTTCGGTGAGCGTGCCCTCCTTGCCGTCGAACTCCTTGAGCTTGGCGACGCCAAAGTCGAGCACCTTGATAAAGTCACCCTCCCCCTCGATGTCGGTGAGGAAGATGTTGTCGGGCTTGAGATCGCGGTGGATGATGCCCGCCTTGTGGGCCTCTGACAGTGACTTGCACACCTGCTTGAGCAGCTTGATCGCCCGCGCCTGCGGCAGTACCCCGCGCCGCTCCAGCAAATGAGCCAGGCTCTGGCCCCGCAGGTACTCCATGGCCATGTAGAGGACACCGTCCTCGGTCTGGCCGAAGTCATAGACGTCGATGGTGTGCGGGTGGCGCAGGCGGCTGGCGGCGAGGGCCTCTTGGTGAAACCGCTTGGCGGCGACCTCGTTCTGCGCGAAGCGCTGGAGGAGCACCTTCAGCGCGATCATCCGCTGCACCTTGGGCTGATATGCCTTGTAGACGGCCCCCATCCCGCCCTCGCCCAAGAGCCCAATGACTTGATAGCGGTCGTTGATCAAGCGCCCGATCATCGGGTCTTTGGATTTCTTGACCTTGGGGGCGCGCCATTGACCAAAGTCGGCGTCGCGCAGCGCCTCGTCCTCGTCGCGGCGGACACGCGCGATGGAGGGGTGCTCATGGGCGGCAGGGGCGCCGGGCAGGAGCGTGTCTTCAAGGGGCTCGTCGCCGCGCATCGAGGCCGTCGGCTCGATCGGCGGGGTGGCGCGCTCAGCAGGCGTGTCCGCCACGGGGCTGAGCCGCGCGCCATCGTTGGGGCAAAACTCAAGGTCGCCGAGGTGACCACACTGAGGGCATATCTTCATGGCCAAAGGCTCGCGTCACAGGTGAGGGGCGTCAAGCCCACCCGCGATCTCCGCGAGGAGGGCGTCGCCGGGGGCCAAGGCCGAGGCCGCTTCAAGGTGCGCTTGTCCACGCGCGGGCGGGGCGTGGATCAGCTGGAGGTGGAGCGCGTGCTGGGCGTGGAGGAAGGCCAAGGCCCGGCGCGTGTCGATGTCAGGCGCCGCCCCCGCCAGCCAGCGCCAGCGTGTCATCGACGCGGGACGATCCGGCCCCAAGGCCAAGCACAGCCCCGCCGGGCGCAGCCGCGCCCGCAGCGGCCCCAGGCGCTTCATCTGCACCCCCGGCTCGAAGTGAAAGCGGGCGTCGATCTGCCCCGAGGCCAGCCGCGCGGCGTGGGCGGGGTGCTCCGCCGCCAAGCGCGCCCGCGCCCAGGGCTGGTTGAGCTGCCCCCGAAAGATTAAGGCCACGTCAGGGCGGGCGCCCTCCACCGCCCGCAGCGCCCAGGCGCCAAAGTTGGCGTTGAAGTCGCTGAAGACCAGCACCCCCTCGGGGGGCGCGTCATCAAGGAAGGCCCGCGCCACGCGCTCCGCCCCCCGCTGGCCCATCCGCCCCCCCGGATCAAAGCCAGGGGCCAGCCAGAGCAGCGCCAAGGGGAAGGCCCAGTGGCTCCAAGGCCGCCAGCGGGGCGGCGTGGCCCCCGCCGCCATCCAGGTCAAGGCGATGAGCAGGGCCAAGGCGGCGATGAGGTAGCCGCCCACGTCGGGGTTGAGCGGATCGAAGGCGTAGTAGAGCTTGGTGGCGAAGATCGAGGCCAACGCCACGGCCATACCGAGGAGCTGCCAAGGGCGCTGGCGCACCAGCCCCAAGAGGCCCAGGGCGAAGATCGAGGCGAAGATCAGGCTGACGGGCGCGGAGAATTGCTCGATGAGGTAGCCCATGAGCCGCTCGATGTTCTCCACCGGCGTGCCCGCCGCGCCGCCAGGCAGCTTCATCCATTCTCGCCCCATCAAGGCGTCGAGGAAGGCGCGGGGCGTGTCGGGGCGGCCCCAGCCGACGACGCCGCCCGCCGTGGCCCGCAGCGGGAGGTAGGCGTAGGTCGCCAGCCCCGCCGCGCCCATGCCCACGGCCATCCAGATCGGGCGCAAACGGCGGACACCCACGCCCATCGCCAGCAGCGCGGTGGGGATCAGCGCCGCGCCGATCAGCGTGTGGTTGCTGCCCGCCAGGCCAAAGGTCAAGGCGAGGCCCGCTAAGGCCCAGCCCTCGCCCATCGCGACACGGTGGATCAGCGTCAGGGTCAGCAGCGAGAGGAGCGCCTGGAGCGCGTAGACCTCGGTGCGCGCCGCCGAGACCCATACGGCGGGTAGGCAGCCAAGCAGGAGGGCGGCGGCCACGGCGGCGAGCGGTGAGGCGGGCGGGTTGAGCGCGCGCAGGAGCCGGTAGAAGAGGGCCAAGGCGGCGGCCATCGCCAGCGCGCTGCCGAGGTTGGCGCGCAGGATCCCGTCGCCGAAGGGCAGGAGCGTTTGTAACGCGCGGGTGTAGAGGGCGTGGAGCGGGTGGCCCGGGCTGTGGGAGAGGCTGAGGCGCCACGCCGTCGCCGCGAACTCGGGGGTGTCGAGCCAGTGGGTGCTGGGCAGGGCGGTGAGGGCAAAGAAGGCCCCAGAGAGGCCAAACACCCAGGCGGTGTAGTGGCGCTCATCACCCACACCCCAGTTGAGTCGCCGCATCTTCATCCTCGCGCTTTGAGCCGTGCGTCCGTCGAGGCGATAAGGTAGCCTCCCGCGCATGGATATTCGAGAGAAGATGCGGCTGGATTGGGATCGGCGAGCCCGCGTAGACGCGCGCTACTGGGTGTCCGCCACCGAAGAGGCCACGCAGGCCAGCTACCTCGACTCCGCTGAGCGCGACGCCGCCGCGCTCATCGAGGGGCTCCCCGCGCCGCCGTCGCCTGAGGCGCGCGTGCTTGATCTGGGCTGCGGCTGTGGTCGCCTCACCGCGCCGTTGAGCGCTCGTTGTCCTCAGATCATCGGCGTGGATGTCTCCGCAGAGATGATCGCCCAAGGTCGGGCGATCTATGGCGAGGGTCTGGATCTGCGCCCCTGCTCGGGCGTCGATCTCGCCGAGTTTGAGGCGGGGGCCTTTGACCTCGTCTTCTCCTACTCGGTCTTCCCCCATCTGCCCCCCGAGGTGGCCGCCGCCTACTTCTATGAGGTCGGCCGCGTGCTGCGCTTGGGCGGGCTCTTCCGGCTTCAGTTCTGGGTCGGCCCCGCCCATCGCCCGGCGGAGAACGACACGCTGAGCATCCGGGTCTATACGCCGCAGCAGCTTGAGGATCTCGCCGCGCTGGGCGGGCTGCGGGTGCTGGGGCTTGAGGAGATCGATTATCGCGATCCGATCCTCGATCTCTGCCCGGTCTGGGTGAACCTGGAGCGGGTTGATCCCTTGGCGCCGGTGGCGCCGCTGGCCTCGCGGGGCGCGGTGGGCGCGCCCTCGGACGACGAGCGCGGCCTGGAGTACAGCCTTCAGATGTACCTGGCGATGCGTCAGGCTGATCGAGGGGAGATCCACGCGGCGGAGGCCACGCTCTCGGAGGCGATCCAGCTCGCCCCCGACCGCCTGGAGGCTTATGTCCAGTGGGCGACGCACCGCATCGAGGCGGGCGATTTGATGGGCGCCTTAAAGCTGATCCGCGAGCTGAATGAGCGCAACGCGGCGGCGCCGATCGGCTGGATTTATCGCGCGCGGCTGGCTGAGGCGTTGGATCTGGATAAAGAGGCCAGCCGCGCCCTGGCTCGCTTTCATCGCTTGCCACAGCCCCCCGAGGATCTGGCCCAAGAGGCGGCCAGCGTCGCTGAGGCCCTGGACAGCAAGCCCAAGACGCGGCGCAAGCTCAAGCGGGGCAAGCCCAGCGCTTAATCCACCCAGCTGAGGATGACCTTGCCCGACCGCCCGGAGCGCATCACCTCGAAGCCCTCGGCGAAGCGCTCGATGGGGAAGCGGTGCGTGATGATCGGGGCGATGTTGAGGCCGCTTTGCAGCATCATTTGCATCTTGTACCACGTCTCAAACATCTCGCGGCCATAGATGCCCTTGAGGTGGAGCCCCTTGAAGATCACCTTGTCCCAGTCAATGGCGGTGTCATTGGGGGGGATGCCCAGCAGGGCGATGCGCCCGCCGTTGTTCATCGTCGCCAACATATCGCGCAAGGCCGTGGGGTGGCCTGACATCTCCAAGCCCACGTCAAAGCCCTCGGTCATGCCCAGATCGCGCATGACGTCCTTGAGATCGACGGTGGCGGGATCGATGACGCGGGTGGCGCCGAGGGCCTTTGCCAGTTCACGACGATAGGGGTTGGGATCGGTGACGACGACGAAGCGGGCGCCGACGTGCTTGGCGATGGCGGCGCCCATGCAGCCGATCGGCCCCGCCCCAGTGATCAGCACGTCCTCGCCGACGAGGTTAAAGGAGAGCGCGGTGTGCGCGGCGTTGCCGAAGGGATCGAAGATGGCGGCGATGTCATCGGAGATGTCATTGGGGATTTTGAAGGCATTAAAGGCCGGGATGGCGAGGTACTCGGCGAAGGCCCCCGCGCGGTTGACCCCCACGCCCTCCGTGTTGCGGCAGAGGTGGCGCTTGCCCGCGCGGCAGTTGCGGCAGTGGCCGCAGGTGATGTGGCCCTCCCCCGAGACACGATCGCCGATCTGAAAGCCACGGACGGCCTCGCCCATGGCGGCGACCTCGCCGACGAACTCATGGCCCACGATCATCGGCACCGGGATCGTGCGCTGGGACCAGGCGTCCCAGTTGTAGATATGGATGTCCGTGCCGCAGATGGCCGTCTGGCGGATCTTGATGAGCAGATCATTTGGGCCGATCGTGGGGCGCGGGAGATCCTCCATCCAGATCCCCTCTTGGGAGCGGGCTTTGACGAGCGCCCTCATGGGATAACCCCCATCTCACGGCCCACCTTGGTGAAGGCGGCGATGGCCTGCTCGATGTGCTCAGGATCATGCGCCGCCGAGATCTGCACGCGGATGCGCGCCTGATCTTGAGGGACGACGGGGTAGCTAAAGCCGATGACGTAGATCCCCTCGGCCAGCAGGCGATCGGCCATCTCGCTGGCGAGGCGGGCGTCACCGAGCATCACGGGGATGATGGCGTGATCCTGCCCAGCCAGGGTGAAGCCTGCGGCGGCCATGCCCTCGCGGAAGCGCGCGGCGTTGATCCAGAGGCGATCAAGCAGCGCGCGGTTGGACTGGATCAGCTCAAGCACCTTGAGGGAGGTGGCGGCGATGGCCGGGGCGAGGCTGTTGGAGAACAGGTAAGGGCGGGCGCGCTGGCGCAGCCAAGCGATGATCTCCTGGCGGCCGCTGACATAGCCACCAGAGGCGCCGCCGAGGGCCTTGCCCAGCGTCCCGGTCAGGATATCGACGCGGCCCAATACCCCACGGTGCTCATGGCTGCCACGCCCATTGGCGCCCATAAAGCCCACCGCGTGTGAGTCATCGACCATCACCAGCGCGCCGTGCTCATCCGCCAGATCGCAGATGGCCTCCAGGTTGGCGATGATGCCGTCCATGGAGAACACGCCGTCGGTGACGATGAGCTTGACGCGCGCGCCCTCGGCCTCCTTGAGCCGGGCCGCCAGCTCGGCCATGTCGTTATTGGCGTAGCGCAGGCGCTGGGCCTTACAGAGCCGGATGCCGTCGATGATGCTGGCGTGGTTGAGGGCGTCGCTGATGATGACGTCCTCGGGGCCAAGCAGGGCCTCGAAGACCCCGCCGTTGGCGTCGAAGCAGGAGGAGAAGAGGATGGTGTCCTCGGTCTTGAGGAAGGCGCTCAGGGCCGCCTCAAGCTGGCGGTGGATGTCTTGGGTGCCGCAGATAAAGCGGACGGAGGACATCCCAAAGCCCCAGCGGGGCAGCGCCTCGACGGCGGCGGCGACCACCGCGGGGTGGTTGGAGAGGCCGAGGTAGTTATTGGCGCAGAAGTTTAGATAGGCCCCCTCGCCGTCGGCCCCCTGCACCGTGATGGCCCCCTGCTGAGGTGAGGTGATCACCCGCTCTGCCTTAAAGAGCCCCGCTCGCTTGAGCGCCTCCGCCTCTTGGGCGAGCCGATCCAGAAACGCGCGATCCATCGTGACCTCCTTCTTTCGCCTTGAGCGCGCGACGCGCTCAGAAATCACCTGCGCCCGTCTCAATAATCCGAGATGCCATAAGCGCTAAAGGCCTTTTTTTGATGGAACACACTTTGCCTGCGCCGCCGCCGCCTTTCACGGAGCTGCATATGCGTTTTTTGACCCTCATCCTCCCCTTCAGCCTGGCCCTCTGGGCCTGCGACAGCGACGATAACAGCGCCGATCCCACCCCGGATATGGGCGGCCAAGCGGGCCAAGGCGGCGGCCAGGGCGAGGCGGGCCAGGGCGAGGCGGGCCAGGGCGAGGCGGGCCAGGGCGACTTCGAGGAGGCCCGCTCCGCCAAGTCACGCGTGATCAACCCCGACGTCCCCGAGGGCGACTTGGCGACGCTCATCGAGGGCCAGGCCGCCTTCAGCTTCGACCTCTACCGCGCCTTGGCGGCCCAAGAGGGCAACCTCTTCTTCTCGCCCTTCAGCGTCTCACAAGCCTTAGCCATGACCTGGGCGGGCGCGCGCGGCGTCACCGAGGCGGAGATGGCCCAGGTGCTCCACTTCGACCTCCCCCAAGCCCAGCTCCACCCCGCCTACAACGCTTTCGATCAGCTCTTACACAGCCGCAGCCAGCTTGAAGCCTATGAAGAGGGCGATGGCTTTGAGCTGAGCGTGGCCAACGCGGTCTGGGGCCGCCTTGGCTGGCACTTCTTGGAGGGCTTCTTAGACATCCTCGCCGAGAGCTACGGCGCGGGCCTGCGCTTGATCGACTTCGCCGCCGATCCCGAGGCCGCGCGGCGGACGATCAACGCCTGGGTTGAGGCGGTCACGCGCGAGCGCATCAAGGATCTGATCCCCGAGGGCACCATCAGCGACTTGACCGTGATGGTTTTGGTCAACGCCATCTATTTTAAGGCCTCCTGGCGCTATCCCTTCGACGAGGACGGCACGACCGAGGGCGACTTCCACGCCGCCAGCGGCGACACTGTGCGCGCGGAGATGATGCAGGTGACGGAGTATCTCGGCTATGCCCAAGGCGACGGCTTTGAGGCCATCAAGCTGCCTTACATCGGCGATGACCTCTCCATGCTCGTCATCGCCCCCGATCTGGGGCAGCTGAGCGCCTTCGAGGCCACGCTCAGCGCCGCGCGGCTCGCTGAAGTCCAGGCCCAGATCGGCCACAGCGACAGCATCCACCTGCGCTTGCCCAAGTTCAGCTTCACCTACAGCGCGCTGCTCAAGCAGATCCTCTCCGAGATGGGGATGCCCTCGGCCTTTAACGGCGACTCGGACTTCTCCGGCATCGATGGCAGCCGTGATCTTTATATTGGCCAGGTGATCCACAAGGCGTTCGTCGCCGTGGACGAGGAGGGCACGGAGGCCGCCGCCGCCACCGCCGTGGTCTTAGATGGCCGGGGGATGCCCGAGGAGCCCATCGAGGTCAGCGTGGATCGTCCCTTTATCTTCTTCATCCTCGACCGCAGCGGCGCGATCCTCTTCGCGGGCCGCGTCCTCGATCCCACGCTCTAAGCCTCGCTCGCCCCGCTCATCAAAGCCGCCAGCCACGCCGCCTCGGCCTCATCCAGTGGCCGCGCCTCGCCGACCGGCAGCGCCCCGAGCTGAAACGCGCCGTAGCGCACGCGGCGCAGCCCCTCCACAGACCAGCCCGCGTTATGGAGCATCCGCCGCACCATGCGGTGACGCCCCTCACGGACGATCAAGCGCACGCGCCGCCCAGCCATCTCCACGACCTCCGCCGTGAACGTGCCCTCGGCGGTCTGGACCCCCGCCGCCAAGCGCGCGGGCAGCTCGGGCTCGACCTCGCGGTGTACCTCGGCGATGTACTCGCGGGCCACGGCGCGGCGTGGGTGAAGGAGGCGCTGGGTCAGGGCGCCGTCGAGGGAGAGCAACAAGAGCCCCTCGGTCTCCGCGTCGAGCCGCCCCACGGGGTGATAGAGCGGGTGGGTGGCGCAGATGTCATCGAGGCAGGCGCGCCCTTGGGGGTCCTTGAGCGTGGAGTGAACGCCCAGCGGCTTATGATAGAGCAGGATCGGCGGCGGCGGCGTCAGCGGCGCGCCGTCGAAGGTCAGGGCCTCATCGCCGCTGATCTGATGCCCTGGATCATGGGTCACCTCGCCGTTGACGCTCACGCGCCCGCGCTTGATCCAGCCACGCAGCTGCTTGCGCGTGCCCAACCCTCGCTCTGAGAGCAGCTTGTCGAGCCTCATCATGGCGCTCCGTTCAATTCTGTTGAGGGGATTCGATATGG
The DNA here is from genome assembly GCA_018813065.1 of Myxococcota bacterium. Classification (GTDB taxonomy): domain Bacteria; phylum Myxococcota_A; class Bradymonadia; order UBA7976; family UBA1532; genus JAHJCH01. The sequence goes on from JAHJCH010000034.1 coordinate 29,829, forward strand.
GTGAGGGCGTTAGATATAGTGCGCGCCTCTGCTCGTCTAGGAGGCCGCGTGGATCAAGATCTTTTTATCGATGAGGGGCTGACGATCCCCGCCGCCGCGCTGGCCTTCACGGCCAGCCGCAGCAGCGGGCCGGGGGGGCAGCACGTCAACAAGACACACAGCCGCATCACTCTGCGTTGGGACCCGAGCTTGACCCCCGCGCTGATGGGGGCGCGCCGCGCGCGCGTCTTGGCGCGCCTCGCGTCGCGGATCAACGCCGAGGGGATCTTGTTTTTGCACGTCGAGGAGGCCCGCAGCCAACACCAGAACCGAGAGATCGCCCGCGCGCGGCTGGCGGCGCTGATCCAGCGCGCCTCGCTTCAGCCCAAGCGGCGTCTCGCCACCAAGCCCAGCCGCGCCGCCAAGCAGCGGCGCTTAGCGGCCAAGTCCCAGCGCGGTGAGATCAAGCGTGGGCGTCAGCGCCCTGGGGTGGATGATTAGAGCGCCCCTCAGCGCAATTTGACCCCAAGGCCCATCTTGAGAAGAATGGTGCGCGACTTCGCTTGGGGGAATCATCATGCGCGCACGACATGCTCTGCTTGGCCTGCTCTCGCTGGCCCTCATCTTTGGCTGTGAGGGGCTCGATGACGGCGGCGATGGTGGGATCACCTCCAGCCCAGGCGCGGGCAAGCTCGCCGACTCGATCAGCGGCTTCTTTGGGGGCGGCGCCTCCAATGACGAGCAGGGCGGGCCCACCAGCGGCGGCGAGGCCACGGGCAGCGGGTCCACCAGCGGCGGGTCCACCAGCGGTGGGTCCACCAGCGGCGGCGTGCCCCAGAGCGAGTGCCAAGTCACCTGCGTCGCCATCGTCAACTGCCTCGTCAGCCTCTGCCAGCTGCCCGCCACCCAGGCCGACATCAGCGCCGCAGCGGCGGACTGCGCCACGGACTGCGCCGCTGAGGCCACCGCCGAGGAGTTGGCGCAGATCAACCAGATGACCGCCAACCAGTGCGCAGGGCTGGCCCCCTATGAGGCGGACATCTGCGGCGACTTCGATGAGGACGACTGGGAGAACGAGGACGGCGACGACGCGCCGCCCGACGATGACTGGGACAGCGATGAGGTGGACGGCCCCAACTGCGACACCAACATCGCCTGCCCCGCCGCGCACTGCGTGGTGGACTGCGGCGCCGACGAGGCCTGCGGGATGCGCTGCGTCAGCCAGTTCTGCGGCCAGACGATCGATGAGATGGACGAGGAGAGCGCCTGCGCGTGCAGCACCGCCACCATCGTCAGCGCGTGCAACATCGATCCCAGCGCGTTCGAGGGCGATGAGTACGACGACGAGTACGACGACGAGCCTTATACGCCCGACGGCGGCGACGGCGACATGGCCACCTGCGAGGTCGCCGCCTTCTGCGAGGCCTTTAACTGTGTCCAGCGCTGCGGCCAGGACCAAGGCTGCTTGATGAGCTGCCAAGAGGCCTGCCAGCCACTCAGCATTTGCGACTGCCCCCCCGCGACCGTGCGCCAGTGCGGCGGCTGATCAGCCCCCCTCGCTGAGCCTCGGATCAACATACAAGTGCAGCAAATCCGCAGCTAAGTTCCCCAACATCAAGGTCAAGGCCCCCAAGCTCACCGCCGCCAAGATCACCGGCTCGTCTTGACTGAGCGCCGCGTCGATGAAGAGGCGCGCCATGCCGGGCCAGGAGAACAAGACCTCCACCAAGAAGGCGCCCGTCAAGAGCCCCGAGAGGCTATAGCCAAAGAGGGTCAGCATCGGCGGGCTGGCGTAGAGGAGCGCGCCGAGGAGCGCGCGCGGGGCGCTGATCTGATGCAGGCGGGCCGTGAGGCTGAAGGGCGCCGCCAGCGCGGCGATCAGCTCACCGCGCAGGCGACGGGTGTGGGCGGCCATCTCGGGCAGGGCCAAGACCAGCGTGGGGAGGCAGAGGTGATGGAGCGCGTCGAGGAGGCGGCGGCCCAGGGACCAGTTGGGCCAGCGCAGCGCATCGTGCAGCTCCCCCAAAGGGAACCACTGGGTGCGCAAGGCCAAGAGCAAGGCCAAGAGCCCGAGCAAGAGGCGCGGCGTGGAGACGCCGATGACGGCGAAGAGGCGGATGAGCTGATCCAGGCGGGTGTGGGCATAGCGCGCGGCGAGGCTGCCTAAGAAGAGGGCGCCGCTCCAGGCCAAGACCAGCGCCGCCCCGGTCAGCATCAGCGTGTTGCCCAGCCTTGAGACGATCAGCCCCAGCACGGGCATCCCGCTGCGGAAGCTCTGCCCCAGATCCAGCCTCAGCGCCCCCCACAGCCAGCTCAGATAGCGCCACGCGGCGGGCTGATCCAGGCCATGCTCGGCGCGCAGCGCGGCGAGGTGGGCGGCAGAGAGCGTGGGATCAGCGGCCCACTGGGTCACATAATCGCCGGGCGCCAGCTCCACGAGGGTGAAGGTCAGGGCGGTGACGAGGAGCAGCACGGGGGGGAGCGCCAGCAGGCGACGGAGGATGAGGCGCCGCCTCATCGCGGGGACTTGAAGTAGAGCACCTCGGCGTTCCAGTAGGTGCTGGGCCTCAAGGGGGTGGGATCAAAGTTGCCGATCGCCGCGCGGGCGGCGGCGTAGTGATGCTCGACGACCAACGGGATCTGGGGCAGCTCATCGGCGAGGATGGCCTGGATCTCATCCATATAGCGTTTGCGCTGGGCGTAGTCATAGACGCCGTTGCATTGATGGATGAGCGCGTCGATCCGGGCCTCCCAGGGCGTCGCGGGGCTTGGCTGCTGCGGCGACCAGTAGTGGCTGACGCCTGAGCTGAGGATCACGTTCTTGGACTGCGCGGGATCGGGCGGCACGGCGGTGCCCCAGCCCAAGAGCAAGCCATCATAATCCCAGCCGTGCTTAAGGCTGTTGAGCAGCTCATTAAAGGGGCGCGGCTGAATTTGAACGTCCATCCCCAAGACACGCAGATCCTCTTGAATGACGTTGAGCATCCGCACCCGCGTGGCGTTCTCGGCGTTGGTCAAGAGGGTAAACGCCACATGAACGCCCTGCGCATCATAGAGCTTGCCTTCTTTATACTTAAAGCCCTCGCTCTCTAAGATCGACTTGGCCTTCTCGGGGCTATATGGATAGCGAGTGACCTTGTTTGAGTGCCACTTACGATTGGCGGGGCTATAAAACGCCCATAGAGGCCGACCTCTTCGATTAAGCGCCGTGCGCACGATCCCCGCCCGATCAATGGCGTAGCTGATCGCCTTACGAAACTGTTTATTATTAAACCAACGCTGCTTCACCTCGCTCAAATACGGCTGACCATCGGGCTTAAGCCGCGTATTGAGGTTAAACATCAGATAAGTGGTGGCGAAGGCTGGCCCCAAGTCTTTAATCACGAAGCGATTGCGATGCTGCCTCAGCGTATTGAGCTGCTCGGGGCGAACCTCTAATAAATCTGTCTCGCCGTTTAAAAACTTCATGAAAGAGACGTTAAAGTCAGGCACGACCTTAAACAAAATCTCATCGATATAGGGGAGGCGATTGCCCGCGCTGTCGATCTTCCAAAAATAAGGATTCCGCTCTAAGACGATGCGTTGAGAAGGCACCACCTCTTTAATGCGATAGGGGCCTGAGCTGATCAGCTGGCTGGGCGGGGTGTCGAGCCGCATCAGCTCTTGAAAAGGCTTTGATTTCAGCGGCTCAGCCCACTGATGCTTGGGCAAGACGATCAAGCTCCCCACGGTAAAGTGGAAGAGGACATCGGGCTGATGCAGCGTAAAGCGGAAGCTGAGGTCATCGAGCTTGTCGATGATGGGATAGCGAGGCTGACCGGCCTGATCTTTCTGCTGAAAGAGGTCTTGGATCGGCGTGGTGATCTGCGGATCGGTGATGAGGGCATAGGAGAAGAGGTAATCATCGGTGGTCAGCGGGTGCCCGTCGGACCAGCGCAGCCCCTCGCGCAGCGTAAAGATATAGCGCAGCCCATCCTCTGAGCGCGTGTAGCTGGCGCAGAGGCCCGGACGCTCGGACTGGCTCTTGGCGTGAAACTCCCAGCCTTGGGCGTAGACGAGGTGGCGCAGGATGTCGGTGTTTTGGCTGAGGAGGGGGTTGAGGGTCTCAATATCCCCGGCGGAGGCGAGCACCAAGGTGCCCCCGTAGCGCCCCACGTCGGCGGCGTTGACCACCGCCGCGCCCTTGGGCACCTCCCCTTGAAAGGGCGGGCTGGGTTTCGGCGCGGCGTCATGACGCGCCTCCCCTTGAGGGGCTGGCTTACCGCGACAGCCATAGAGGAGGGGCGAGGCCCACAGCGACGCTGCCAGCAGCGCCCAGGTGAGCGAGATCGAGGGAGAGCATCGCATCCGCCCCTTGTGCCCTGTTTATCGAGGGGGATCAAGATCCCGCGTCATGCCCTCGCGGCGCGCGGCGCGTGGTGATAGCGTGTGCCCCTCTCGCAGATGGATTCGCCCATGACCCCTCAAGAGAACATCGCGGATGAAGTCCTGATGACCATCCGCCAGATCGTCCGCCGGATCTCTGAGCACTCCAAGAGCCTCTCACGGGTCGCAGGCTTGACGGTGCCGCAGCTCCTCTGCCTCAAGGCCATCGGAGAGCTGGAGAGGCATGAGGCGGAGATCACCGTGGCGCGGGTGAGCAAGGCGGTGCAGCTGTCCGCCGCCACCACCTCACGCATCCTTGATCGGCTGGTGCGGGCGGGCTTGGTGGAGCGCCAGCGTGGCGAGGTGGATCGTCGCCGGGTGAGCCTCTCGTTGACGGCGACGGGGCGGGTGCGCTTTGGCGCGCTGCCGACGCCGCTCCAAGAGGCGTTTATCGAGCGCCTCAACGGGCTGGAGGCCGTGGAGCGAGAGGGCTTGTTGGTGGCGCTGCGGCGCATCGCCGAGCTGATGGAGGCCGAGCGCCTCGACGCGGCGCCGATCCTCGCCCTGGAGATGGATCTCCCGGATGAGCTGGATTGATCTCACCGCCTCAGAGGGGCGTCGAGGCGCCGATGCGCAGGCAGCTGGACACCTCAAGGGCCTCGCTTAAGAGGCGCGCGTCCTGATCATCGCGCTCGGCGGCCTCAAGCAGCGCCTCGAAGCCGCGCAGCAGCGCCCTATCAGCCTCGCCTTGGCCCCAGGCCGCCGCCGCCGCCAGCCGACGGCGCGCCGACGCGGGCGAGCCCTGCGTCACATCCTCAGCGGCGCGGCGCAGGGCCTCGGCGAGCTGAAAGCCCCCCCGGTTACGGGCCACGACCCGCTGGGCCTGGGCGCGGGGGCGGGGCAGGGGGCTGAGGCTGACGCGGGTATGGGCTTGAGCGTTACGCAGCCGCACCATGTCCTTAAACTCCACGCTGACATCAGCGACGGCGCCGGGCCGCTCCACCCACAGCTCCACCAAGATGACGTGGGTGTCGCCCCCATAGAAGTAGGGGATGACGGTCTGGATACCATCGGAGTCCTCGCCGCGATCCGCCTCCACGCCCATGCTGATGCTGAGGCTGCGATCCGTGGCGACCTCCCGCGCCTTGACCGCCGTGACCTCCTTGGCCTCCAGCACGCGGCTGCCGATCACCTGGATGGCCTCGACGCCGGGCTCCAGGCGGATGTTGAGCCGCAGCAGGCGGGCGATCACCTTGGAGAAGCTGCTCAGCTCCGCCTCGATGAGCGCCTCCACGGCGCGGCCCCCCTCCGCGCCGTGAAGATTACCGTGGCCCGCGTCGGCCACGCGCCACCAGGCGCTCTTGGGGGCGGGGGCCAGATCAATGACCGAGGTGACGACGCCTTGGAGGCCGAGGCGACGGGCCGCCGCCTCCGCCAACGTGGCCCGCGTCCCATCATCGCCGCGCACCAACATCAAGAGGATCTGCGAGCCGGGGACCCGCGCCCCAGGATCAGCCGCCGCCTGGAGCTGACGCTCAGCGTCCGCCAAGGCCAGGGCAAAGCCCTGTTGACTGGGGGCGGGGCGAGGGGCCTCTAGGCTGCGGGCCAGACGCCCCCGCAGATCGTCCGTGGCGCTGAGGGGGCTGAGGCGCTGAGGCGGCGCGCCGCTGAGGGTGATCCCCAGGCGATCTTGAGGCCCGAGCTGCTTAAGGAGCGCCTTGGCGGCGCGCGTCAGCTGCTCAGCCTGCCCGTCATCAGAGAGATCGACGAGGAGGAGCAGATCCAGCGGTGGGCGGCGCCAGCCATACCGCTGGCTGCCCTGAAGGCCCACCTGGAGGATCACCCGGCTGGGCTGATCGAGGTAGGGCTGATCGAGCTGGGCGTGGAGCGCCAAGCCCGCGTCCATGGGATCATCGAGCGCCTGAACTTGGAGCTGGGCCAGCCGATAAGGGCGCGCCCAGCTCAGCGCGTTAAAGCCTTGATCCAGGCGCCGCAGGCGCTCGGCGTAGGCCGCGTTGCCGCCGAGGTAGGTGTTCTCAAAGTAAAAGACGCGCGGCAAGAGCTTGTCCGGCTTGACGTAGCGCCCCTGCGCCGCCTCCGTCGGCGGCTTTAAGGCGGCCCTTGACGTCTCGGGCTCATCAACGGGCTCGGCGTCAGCGAGCCGCGGCTGATTGGACTCAAAGACGAAGGGGTAGTTGACCACCACGACGCCGCCGCCCTTGGGCGCGGGGAAGCGCCAGCGCCTCACCCGGTTGACGATGCAGGCCTCCACCTCCGCGCTGTTGAGCGTGCTGTGGGGGATCTGCGCGGTGGCGACGTCCCCATTGGCGGTGATGACGAACTTGACGGTGATCTTGCCGTTTAAGCCGCGCTGCTTCATCAGGGCGCGCTCATAGCAGTAGCGATACTCATTGCGGTGTTGGCGGATTACGCGCTGGATCACCGCCTTGTCGAGGGCGCCACGCACCTCGGCGCGCCCCGCGCGGATCTTGGGGGCCGTGGCGCTGCGCTCACCCAGGCGCGCCGGGCCACGGCCATAGCCCGCGCCGCCGCGCCCCGCCACGCCGATGTTGCCGATCCCGATGCCCTCATGAACGCCGCCGCCACCTAAGCCGACGCCCGAGAGGCCCAGGCCCCCAAAGCCGCTGGCCGCGCCGATCTTCGCGCCGCTGGCCGCGCCGGTTTCTTTCTGCTGCTCCTCAGATGCCTTCTCCTCAGATGCCTTCTTCCCAGATTCAACGCCGCTGAGATCATCCCCAAACAGCTCGGCCAAAGCCGACGGGCCGATCTTGTCCTTGAGCTTGCCGCCCGAGGGTTGAGCGGGGGCGCGTCGCCTCACCTTGGCGGGGTGGGGCGCCTTCTCTTCGTCATACAGGCTCAAGAGCCCATCGGCGATGACGGGCGCCGCCCCATTGCCCATGACGCCCTCCTCACCCCGCGCGCGTTGAACACGCGGCGCGCCGGGCGCCCTCGACGGGCCAGGGCTCGGCTCGGTGGTCATCACCGGCGGCTCTCCTCGCGCATCGAGCTTAACGTCCGCGCAGCCCACCACGCTGAGGAGCAGCAGGAGGGGCATTTGGGGCGTTCTTGTCCAATGAAGCCAGCGTAAAGCGCGCATCTCTCCTCCTGATTCCTGATAAAAACACCTCAGGATATCCCCTTGAGCGCCGCGCCGTTGTGATATTTGAGCGGGCGGGACATCTGTTATCGAAAAAACAAAGATTACGATGACTTAACCTTGAAAATACCCTGCATCCAAGTGACAATCGTTCGCTTTTTTATTGGAGGGTGTCGAGATGCGTTGGCTGATCCTATCCACGGTGGCCTTGAGCTTGATCCTGGGCTGCGATGACGGCGACGAGGCCAGCCCCGCCCAGGCCGACATGGGCCTTGGCGGCGGCGGCGGCGAGGCGGGGGGCGAGGATGTCGATCCCGAGGGGCTGCCCTGCGTGGGCAAGTGTGACTGGATCGGCGAGGCGCCCATTGAGTCGCGCTACGTCGTCGATCTGGATGTGGTCAATCAGATTTGGCCGGGCGCGCAGCCCGTCACCCATGTCGATCAGCTCTTCTCGGTGTTGATCAACCTGCCCACAGGCCAAGTCTTGCGGGCCGCCAGCCACCTCTTCGGCGCGCCCGTCAACGTCATCCCCTACCACGACGAGGACGGCGAGCAGGTCATCGACGCCGCCGGCCAGCCCGTCATCCAGGGCGACGCCGAGCTGTCGATCTTCTTCCCGCCGGGCAGCATCGGCTACGCCATCAAGCACCACCGCCCCGCCCACCGCGTGCTGGACTTCGGCGCCCTCGCCCAAGGCGCGGGCGCCGACGCGCTCAAGGAGGACATGAAGCTCCAAGACACGCACATCGAGCTGGTGGTGGGCGTCGAGCGGCCCCTGGGCGATCAGCAAGTCAACGGCGTCATCACGCTCAACAACCCCCAGAACTACCAGCGGGGGCGCTTTGGCTCCGCCGACTACCCCATGATCTTCGTCCGCCCCGCCTTCCCCGACTACCTGGAGGACGTCAGCCTCCACCTCGCCTTCGAGGACAACATCCGCACCATGATGTTGGCCTTCAACGCCGTCTCCACCTTCCCCGGCGACTATAACGGCGGCGATCCCCTCGCCGCCTGGAGCCCGGGCTTGGTGCGCGAGCACACCCGCCAGATGGTGCTGGCCGTGGCGGGCGAGGGTCCGGCCCAGGCCGACGCCGTCGCCTTCTTCCAGAGCCAAGCGCACATGATCTACTGCGCGGAGCTGGGCCACGTGGCCACCAGCGCGGGCCTCTTGGTGCCCATCAACCGCGCGGGGCTGGTCGAGAGCGGGCTGATCAGCGAGGCGACCTATCAGCGGTTTATCGACATCCTCACGGCCCATAACGACGGGCTGCGCACGCCGCTGACCGAGCGCAATGACAACAGCTACGCCCAGTACGTCAAGGCCGCCATCGCGCCCGAGGATCTCAGGCCGCTGCCCACCTACGCGGGCGCCGCCCAGGCCGATGAGGAGGCGCGCTTGGCCTTCCGGCCGCTGACCATGCCCGAGATCGTCGAGGGCTTCCTCAAGACCCACATCCCCCGCAATGACGCGCGCTTGGGCGGCGAGCAGCTGGCCCCCGTGCAGGGCGCGGTGCTCCAGGCCCTCAAGCCCGGCTTGATGGAGGCGATGGGCATGGACGACAGCCTCTACGTCAGCATGGTCGATCGCGCCACCGCCGAGGTGCAGGCGCTGGAGGAGGATCTGCTGGAGCCTGAGCTGAGCGAGATCACCCGAGGGATCTTGCGCGAGCAAGCCCAGGCCGCCCGCGCGCGGCAGGCCGAGGCCAAGGCCCAGCTTGAGGTGGTGCGCGCCAAGCGCGCGGCCATCGACGGCTTCTACAATCAGCTCGTGGCGCTGGTGGCCACGCCCCATGAGAGCTACGAGGCGTTCCGCGCCGCCTTAGCCCCCTTGATGACCCAAGCGCGGGGCATCGCCGGGCCGCGTGATGACAGCGGCGCGGGCTTGTTCGTGCCCCCCAGCGCCCTGCACCTCGTCGCCCAGCGCAGCTGCGACGGCGACGACCGCTGCGGCGGCCTGATCGGCCTCAACTATGTGGGCCACGGCTTTCATATGTCCGCCGTGCGCCTCGTCGAGCCGCCGCCGCCGCCGCCGCCCGTCGCCATCGTCACGCTCACCCAGGTCATGCCCCGCCCGGGCGCCGACTACAACGGCGATGGTGTCTTTGATCCGCGCCAAGACGAGTACGCGGTGCTGCACAACATGGGCACGGGCGCCCAGGATCTCACGGGCTGGAGCCTCAGCGATGACGTCAAGACCCGCCATGAGTTCGACGGCGTGACCCTCCAGCCCGGCGAGATGATCTTCATCTTTGGCGGCGCGGTGGAGGGCTTTACGTTGAGCAACGACGTCATCAGCCGGGGCCTGGGCCTCAACGACACCGGCGACGCGCTGACGTTATGGGACGCCAACGGCCAACCCCAAGGGCGGCTGGCGTGGCCGCGCGTCGCCGTTGATCAGCTGATCACCCAGGCCGACATCTGCGCCGAGGGCCAGCAGCAGATCGCGGCCTGCGGCGTGGAGGGCGTGCAGCGTCGGGGCTGCGCCAACGGCCTCTGGGGGGCCTGGGGCGCGTGCGTGGAGGCGGCCTCGCTGCTGGACGCCTGCGCCGAGGTCGGCGCGCCCGCGCCCTTGATGGCGGGCGAATATGTCATCGACAACACGCCGATGGGCAACCGCTACCCCGCCAGCTGCGGCATGGGCGCCCAGGGCGGCGAGGTGGCCTTGGCCTTCACCGCCAGCCACAGCGGGCGGGCCCACTTGAGGACGATCAACACCACGCTGGACACCGTGCTCCACCTGCGCCGGGGCGCCTGCGCCGAGGGCGAGGAGATCGCCTGCAACGATGACATCGACGGCGTCCTCCAGTCGGGGTTGTCGGTGGAGCTGGTTGAGGGCGAGGTCTACCACCTGTTTATCGACACCTACAGCATCAACCACGTCGGCCCCATCACCCTCACCGTGGCCTTCGACGCCGAGTGAGCCTGCCCCGCCTCCTCACGCTCCTGGCGCTCCTCGCCAGCCCCCCGGCCTCCGCGCTCAAGCTGATCGAGGCCCAGACCTGCGGGGCGGTGATCCACAAGCGCCCCCAAGACCTCCGTGATCGTTTTCAGATCGGCCAAGGCAAGGTCTGGGTGTTTATCCGCCTGGAGAGCCCCGATGGCCCCAGTCGGCTGCGCGTCGTCTGGCGTCATTTAGGCAAGAACCGAGGGGAGATCGCGCTCAAGGTCGGCCAGAGCAGCCATTGGCGCACCTGGACCCGGCGGGGCCTGCGCGCGGGGGACGAGGGGGCGTGGCGGATCGAGCTGTTTGAGGGTGAGGCCCTCTTGGGGCAGCTTGAGTTTCACGTCGAAGCCTCGGCGCCCGGCCCCGATGAAAAAAAAACAACCGGTGTCCCCTTGGTGCCCGGCCCCGATGAAAAAAAAACAACCGGTGTCCCCTTGGTGCCCGGCCCCGATGAAAAAAAAACAACCGGCGCCCCCTCGGCGCCCGGCCCTGATGAAAAAAAAACAATCGGCGACCCCTCTGCACAAAACACACGTCAAGATCAAGCGCCCGCCGCCTGCCAGCTGCTCCTTAACCTGCGCACCCGCGCCCTCGGCCATGAGGACCGCTACCGTGTCGCCTGGATCGAGATCGGCCCGTCACGCCGCGTGGCGAGCGCGCCGGGGCTGGTCGTGCGCGACGGCCAGCGGCTCTACACGCTGCGGATGCTGCGGCGCGCCTCCGTGGCCCAAGGGGCGTACGGCCCCAGCGAGCGCTCCTGGGACGCGCTCTTGGGGCTGGGCGAGGGCGACGTGGCCCCCCAGCTGTGGCATGGCTACCCCGCCACGCTGCCGCCCCCCCAGGCCGCCCAGCAGGGCATCCACAATGAAGAGAACAACCACGTCGAGATCCTGGGCGTCCTTGGCCCCTACCTGGGCGTGGGCGTGACCCTCTCAGGCTATGCCCAGGGCGCGCGCTTCGAGCGTCACCGCTTCGCGACGCTGCGCGGGGGGCGGGTCGTGGACGTGGCCCGCCTCTTCCTCCGCGATGATCCCGACGGGCGCCGCGTGGGCTTTGATCTGCGCGGCGGCGGCCTGCGCTTGCTGCGTCAAGGGGCCAAGGGGCCAGAGGCGCCGCGCTGGGCGCCCCCCAGCCACCTCCCGCCGCCGCCGCAGGCGGGGGTCTTTATCAACGGCTGCGCGCGCGTCGTCGCCCGCGACGGGGTGATCTACGTCGCCTCGGCCCAAGGCGCCTTTGAGCCCCTGCCCTTGCCGCCGATCGCGCACCTCTTGGGCGTCACGCGCCCCCCCAAGGGCGGCTTTGACATCGAGGCGCATAAAAAACGCTGGGCCGCCCTCGGCGCGCCATAAGATGAGGACCAAAATGGACACCACGCCTGCCCAACACCCCCTCCGCGTCGGCGTCTCCGCCTGCGTGATCGGTCAAGAGGTCCGCTTTAACGGCGGCCATAAGCTCAGCCACTTCGTCCGCGATATCCTCGGCCCCTGGGTCGAGTTCGTGCCCGTCTGCCCCGAGGTGGAGATCGGCATGAGCACGCCACGCCCTGCCCTGCGCTTGGTCCAGATCGGCGCGGCGCAACACATGATCGCCCCCGCCAGCGGCGCCGATTACACCGAGGCCATGCGCGCCTACGCCGCCGACAAGGTCGCCGCCCTCGCCCAGCTCGATCTCTGCGGCTATATCCTTCAAAAAGGCTCGCCCAGCTGCGGGATGGCGCGCGTCAAGGTCTACCCAGAGGCCGGAGGGCGCCCCGATAAGGCGGGGCAGGGCCTCTTCGCCGAGGCGCTGATGCGCGCGCTGCCCCACCTCCCCGTTGAGGAGGATGGTCGCCTCCATGATCCCGATCTGCGCGAGAACTTCATCGAGCGGCTCTTCGCTTATCGGCGGCTGCGCGATCTCGCCAGCGGCCCTTGGCGGCTGCGCGATCTCATCGCCTTTCACAGCCGCGAGAAGTTCCTGCTCTTGGCCCATCACCGCCCCACCTATGAGGCCCTGGGGCGCTTGGTGGCCGAGGGCAAGGGGCAGCCCCCCGCGGCGCTGCTGGCGGCGTATGAGCGCGGCTTCTTGGATGGCCTGGCTGTGCTGGCAAACCGAGGCCGTCACACGGACACGCTTCAGCACCTGGCGGGCTTCCTCAAGCAGCGGCTTGATCCCGGGGATAAGGCGGAGCTGCACGCGCTGATTGATCGTTATCAAGCGGGCTTCCTGCCGCGCATCGCGCCGATCACGCTGCTGCGTCATCACATCCGCCGTCACCCCGATCTCAGCTACCTCGCCGCCCAGACTTATCTTGAGCCGCGCCCTCAAGAGATGGTCCTTTAGAGCGCCGCGCCTCAATCGAGCGCGGATGGAGTCGTCATGACACGCTTGATCCTCACCGCGAGCCTCGCCCTCGCCGCCTGCGCCGCGCCCGAGGTGATGCCGGGCGCCGATGGCGCCCTTGAGGCCGACGCGCGCCTCGTCGAGGACGCCGCCTCACTGCCGCCGACCCTCGACGGCGCCTTGAGCTGCCCCGCCGCCACCGACTGCGAGGGGCGCGCCTGTGGGCTCGATCCCGTCTGCGGCTTGAGCTGCGGCGCCTGCCCCTCACGCCATCGCTGTGATGAGGGCCGCTGCCTCTGTGAGCCCGACTGCGCGGGGCGCGTCTGCGGCGATGACGCCTGCGGCGGCCTCTGCGGCGCCTGCGATGACGGCGCCTTCTGCGGCAATGATGGGCTGTGCTATTTCCGTAACCCCGACTGTGACATTGATCCTTCTTTGGTGGCCTGTGAGGGCCTCGACTGCGGCCTCGATCCGGTCTGCGCGCAGCTGTGCGGGATCTGCGCGCCCAATGAGGCCTGCCGCGATGGTCACTGCGTGTGCGTCCCCCTGTGCGATGGCCTCGCCTGCGGCGGCGATGGCTGCGGCGGCGTCTGCGGGCAGTGCGGCCCCGGTGAGATCTGTGAGGCGGGCGCCTGCGGCCCGCCCCCGGTCATCTGCCCCGAGGCCGCCGACTGCGGCGCCCAACTCTGCGGTCATGATCCCATCTGCGGTGAGCCCTGCGGGGCTTGCCAAGCCCATGAGTCCTGCCTTCAAGGGGTCTGCGTCTGCGTGGGCTCTTGTGAGGGGCGGGCCTGCGGCGATGATGGCTGCGGCGTGCCCTGCGGGATCTGCCCCGCCGGGCAGGTCTGTGACGCCGGGCGCTGCGCCGATCCGCCCGCCCAGTGCCCCGAGACGATGGACTGCGCCGGTCGCGTCTGCGGCGCCGATCCCATCTGCGGTCAGCCCTGCGGCGAGTGCGCGGTCAACCAGCTCTGCCGCGATGGCGCGTGTCACTGCCTCCCCCAGTGCGCGGGGCGCGAGTGCGGCCCCGATGGCTGCGGCGGCGCCTGCGATGTCTGCGGCGGGGGGGAGGTCTGTCAGGTGGACAGCGGTCGCTGCGTCTGCGCGCCCAGCTGCGTGGGGCGTCAGTGCGGCGGCGATGGCTGCGGCGGCAGCTGCGGCGGCTGCGCGCCAGGCACGATGTGCAACGAGGGCCGCTGCGTCTGCGCGCCGAGCTGCCTCAATCGTGCGTGCGGGGATGATGGCTGCGGCGGCAGCTGCGGCGACTGCGCGCCCGGTCTTCGCTGCGAGGCGGGCCGCTGCCTCTGCCCCACGCTGACCTGCGGCGAGGCCTGCTGCGCCCAAGGTCAAGCCTGTGAGGCGGGCCGCTGCTGCGCGCGCAGCTGGCGGGTGCGCTTCGCCAATACTTTTTATCGCGACATCTCGTGGATCAACGGTCGGCTCTATCTCTCGGGCCGCGAAGGCGTCCGTAGCCTCCCCCGCTACTCGCGGATCGATGTCTGTGATGGTCAGCGCCTCACCGATAGCGTGCTGGAGCATGAGCTGGCGGCGCATAACGCCGTCGCCGGGGCGCTGATCCCCTTGCCCGGCGGCGATCTCTTGACCGTCGGCAGCTTCGGCGAGACCGCCAACGGCTCGGCCTATTGGGCGCGGCTCAACCCCGATACGCTGCGGCAGGTCTGGATGGGGGGGCTGTGGGCCGGGCAGCGCCCCGAGCTGTGGGATCTGGCGCTTGATCCCGCCGGGCGGGTCTGGATGAGCGGCACGTCAGGCGTGGACCCCGCAGCGTATGCCCCACAGATATGGGCGATCACCGGGCGCGAGGAGACGCGGCAAGCCTGCGGCTGGAATGGCTCTACAGGCACCAGCGGGCTGGGCCGCCGCCTCCTCGCTCAAGCAGGCTGGGTCTACCTCGGCGGCTCCAAGGGCAATCAGCTCGTCGCTCAAGGCTATCTGGCCGGCAACTGCCCCGAGGGCGTTGCGCCCTGCGCTTGCCCCGTGGCCTTTGAGGCCTATCCCAACCCTGCGCCGCCAGGCTACAGCGAGGCCCGCGCGCTGGTGATGGGTTGGGGGCAGCTGATCGCCGTGGGCTTCGCCATTCAAGAGGATCAAGGCCAAGGGCGTGTTTATGCCTTTAACCCGGCGACAGGCGCGCAGACCAGCGCCTTCGCCTGGGATCCCTCGCCAGCGCGCGATCTCCTCTTCGGCGCGGATATGATCGCCAATCAGTCGATCTTGGCCGCCGGGATCGAAGGCTTTAATGAGGATCGCGCCCGCTCTCGGGCGCGGGTCATCGCCATCTCCGCCGAGGCGCAGCTCACCCGCGTCGTCGATCTCGGCCCCGGCTACGCCTATGATGTCAAGGCCCTGGGCGATGGGACGATGATCGTCCTCGTCGATGCCCCCGGCGGCGCGGAGGTGGTGCGCTGCCCCGTCGAAGGCCCCTGCCCCCTGAGCCCCTGAAGCCCGTCAGGGCGATGATTTCAGCGTAGACCCCCGCCGCTAGATCGGTCACGATGGCCTCTTATGTCGAACTCCCTCATCCTGAACTGTACCCCCCACGAGGTGCGCGTGGCCTTCCTAGAGGAGGACACGATCGCCGAGATCTATGTCGAGCGTCATCATGACCAGAGCCTCGTCGGCAGCCTCTATAAAGGCCGCGTCATCCGGGTCTTGCCGGGGATGCAGGCGGCCTTCGTGGACATCGGGTTAGAGCGCGCCGCCTTCCTCTATGTCGCCGATGTCGTCGATCCACGCCGCGCCCATCCCGATCGCAACACCCTCTCCGAGACGCGCGCCGATCTCACCGCGCGGCCTATCCAAAGCCTCCTCTATGAAGGCCAGGAGATCATGGTCCAGGTGTCCAAGGAGCCCATCGGCACCAAGGGCGCCCGCGTGACCAGCCATATCAGCATCGCCGGGCGCCACCTCGTCTATATGCCCACCGTCGAGCACGTCGGGATCAGCCGCCGGATCACCGATGATGAGGAGCGGCGGCGGCTGAAGGACATCTTGGAGGCCTTGGTGCCCGACGGCGGCGGCTTCGTGGCCCGCACCGCCGCTGAGGGCCACTCCGTCGCCGAGCTGCGCGCCGATCTGGAGTTCCTCAGCCAAGTCTGGAATGACATCTTGACCCGGATGGAGCAGAGCCCCGCCCCCGCCACGCTCTATGAGGATCTCGATCTGGTCCTGCGCACCGCCCGCGATCTGGTCACCCCAGAGATGGACGTGATCTATGTCGATCAAGCCGAGCAGTATCAGCGCCTCACGCGCTTTATGCGCCGCTTTATGCCCAAGTATCTCGATAAGGTGAAGCTCTATGAGGGGAAAGAGCCCATCTTTGATGTGTTCGGTGTGGAGATTGAGCTTAACCGCGCCCTCGGGCGTAAGGTTTGGCTTAAGAGCGGCGGTTATCTGATCATCGATCAGACCGAGGCCCTCACCGCCATCGATGTCAACACGGGCCGTTATGTGGGCAAGCGTAACCTCGAAGAGACGATCATTAAGACGAACCTTGAGGCCGTCGATGAGATCGTGCGTCAGCTGCGTGTGCGTAATATCGGCGGGATCATCATCATCGACTTCATCGATATGGAGCGCGAGGGGAACCGTGATCGCGTCTATACCGCGCTGGCGGAGGCCCTTCAGCGCGATCGCGCCCGCACCAATATCCTCAAGATCAGCGACCTGGGCTTGGTGGAGATGACCCGTAAGCGCGTGCGCGACTCCCTGCTGCGCGCGCTCTCAGAGCCTTGCTTTTATTGTGATGGCTCAGGCTTCCTCAAGAGCCGAACGTCCGTCTCTTATGAGGTCTATCGCAACGTCATCCGCGATCAAGACCTCTTCGATCAGCCCAATGTGCTCATCCAGGTTCATCCTCGGGTGGCCGAGACGCTCTTGGAGACAGAGCGCAGCGTGCTGTTGGAGCTTGAGGAGCGGCTCAAGAAGCGGATTCATGTTCAAAGCAGGCCCGACTTTCACCTTGAGCATTATGAGATGAGCGGCTGGGAGGAGACGTGAGGGCCTGGACGCTGTGCTTGTTGTTGAGCTGCGGGGGGATCGCCTCGGAGCGCCCGGCGGCGGCGCAGCTCTATGGGGGGCTGACGCCCCAAAACGGTGAGCACCCCGGCCCTAAGGGTGCGGCGCGGGTGCTCCTGCGGGTTGAAGGCCGCCTGGCCTCGCCGCTCCTTTGCTATGACCCGCTCTGGGCGCGGCTCAAGGGGCCAGAGGACTGCGCTGATCTGATCCCCCCCGGCGCGCGCATAAGCGGTCGCGCGGTGGTGGCGCGCGGGCCCTTGGCTTGCGCGGCGCGGCGCGGCGTGGCCTTGACCTTGGACGAGGCGGCGCCGACGGGCTGGGTGGTCTGGCGGGATACGCGCGTCGCCTCACCTCACGGCGCGACGCCCAGCGTTGATCTCCTCGCCGCGCCAGACGCCGTGGAGGTGGACTTGGATGAGGATGGTCGCTTAGAGCGCGTGCGCTCGGAGGGCAACACCGCCCTCGGGCCAGCCCCCCTGGGCGCCTGGCCCTGTCTTTCATCCTCAGCGCCCCTCACGCCATAACGTCACGCCATAAAATCACGTCCAGCCCCGCCCGCCTCGCGTTCATTGAAGAAAGCACCACAGCGGACGTAATCGAGCGCCGGAATGAACCCCGCGCGTTGAGGATTTCCTCTTGGGCGGATGAGCTGAACGAGGAGGTGAGATGATGGGGCGCACGCAGAGGATCAAGCTGGAGGCGTTGCTTGATGACATTCAGCCTAAGCCGCGCGCCCGCGCCTGCGCCTGCGGCGCCTACCCCGACGGCTGCCTCTTCTGGCAGACCCTGGCCAACCCCAGCCTGCTCGGCCCCGGCTTTCCGCCCCTCAATCTGAGCTGCGCTTGCACCCAAGCCCGCCGCCGCCCTGAAGGCACACTCGCCGCCCGCTGATCCCGCCTCAAGGCCCCTCGTACTCAAAGAGGCAGCGCGTGATCGGGAAGCCAATATCTTTAAGCACATAGATGTAATAGGTCTGCCCCCGCGTTAAAGGCGGCGGCGCCCCCTCGCGCGGCAGGCGCTGGCGCTGTTGAGGCGCGCTCAAGGCGCCGTAGGTGATCCCGCTGTCAAAAGGCGAGGCCGCCGTGGGCACGTCGATAAACCACAGCGTGTCGAGGGGCTCGTCGAGGTTGGGCGGCACGCCCGGGTTGGCCGCGCCCGCCTTGAGGATGTAGGCGTAGCGCGCCGGGCCACCCGACCAGCTCAGCCGCCCCTCGGCGTCTACGCCCTCCCCCCGCGTGCAGGCCCCCGGCTCATAGAGGAGCTGATCGAGGATCGGCCCGCCAAAGTCCTCAAACTGCGCGCCGTCCTCCACCGCGTAGCCGCGCCGCGCCCACTCCCCCAGCAAAAAGGCCCGCATCCGCGTGATGTCGGTCGTCGGCAGCCCCAAGGCCGTGCGATCAAAGCCGTTGTTGTCCTCTGGGTGGAAGGCGCCGAGGCTGTCCGAGCCCGCCAGCCCCGCCATCATCGCCAGGCCCGAGTCACGCACGCTGTCGATCCAGATGGGGCCAGCGTCGATGGACCACCAGGACGGGCCGTCGGGGGCGAGGTCTTCGGCGTGGCAGCAGACGCAGGCGCTGGCCTCCACCTGCGACTTGGCCCAGGCCACCTCGCCCATGTAGTCGGCGTCCATCAGCCGTGGATCATCGGCGGGCGTGTTGGCGGGCTCAGGCGCGCCGTAGTAAGGCCGCTGCGTGAGGACATCGGCGCATGAGCCGTAGTCCTGGAAGCGCCGCCCAGGCTCAGTGCAGCCTGAGATCAGCGTCCAGGTGCAGACCTGGCCGTTGGGCCCCAGCCCGGCGGGCTCGCCCGGCAGCGGGTCTTTGCAGGTCTGGTAGGGCTGGACAAAGGGCGTCTCCCCATAGCCGCCGCCCGTGACGACGCCGCCCCCCTGGCCCTCGCAGCGCGGGTCCGGCGTAAAGGCGCCGCCGCCGAAGACCTCGCAGCCCGTCTGGGCTAAGGCGCACTGCTCAGGATCGTCGCCCGCGCTGACCAACGTGTAGCCGTCGCCCGCCTCGCCCTCGACGACGCACCGCCCCAGCTCCTGCGGGTAGCCGCAGCCCTCGCCGAGCGTGAGCACCCCTGCGGTGCTGAGGAGGACCGCCTCACAGTCGGCGGTGACCCCCGCCAGATCCCAGGCGGCGCCTGTGTATGCCTTGCACTCTTCGCCCTTCGAGAATGGGTTGGTGTATGCGCATCGGGCGGTGAAGGGCGCGGCGTCGCCGATAGGCGCGGCGTCGCTGGCGCGCGCGGCGTCGCCGATCAGCGCGGCGTCGCCGATCAGCGCGGCGTCCGGGAGCGTGGCCGTGGCCTCTTCATCGGCGCCGCAGCCCAAGGCGAAGGCGAGGGCGAGGGCGAGCGTGGTGTGTCGGTTCATCATCTGGACCCTGTTGTTTGTGTCATGGGTGTGGTGGCTCAGCGGGGCGCCCCGGCCTCGATCCAAGCACGCAGCGCCTCGATTTGTGCGTCCCCCAGGCAGCCCGGCGTCGTCGCGTCGGCCACAGGATCCCCCGTGCAGCCGCGCTCAGGGGGCATCCGGCCATCGAGGATCATCGTCAGGCTGCACTCAGCCACGGTCTGATCGGGGCAAGCCTCGGCGGGCTGGAGGTTGGCCTCATAGACCTCAGCCAGGTTGACGCCCCCCGCCCCCTGCGTGGTGTGGCAGCGCGCGCAGTAGGCGCGGAGGATCGGCTGAATGGCGCCCTCAAAGCGCGCCGCCGCCGCTTCTACGTCTGGCGCGCTGGCGTCCATGGGCGGCGCGGCCCAGGCTTGATCTGCCGTCGGCGCCTCGTCGTCGTCCGGCGCTGAGCAGGCCAGGAGCAGCGGCGAGATGAGCAGACAGGGCAGCAGCAGCCAGGGCCGCAGCGGTGGGGCTGGATGAGCGACGCGCATGAGGTTGTGTCCACCTTTTTGGCGGCGATTTTGATGCCGCGTTAAGGCTTTGTCAAACTTTAATCGCGGCGCATCACCCAAAAGCGCTGGGTTAGATGGTTTTTGTTTAATTGTTGTCGAGGTTATGAGCTAGACGAGGCGCGTCACTTCGCCCAACGGGATGTGTTGGGCGCCGCCAGGTGAGATCACCCAAAGCGTGGGCAAGGGCAGGGACTCAGGGAAGCGACCATAGCCATCGGTGAGATATACGCAGACGCCTTCCTCCAGCCCCCGCGCCCGCGCCACCCAGTCAAAGAAAGGCACAAAGGAGGTGCCGCCGCCGCCCGAGGGCGCGGGGATCTCATCGCGATCGGCGTGGCTGAGCGGGTAGGGGCCGTAGAGCGCGGCGTCGGCGTAGAAGAGATCGACCTTGATGTGCGGGTAGGTGGAGAGGACGCCGCGCACCTCGCCGAGGAAGCTTGTCAAAAGCGCGCCGTCCACTGAGCCGCTGGTGTCCACCGCCAAGTAGACCCGCGCCGACTCGCCGTCGAGGTCTTCCAAGTAGAGGCCCTGGTGCAGGAAGCGTCGATCAAAGCCCCGAAAGTCCGTGGGCGTGCGCACGAGGAAGCGCCACAGCGCGGCGCGCCAGTCGATCTGCGGCTCGGCCACCTCGTCGATCAGCCGCCGCAGCCCCGCTGGCGCGTGCCCCATCTGTCGCGCGATGGCCTCGGCCCGGCGCAGCGCCCGCCGCCAGTGGCCCTCGATCTCCGCCAGCCGCGCCAACGCCTCGTTCAGCGCGCCCGCCTCGTCGCCCGGCATACACAGGGAGACGGCGGGCAGCGTCTCGGGCAGCAGCGCGTAGATCTCCTCCACCGAGCGGGACTCCAGCGCGGGCTCGCGGATGGCCCCCGAGGGCAGCCGCAGCCCCGGCAGCGCGGCGATCATCCCGTTGACCACCACGTCGGCGGCCACGTTCCAGCGCACCGGCTCACGCGGGCCACGCCGCGTCACGTGCAGGAGCGCGGCGTGGAGCACCTCATGGAGCAGCACCGCCTCTAGGCCTTCGTCGCTGAGCCCCGCCAAGAAGCGGGGGCGATAGAAGATGTCCAGCCCGTCGGTCTGCGCCGTGGGGATGTCCTCGCGGGGGATGACGCGCGCGAAGAGCGTCAGCGTGGCGAAGAAGGGATCGCGCGCGCGCAGCCGCAGCCGCGCCCGGCTGATCCGCGCGTCGAGATCGCTCATGTGTGCATCGCCGTCAGCGCCTCACGCAGCGCCTCATGGAGCTGAGGCGCTTGCGCCAAGGCGCCGATCAGCCCGCCGATCAGCCCCTCACGCTGGAGCGTGGGCATGAGGTGGTTGAACATCAGCGTCAGCCACTCGGCCTCGGCCTCGGCGTGCATCCAGCGCAGGGCCGCTAAGGCGCGCGGCAGCGTGTCGGCGCGCATCCCCAAGGCCACGGCCAGCGCGTAGCGCATGGAGGGCTTGCGCGGGAAGCTCACCCCCTCTCCCCCGCCGTCGAGGATACGATCGACGTCGATCAGCTCGCGGTAGAGCGCGATGAAGGCCTCAAACTCCTCGCCCGGCCCTTGGCCGACGGCGGCCTCGATGGCCATGCCCGCGCGGTGGAGCTTGGAGGCCATCTCCCAGGCCCTCGGCGACGGCCAGGCGGGCTGATGGGCCGTGGGCTTGTGCAGCAGCTCGGGTCGATAGCTGAGGAAGGCGACGATCTGCTCGTCCAGCCCCGCCTGGATCGCGTAGTCGCGAAAGCCCTCCAGGTGCGGCTGGACCTCGAAATGGATAAAGCGGTTGGCCAGCGGGCTGGGCATCTCGAAGACCGCCGCGCGATCCTCCTTGCGGTTGCCCGCCGCCCAGATAAACCAGCCCTCGGGGAGCTGGTAGGCGCCCACGCGGCGATCCAAGATGAGCTGCTGGGCGATCCCCTGGAGGGTCGGCGGCGCCATGTTCAGCTCATCCATAAAGAGCACGCCGTGGCCCTCGCGCGGCAAGAACTCCGGCGGATACCAGGCGCTGATCCCATCCTTGGGCACAGGCAGCCCACGCAGATCGGTCGGCGCCAGCTGGCTCAGCCGCAGATCAATGAAGCGCAGGCCAAAGCGCGCGGCGGTCTGGGCCACGATGCTGGATTTGCCCACCCCCGGCGGCCCCCAGATCATCACGCTGAGGCGGATCTCGGCTTCGATGAGGCGCTCAAGGGACTTTTGGAGCTGCGCGGGCGTCATCAGGGCCTCCTCTGGGCGCGTCGCCTTGATAAAAGAGCCGCAGCATAGCGTTTTTTGCCGTCGCTGCGGCTCATCCCCAGCGCGTTCGTCGGTCAGAGACGCTAATATCCTCGACGAAAAAATAAGCCGGAGTGTGTGATGAAGCCATGGATCTCCATGAGCGCGTGTGTCCTCGCCTTTTGGGGCTGCACCGGGGGCTTGGATGATGAGGCGTCGCCTTGTGATCCCGGCGCGACGGCGGCGTGTCGCTGCCTGAGCGGCGCTGAGGGCGTGCAAGTCTGTGATCTCTCCGCCAGCTGGGGCTTGTGTGCTTGTGATGACGCCGGCGGCGTGCCCTGGGGCGGCGAGGCGGGCAGCGGCGGCGGGATCGCGGGCGGCGGCGGGATCGCGG